>JAJZSA010000016.1 GCA_021822115.1 Pseudomonadota bacterium
GCACCGGAGACACGGTGCAGGATGGAGACGAATCCGGGGAGCGGCAGTTTGATCTTGTGCAGCGCAAGATGCTTCGGACGTATCTTGTTCATTCGTTATCCCGTCACCGAAATCGAGTGCTGCAATCTTACACCGGTTACCCGGCGTTTGTGTCGCGCCGTCCCGCACGCAGCGATGTTCTGCCGCCACATTTAATAATCAATATTGACAGGCGGTGCGGCACAGACAAGGGAGCGCGCGAATCTCTCCGCCTCAGCGCCCCGTCTCACCAGGAACCTTGCAGATAGTTCGCAAAATGATATGCAATCCCCCTTGCCATGCAGCGCATTTGAATGAAAATGCCGGGCCATGACCTCTTTCAAAAAACTAAAATTAATCAGGGAATTCGAGCGCAATCGTATGCCGCATCTGCGATCGCACGAGGATTTCGACATCGTGATCGAGATCGGCTATCACGAAGAGATCGGAGAACCGCTCACCTTGAAATGCCTCATCCTGCTGGGCATCAGCTCGGCTGCCACCGTGCAGCGCCGGGTGCATGCCCTGGTAGAAGCAGGGACTCTCACGCGCACCCGCAGCGAAACCGACCGGCGTAGCCTCAAGCTCGGCGTCTCCAAACAGACGCGGAAACTGGTCGAACGCTATGTGCAGTTGCTGCACGCACAAAGCCATCCCAACAAGTGACCGCGGTGCTGAAACAACTCCATATCTCGCAAGGGGAAGATCATATCGTCGAACGCGTGAGGCAGACCCTGACCGGATTCGGCGCGGTCGAAAGCGTGCACTTCGTCAACACCAAGCCCGGCCAGGACAGACCTATCGTGCTGGCGACCATGCTCACCATCGAACAAGCTGTCGAAGCAGCCAACTCACTGGGCGTACCCATATTCGGACAGAAATCGCTCATCATCCGCCTCGCCCAGGATAGCGACTGACCCCAGCATCCCGTCCTTCCGCTGAGGGGTGATCGCTGGCAGAATGTCCGCACACCATCACGCAGGAGGAGAACATGAAAGCACCCATCCGCGTCACCGTCACCGGCGCCGCCGGCCAGATCGGCTACAACATGCTGTTCCGCATCGCCAACGGCGACATGCTTGGCCGCGAACAACCCATCATCCTGCAACTGCTCGACATCGCGCCCGCCCAGCAAGCCCTGCGCGGCGTGGCAATGGAACTGGAAGACTGCGCCTTCCCCATGCTGCAACAGATCATCTGCACCGACGATCCGCGTGTAGCCTTCCGCGACACCGAAGTAGTGTTGATGGTCGGCGCTCGTCCGCGCGCCAAAGGCATGGAGCGCAGCGACCTGCTGCAAGCCAACGGTGCCATCTTCTCCGAGCAGGGACGCATCCTGAACGAGGTCGCCGCGCGCCACGTGAAGGTGCTGGTGGTGGGTAACCCGGCCAACACCAATGCGCTGATCGCCATGAAGAACGCGCCCGACCTCGATCCGCACAATTTCAGCGCCATGATGCGCCTGGACCACAACCGCGCCATCACCCAGGTCGCGCTCAAGCTGTTCCAGCCCATCCAGGACATCAAGAAGATGGTGGTGTGGGGCAACCATTCCGGCACCCAGTATCCCGACCTGTCGCATGCCGAGATCCGCGGCCGCAAGGTGCTGGACGTACTGCGCCAGAACGGATGGGAATCCTGGGTGGAAGGTGAATTCATCCCCACCGTGCAGAAGCGCGGCGCTGCCGTCATCGAAGCGCGCGGCCTGTCCAGTGCCGCCAGTGCCGCCAATGCCGCCATCAGCCATATGCACGACTGGCTGCTGCGCTCGCACCATAACGACTGGGTCACCATGAGCGTGCCGTCCGACGGCAGCTATGGCATCCCGGAAGGGGTGATGTACGGCTTCCCGGTCACCTGCCGCAACGGCCATTACGAGATCGTGCAGGGGTTGCCCATCAGCGAACTGGGGCGCAAGCATATGCAGGATAGCCACCGTGAGTTGCTGGACGAGCGCGAGCATGTGAAACATCTGCTGGGCTGAGCCGTCGCTTGCTGCCGCCCGGCCGGCGGCCACTTGCCGGATACGCCGAGGCGGCCTATGCTGGCACCCTGACTCGCGTTCCGGGGGGAAAGCATGTCGAGTTCACGTCCGCCAGCCGTCGCCGGGACCTTCTATCCGGCAGATGCCCGCATCCTGAGCCAGGATGTACGTGCCCTGCTGGACGCAGCTTCCACCTCCCCGCACCACCCCAAAGCACTGATCGTCCCGCATGCCGGATACATGTATTCCGGCGCCATCGCCGCCTCCGCCTATGCCGCCTTGCGCAGCATCGCTTCCCGCATCACCCGCGTCGTGCTGCTCGGCCCCACGCATCGCGTCGCCGTGCGCGGCCTCGCCCTGCCCGCATGCGACAGCTTCACCACCCCGCTCGGCAGCATCGCGCTGGACACCACTGCCATGCACGAACTGGCCTCCCTGCCGCAGGTGGTGGTCAGCGACAAAGTGCATGCCCTGGAACATTCGCTGGAAGTGCAGCTACCCTTCCTGCAAATGACACTGGGCCGCTTCACCCTGCTGCCGCTGGCGGTGGGGGATGCACGCAAGGAAGAGGTCGCCGAGGTACTGGAACGAGTCTGGGGCGGTGACGAGACGCTGATCGTGATCAGCTCCGACCTGACGCATTACCTGCCCTATGAAGTGGCACAGACCATGGACCGGCACACCACGCAGGACATCCTGGCGTTACGCCCCGCGCTGAGCCATGAGCTGGCCTGCGGTGCCACCCCCATCAATGGCCTGCTGCTGGCCGCACGCAAGCATGGACTGCTCGCGCATCTGCTCGACCTGCGCAATTCAGGTGACACCGCCGGCCCGCACGATGCTGTGGTGGGCTATGCGGCGTTCGCCTTCACCGGGGAGGATGGTCATGCTGGACGCTGAACAGGGGCGCATCCTGCTGCAATCCGCACGCGCCGCCATCGCCGCCGAGTACGGCGGCCCGCCCCCGGCCGCGCTCCCCGTACACTGGCTGCAACGCCCCCGCGCCAGTTTCGTCACGCTCAAGATGCACGGCCATCTGCGTGGCTGCATCGGTTCGCTGGAAGCACGTCGCCCCTTGTTCGAGGATGTCTGCCACAACGCGGTCGCCGCAGCGTTCCGCGACCCCAGGTTCGAACCATTGACGCCCGCCGAACTGGATGACCTGCAGATCGAAGTCTCCATCCTGTCCGATGCGACCCCCATGGATTGCTACGACGAACGCGATGCCCTGGCGCAACTGCGCCCGGGCACCGATGGCCTGATCCTGGAATATGGCCTGCATCGCGCCACCTTCCTGCCGCAGGTGTGGGACGAACTGCCGCAACCCGCGGCCTTCCTGCGACAACTCAAACGCAAAGCCGGCCTGGCCAGCGACTTCTGGTCGGACGACATCCGTCTCGCACGCTACACGGTGCAACAGTTCAGCGAAGGGGAATGACATGGACGAACCGATCTCTCTCGAAGAGCGTTACCCGGCACGCTACTGGCACAAGCTGGAAGATGGTCGCCTGCAATGCGACCTGTGCCCGCGCGACTGCAAACTCAAGGAAGGCCAGCGCGGCGCCTGCTTCGTGCGCGGCCGCATCAACGACCAGATGGTGCTCACCACCTATGGCCGCAGTTCCGGTTTCTGCATCGACCCCATCGAGAAGAAGCCGCTCAATCACTTCTATCCGGGCAGCAGCGTCTTGTCGTTCGGCACCGCGGGCTGCAATCTGGCCTGCAAGTTCTGCCAGAACTGGGATATCTCCAAGGCGCGCAGCTTCGACAAACTGGCCGACCAAGCCTCGCCGCAGGCCATCGCCGCGACTGCGCTGGACCTGGCCTGCAAGAGCGTGGCCTTCACCTATAACGATCCGGTGATCTTCGCCGAATATGCGATGGATGTGGCCGACGCCTGCCACGAAGCGGGGATCGAGACCGTGGCAGTGACGGCAGGCTACATCCATGCACAGCCGCGCCAGGAATTCTTCGCCAAAATGGATGCCGCCAACGTGGACCTGAAAGCCTTCAGCGAGGATTTCTATTTCAAGCAGACCGGCGCCCACCTGCAACCGGTGCTGGAAACGCTGGAATATCTCTGCCGCGAGACCGACGTCTGGGTAGAACTGACCACGCTGCTGATCCCGGGGCTGAACGACAGCTCGCAGGAGATCGCCGACATGTGCGCCTGGATCGCCGGGCATCTGGGTACTGAAGTGCCCGTGCACTTCACCGCATTCCATCCCGACTACAAGCTGACCGACATCCCCCCCACGCCGCCAGCCACCTTGAGCGCCGCGCGCCGCATCGCACAGGAACATGGACTGCATCACGTCTATACCGGCAACGTGCACGACCTCGAAGGTGGGACGACCTTCTGCAAAACCTGCGGCGAGAAACTGATCGTACGCGACGGCTATCGCATCCGCGACTATCGGCTGGACGAACACGGCCATTGCCAGCACTGCGGCACGGCCCTAGCCGGCCGTTTCGGCAAGTTCGCCCCGCAGACCATCTTCGGCCAGGTCCCGCTACGCATCAATCCGCGCTGATCCGTGCGCTACACAGCCGGTTGCAACTGATCGCGGAACCGTTCCGCGATGGCCGCGAACTGATCCCTCACTCGCAGAAAAGCCTCCACCACGGCCGGATCGAAATGTGCACCGCCCTCGCCCGCGATGATGTCCACCACTTCCTGATGCGGCAGCGCCGGCTTGTAGATCCGCGCAGAGGTCAGCGCATCGTAGACATCGGCCAGCGCCATCAGGCGGGCCGGAATGGGAATGTCTTCGCCGCGCAGGCCATAAGGATAACCGCTGCCATCCCATTTCTCATGGTGGCCGACCGCGATCTGGCGCGCCACGCGCAAGAAATGGTTGTTCAGCGACAACTCCCGCTCCGCCGCCGAGATGGCGTTGCCGCCGAGGATGGCATGCGACTTCATCACCTCGAACTCCTCGCTACTCAGCTTGCCCGGCTTGTGCAGGATATGGTCCGGGATGCCGACCTTGCCCACATCGTGCAAGGGCGCAAGCTTGTACAGTAATTCGACGTTCTCGTCCGACAGAAAATCACTGAAGCGTGGATGCGGCTGCAAGGCCTGCGCCAGCAAACGCATGAAATTCTGCGTGCGCACGATATGACTGCCAGTTTCGTTGTCGCGCGTCTTCGCCAGTGTGGTCAGCGCCAGGATCGCCGCATCGCGCGTCAGTTCGACTTCGCGCGAGCGCTGCCTCAACAGCGCAGTACGCTCGCGCACCATGCGCTCCAGCTTGCCTTCATGCACACGCATCTCGGCATTGATGCGCTCCAGTCGCGTCTTCGCGACGTCCGACACCAGCTTCTGCGCCTCCACCTGCTGCAACAGTTCGCGTATCTCGAACTGTTGCAGGATGGAATGCAGCAGGTTGCGGCTAAGGATGCGCCCCGCCATGAGGATGACCAGGCCGAACAGCAGCAGCAATCCCGCCAGTACCTGTTGCGTCGCCCCGTGTGCGCTCCACACGCGCAGCACCAGCGGTACCATGATGCCCAGCGCATAAGCGATGGCCGAAGGCGGATGTACCGGATTCATCGAGATGCTGCCCGCCAGCAGACCGAGCAGCACGCAGATCATCAGCCCTTCGGTGAACAGATCGGACGGAAAGAACCAGACCGCAGCCATGCCCCACAGCAAACCTGAAGCAAGCGCGAAGAATGTGAAATGCTGATGCCAGTCACGACAATCCGCCAGGCTGTGCAAGCGATGACGATGGCGCGCCCATTTGACCAATTCAACGACATGCAAGGCAAACGCGGATGCCAGCCAGAGCAGCAGACTGGTCCCCAGTCCCTCGCGCCACAACAGCCATATGAACAACGGTTGCACCAACAGTTGGCTGAGCACCAGCACCGGATATGTCTCCATGCGCATACGCAACTGCTCGCGACGCACTGGCAGGTTATCGTCGCCCAAAGAGAAACCGAGCGCTGGAGCAGCCCCCCAATGTCGGCCAGACCTGAATACGGAGCCCATGGCATCCCTTTCAGGTATCCGCTCATGCCGGATACCGGGTCATCCGTGTCTCAAATCATCTCGCAGGAGAGATGCAGCCGCGCCAGGCTGGATTGATAGCGATCAGACGCTTCGCTGAATTTGGCTTCCTTGCGCACCAGGGTACGTGCGACGTGGCGCTGCCCGCTTTCCGCCAAGTGCAGCGCATGCTTTGCCGCCTCGAGGAAATCATGGCAACTGCTATGCAACTCATCCAGCAGTCCCATGTCGCTGATCTGCCCGCCGCTCGGGCCGTGCAGCCACTTGCGCAACTGGCAATGCGCGCAATGGTCGTCGTGGAAACAGGGGCGGCTCGTCGTCGCGCCATGCACATAGGCCTCGACGTGCTCGCGCTGTTCGATATGCGCCTGGATGGCCCGGATGCCATCGAATCGCTCCATGCGTACCACGCTGGGTTGGGTCTTTACACCGGTCAGTGCCCACATGATCCACCTCCATCATCACAATAACGGGGGGAGTGATTCTGCTCGCGTGGAGAAAGCCGGCACAATATGCCGAAAGGCCTATATCAAGGCCTATGCCTGAACCTATACCCGGCTATGGCCCCGGCTTCAGGATACCCGGCGCACCAGCGCGAAACCGCCGCCCGGCGTGCGGAAATTGGTGGTCTGACCTTGATAGAGACGGGCGGCCACGAGCTGCACCTGCCCGGCATAGACATAGCAACGCACATCGAACTTGAGCATCTGCGCCGTACCGTCCGCCAGACATACCATACGCTCGCCCGGAGCCGCCAATTTCTGCGCCACGTAATCCGCCTGCATCACCTCATCGAACACGCGCTTGGTCATCTTGTCGCCGCGATAGGCGCCCTTGCTGCCGTAACCGCTCACCGGCTTGAAGAACCATTGCTTGCGCTCGCTCCACCAGCGCGTGGCGTCTTGTGCATGCACCAGCTCGGTATGCGGCAAGCCGCGTTGCAGTGCGCTGATCGCCTCATCGGCGACGCCCGCAGCACGCAACGCTGCGGCATCGCTCAACCAGGCCAGCTTGCGCTTGTCCGCATATCTGGCATGGTGCTGCGGCCCCGGCGTCACCAGCACCTGACCGCGCTGCCAGGCCTGGCGCAACGGCGGCACTTCGCGCAGCTCGAAATCGGTGAGGCGGTTATAGACCATGTCGATACGCAGCCCGTCCAGATAGAGCCCTTCTTCCAGTGCCAGCAATTGGCCGGGGTCGGCCACCACGGCAGTGATGCCGTGCCGCTCGAACAGCGCTTTGGCCAGCAGGAACTCGGGATACAGATATTGCTCTTGCGGCTGTTCATCCACGATGGCGATGCTGCGCAGTGGTGCAGCGCCGCGTGCGCGGCGCCATTCTTCGCGGAACATGGCAATGAACACGCTTTCCAGATCCGGCACGCTCACCGCTTCACCGTACAGCTGCGCCGCGTGCTGACTATCGATGAGCAAGGCATTGAGGAAAGCGCCACCGGCATTGGTGTTGATCTCGATCAGGTGCGCGCCCTCGGCATTGAGGTGGAAGTCGTAACCATAGAACACACCGCGCGGCGCATCCGGCGCGGTCGCCCCGAACGCCTGCTCCGCCGCAGCGATCACCTCCAGCATCTGCTGCCACTGCAAGTCACTGACGAATACCGGCACGCTGGCGAACAAGTGCGGGCAGCGTTCCTGCACCAGCGCATGCCAAGTATCGCCCTGCGCGCGCAACGCCTGCTGCAAGGCTGCGCCATCCATGCCTGCCCAGGACAGGCACTCGCCATTCAGGTGCGCGATGAAATCGTGATCCACGTCGAAGTGTTCCCGCTCTGCGGCGGGATCTGCTGGATCAACCACCGAGCATCGCCTTTTTGAGATCTTCCTGCGCCGGTTTGCCGCCCAGCCATATCTTGAGCAGGGCACGCTTGAACTGTGCGCCCGCGATGACACCATAGACCTTGCCGTTCACCACCACTTGGGTACCGGTGCCAGGCTGGTAATCCAGCGCCACCACATCGCCCTTCTGCGTCTTGCCCACGGCATCGAAGATGGCCGCCATCTGACGCAGGGCATCATGCATGGCAGAAAGCTCGCGTCCATCGTGGTTGGCCTGGATCGCCTCGTTGAAAGCGCCATACAGCTTCTTGCCCGACAGCTCGCGCAACAGGTGCAGCTCGATGCGCAGCGGATGCTCGTCGGCGATCACCATATCCGCCGAGGATTGGCGCGTCGTCAGATAGAGCGCACCGACATACACTTTAAAGAACCACTTGGTGCGCACGCCGGCGCCGTTCAACACCAGCGACTGCCCAGCCACCTGCCGGGTATCGTCCAGCTTCACCCCGTTCACTTCCAGCGCAGCCGCCGGCAAACCCAGACATAACAACCACCCCAACAGCGCGATACGCTTCATGCCTACTCCTGTTCAATCGAAATCGGCGCGCAGTTTATCATCCCGCCCCAACAGCCAGAGCAGCGCCAACACACTGATCGCGGCACCGCAGTAGAAAGTGCTCGCCGCGCCCCATGTCTGCCACAGCGCACCGGCCAACACGCTCGCCAACAGCATGGCCACGCCGCTCACCAGATTGAACAATCCGAAGGCCGTGCCGCGCAATTCGGGCGGCGCGCTATCTGCCACCATGCGCGCCAGCAAGCCCTGCGTGATACCCAGATGCACGCCCCACAATGCCACCCCGAGCAGCACGAACCACCAGTGGCCATCCCACGCCAGCACCAGATCGGCCGCGATCAGCAGCAACAGCCCCCATGCCAGCAGACGACGATGATCGACGCTGTCGGACAGTTTGCCGAAAGGATAGGCCGTGGCCGCATAGACCAGGTTCATCGCCACCATCACCAGCGGCACGAATGCCATCACCACGCCGCTCTGCTCGGCGCGCAACACCAAGAAGGCCTCGCTGAAACGCGCCAGCGTGAACAAGGCGCCGAAGCCCACCACGCTCCAATAGCTGCGGGAAAGGCGGCGCAGATTGTCGCGGCGCAGCGGCATCACCGGCGGGCTCGTCGACGCGCGCTGCGGTTCACGCACACCAAAAAACAACAAGGCCACGGCCAGCACGCCGGGGATCACCGCCACCCAGAACACCGCACGGAAATCATCCGCCCACAGCAACATCAGGCCCACCGCCAGCAAGGGGCCGAGGAAGGCGCCCACGGTATCCAGCGACTGGCGCAGACCGAATGCCGCTCCGCGTACCGCCGGCGGCGTGATATCGGCGATCAGCGCATCGCGCGGCGCACCGCGTATGCCCTTGCCGATGCGATCGGTGAGTCGCGCGGTGAGCACCATGCCGGCGCCCTGTGCCAGTGCGAACATCGGCTTGGTCAGCGCACCCAGACCATAGCCCACTACCGCCAGCGTCTTGCGCTGGCCCAGGCGGTCGCTGAGCGCACCGGAGAACACCTTGACCATCAATGCCGTCGCTTCGGCCAGACCTTCGATGATGCCCACCGACAACACGCTGATACCCAGCACCGAAACCATGAACATCGGCAACAAGCTATGGATCATCTCGGACGAGACATCCATCAACAGACTGACCACGCCTAACACCCAGACACCGCGCGGGATGCGCTGTGCAGAGGGTGGCGTGGTCATGGGGAAAGTAGCTTACAGCGCTTCGAAGATACCGGCCGCGCCCATGCCGGTGCCGATGCACATGGTCACCATGCCGTACTTCTGCTTGCGGCGACGCAGGCCATGCAGCAAGGTGGCGGTGCGGATCGCGCCGGTCGCGCCCAGCGGATGACCGAGCGCGATGGCGCCGCCCAGCGGATTGACGATCTGCGGATCCAGGCCGACATCGTTGATCACCGCCAGCGATTGCGCGGCGAACGCCTCGTTGAGTTCGATCCAGCTCATGTCATCCAGTTTCAGACCGACCTGCTTCAAGGCGCGCGGGATGGCTTCCTTGGGGCCGATGCCCATGATCTCCGGCGGCACGCCAGCCACGCTGAAACCCAAGAACTTGCCGATGGGCGTCAGGTTGTAACGCTTCAACGCTGCTTCGCTGCACAACAGCACCGCCGCCGCACCGTCGGACATCTGCGAACTGTTGCCCGCCGTCACCGAACCCTCCTTGGCGAACACCGTGCGCAATTTGGCCAGCGCCTCCAGATTGGTATCGGCGCGCGGCCCTTCGTCCTGCGCCACCTCGCGCGTGCGCACCTGCACCGTGCGGCTGCCCAGGTCCGGCGCATGTTCGATGAGGGGATAAGGCGATATCTCATCGGCGAACTCGCCGTTGTTGATGGCCGCGATGGCGCGCTGATGGCTCTGCAAGGCGAAGGCATCCTGTGCCTCACGCGACACCCGCCAGCGCTCGGCCACCTTCTCCGCCGTGAGGCCCATGCCGTAGGCGATGCCGTAACGTTCATCGCGTTCGAAGATGGCCGGATTGAACGCCACCTTGTTGCCCATCATCGGCACCATGCTCATGCTCTCGGTGCCCGCCGCCAGCATCACATCGGCTTCGCCCAAGCGGATACGGTCGGCCGCCATCGCCACCGCCTGCAAGCCGGAAGAACAGAAACGGTTCACCGTCATGCCGGGCACTTCCTTGGGCAAGCCGGCCAGCAACAGCGAGATGCGCGCCACATTCATGCCCTGCTCCGCCTCCGGCATGGCACAGCCGACGATCACATCGCCGATAGCCGCGGGGTCGAGCGACGGCGCTTGCGCCAGCACGCGCGTCAACACATGGGAAAGGAGATCATCGGGGCGGGTGTTGCGGAACATGCCGCGCGGCGCCTTGCCCACCGGAGTACGTGTGGCGGCGACGATATAAGCTTCCTGTACCTGTCTGCTCATGGGCGACTCCTTCGCATCGAGTGGGCCGGAAAAGGTCAGCCGCATCATACGTCAGCGACTGCCCCCGGTAAATCGAAGCCACCAAAACGAACGCCCCTTCCGTTCACACGGAAGGGGCGTTCATCGACGTAGCGGAGATTACTTGATCTCGGACAGCAGGGAAGGAGTCTTCACCAGTTGGCGCACGCCGTGAGCGTGATCCTCTTCATACTTGTTGCCCTTGCACCATTCGCCGACCGTCTTGATGTTCAGCTTGGCGCAGGAAGGGCGCACGCTCCAGGTCACCTGATACTCGGAACAGGCGCTCTCGTTGTACTTGGGACCCGTGGTAGAACCCATGAACTCGACCGGCTTGCCGGTATTGGTCGGCAGTGCCGCAGCAGACTGGATCGCGTTGAAGTCCAGACCACCTTCGGCCACCAGTGTGTAAACCTGGGTCTCTACACGCAGCTCGGGATTGGCGCACTTGGCCGACACGCAGGAACCGAGACCCTTGCCGCCGGGCACGTCACAGGTGGTATGCACATAGTGCACTTCGATGGTGTCACCGGGCTTCAGTTCGCCGTGGGCGCTCTTGCACACGCCGTCACCCTGCCAGGCCAGCTCGGCCTTGCTCAGCTTCTTGCTGATGTTGCACTGATAGCCGCTGCCATAGCCTTCGTGGCCATCGCCGGCATAGATGGAGAAGTCCTTGGACTTGTGCTCGGCGTTCTCATGGAAGTGGATGTTGCACAGGTGCATCTCGGAGGCCGGCGGTGCCATCTTGAATGCCACCTTGTTGTCGCCAGACTTGCTATCGATATCGCGCGGAGTCTGTGGACCATAGCCCGTACAAGCCGGACCTGCCACTTCATGGCCGTGAGCCTCATGCTCGTTCTCGTGACCATGAGTCGTTGCAAACGCGCTGCCGGAAACCAGGCCCAGGATCAACGCGAGGCCTACATAACTCTCCCTGAGTTTCATATCTCTACCCTTCACAGTTCGTTGGAAAAAGTACAGCTTGTTATGTTTGTTGTATGCCGAACAGAGCGATGGCGGCGCGCGATTCTACAAGCAAAACCCGGAACCGTTGCAAGCCACGGCAAGGGCGAGTGGCAGCAATACAACAGACACACCCGCAGCAGGGAAAAGGCCGGCGCGGCTTCGGTTACCGGCCGCCAAAACAGGAAAACCCGTCAGTTCAAAAGACTAGCCAGCTTGCGCCGGTAGCTCATCACCAGCTCGCCCGCGCCGCCAAGCAGGTTGAACACATCCAGCAAGGTCTTGCGCCCGATGTCGTCCTGGAAACCACGGTCGCGGCGCACGATCTCCAGCAGCTCATCCATGCCCTCGGCCGCACGGTTCGCCGCCACCAGCAGGTTCGCCAGTTTCAGGCGCGCCGCCAGGTCGTTCTCGTCTTGGGCGATGGCCGCGCGCAATGAAGCTTCATCTTCGCCCGCCGCCGCTTGCGACAAACGCGCCTGCGCCTGCAACTGCAACACGCGCGCATCCTTCAGGATGTCGAAATCGCGCAAACTCTCCAGCAAGGTACGCGCCTCCTCCGCCTTGCCCTGCCCCAGCAATATCTCTGCGCTATCCACGCGCACCCACTCGTTGCCGGGATCGAGCTGCGAAGCCTGCGCCAGCAACTGCAACGCCCCCTCGCCATCGCCCGCCGCCCAACGCTGCTGCGCCGTCTGGCGCAACTCATCCGCCGGACTGGGGATGATCTTGTCCAGCCACGCACGCACCTGCCCTTCCGGCAACGCCCCGGTGAACTCATCCACCACCTTACCGTTCACCACCGCCTTCACCGCCGGGATACCGCGCACCTTGAACTGCGCCGACACCTCCGGGTTCTCGTCCGAGTTCACCTTCGCCAGCACGAACTTGCCCGCATACTCCGCCGCCAGCTTCTCCAGCAAAGACTTCAACACCTTGCACGGCGCACACCACGGCGCCCAGAAATCGATCACCACCGGTTGCTTGAACGAAGCGGCGATGACTTTCTCTTCGAAGTCGGATTGGGTCACGTCTTGCGAATACATCTAGATGATTTCCTGAATTTTCAACAACAGCTTATAAAAAATTACGGCTTCACAAGACCCATATTTCTGGACATACGATTTAATCGTTAATACGGGATTCATCTGGCAGTGTTGCACGAATGGTTGCTTTTAGTCTCTCAAGCGCATCGTCAAGCTTATCCGACTCCCAAGTCACTGTGAGATGATGGTTCGTATCAAAATGAGTGCCTTTGGCTTTATCCTCAAACACATCCTTGCGGCATGTGTAAATAACAGGCTTTCCAAGTCCCTCTGCATATCCAGCTTCCCAATATGCCCCCCTATTCTGATGAGTCAGATCAGCTATTAAAAATCGACACTGACGAATTTCAACACGCAAGCGATCATCAATCAAACCTGCTGGCTGCCCCTCATCAACTCGCTTCAGATCAAATCCAGTAGCGGCTACAGCCACCTTAAAATAGTTTGCGTAAATCCGATCCAGTTCAGCATCTCCGAATTGCATCGCCATAAAAGCAATACGACTCGTAGATTTCCCACGTTGCAAATCTTCAAATAATTGCCAACCAGCTAGAGTCAACTGAAGCGAAAATATCGAACAACCTCCTCCGATATATTCCTGAACCAGCCCCTTCATCAGGCCGGCTTCAATTGCTTGAGTCACCAAAAAAGCCAAACTCGAAATATCCACCACACCCACAGCAGCAATTGCATCTTCTTTAGGTTGAACTGTCGCTCCCATGCTTGGTTGAGTTTCACCAAGCCAAAGTATGAGATTCTCAAGTTGCTCCTGCGGTCTCGGCAGTTCAGAGCTATCTAAAATATTCTGCAGCAATCCCGTTGTCACCAAAGCCCACTGCTCTCGCTTACTCATGTGATAAAGCACATGACTCAACTTCGCATCATTATTGACGGCTTTACTCAGATAGTAATTTAAGTCCTGTGATGCCTCCCATGAAAGAGAGTATGGACCGCAGCGGGGGCACTCAAAAAATAGCCTATCTCCCCGATTTTCGAATTGTTTTAGTACGGAATTACACACAGGGCATTCAGTCATCATCAATTCCTCAACGGCTTCCCGCTCTTCAACATATGCTCGATGCGCGCCTGCGTCTTGTCGGTGGCGAGCAGTTCCATGAAGTGCTTGATCTCCAGGTCGAGCAGCCATTGTTCGTCCACCAGGCTGCCGGCTTCCACGTCGCCGCCGCATAGTGTGTCGGCCACGCGGCAGCCGATGTTGTAGTCATGTTCGGAGATGAAGCCACCTTCGAGCATGTTGACCATAGCGGCCTTCAGCGTGGCGATACCGGTGCGGCCGGCGACGGCGATCTGGCGTTGGTGCAGCGGCGGACGATAGGCGGTGGCGTTGAGCGCTTTGGCTTCCTGCTTGGCGATGTGCAGCAGTTCGAACTTGTTCATCACGATGCGGTCGCTGGGCCGCAGGTAGCCCATCTCTCTTGCCAGCTCGGCGCTCTTGGCGACCTCGCCCATGGCGATCTGCTGGAAATATTTGCGCAGGTAGGGGAATACGTCGATGCGATTATCGCCGGAGTAACGCTGCGCTTCGTTGGCGGCGCGTTGCGCCATCTCCTTGCAGCCGCCACCGGCGGGCAGCAGGCCGACGCCGACCTCGACCAGACCGATGTAGCTTTCCAGCGTGGCGACTATCCTTGAACAATGGATGGAGAATTCGCAGCCGCCGCCGAGCGCGAGGCCGTCCACGGCGGCGATGGTGGGCACCTGCGCGTATTTGAGGCGCATCGAGGTGCGCTGGAACTTGGCGACGACCTCTTGCACCTTGGGCACGTTGCCGGTGGCGGCGTTGAGGATGTCGCCCACGCCACCGCCGCCCGCCGCAGTGTATTTGACGCGGTTCACCGCCCCCTTGAGTTTGCCGAACAGGCCGGTGTCCGGTGTCTCCTGCACACCCTGCATCAGTTGCAGCAGGTTGGCGCCGGCAGAGAACGGCGGCTCGCTCTGCCACAGGATGAGCGCGCTGAAATGCTGCTCGGCCTCGTCCACCGCGCGCAGCACGCCGTCCAGCACTTCGTTGCTGACGGTGTGCATCTTGGTCTTGAAGCTGAGGATGGCGATGTTGTCGCCGGTGTGCCACATGCGCACTTCGTCGGTCTCGAACACGGTCTCGCCGTAATGGCGTTCTTCGCCGAGCAGGCGGTCGGGGAAGAGTTGGCGTTTGTAGACGGGGAGTGTGGAGCGGGGTTGATAACTGCCTTGCGTAGAGGGTTCCCTCACCCCTGCCCCCTCTCCCGGTGGGAGAGGGGAACTGGTGGGGGCGAAGGAGCCTTGTGCGGTATGCACGCCGGTGCGGCCCGGTTCGATGGCCCAGACCGGCAGCGGCGTACTCGCCATCGCCTTGCCAGCCGCGATGTCAGCGGCGATCCAGCCGGCCACCTGCTGCCAGCCGGCAGCCTGCCAGATCTCGAACGGGCCGTTGTCCCAGCCGAAACCCCAGCGCACGGCGAAATCGAGGTCGCGCGCGTTGTTGGCGATGCTCTCCAGATTCATCGCGCAGTAATGGAACACGTCGCGGAAGGTGGCCCACAGAAACTGCGCCTGCGGGTGCGGGCTGTTGCGCAGCCCGGCGAGTTTCTTGGCCCAGTCGCGTTCGCGCAGGATGTCCTTCACGCCATCGTCCACCTTGGCGTCGGACAGTTTGTACTCGCGCGTGTGCAGATCCAGCACGTGGATCTCCTTGCCGATCTTCTGGTAGATGCCGCGCTTGGTCTTCTGCCCGAGCGAACCCTGATCGACCAGGTACTGGAACCAGCCCGGCAACTCGAAGTGCTGGTGCCACGGGTCATTGGTGAGGTTCTCGCGCATGGTGTTGACCACGTGCGCGAACACGTCCAGCCCCACCACGTCCAGCGTGCGGAAGGTGGCGCTCTTGGGGCGGCCGAGATAGCGCCCGGTCAGCGCATCCACCATGTCGAAGCCGAGGTTGAACGCGGCGGCATGGTGCTTGGTGGCGAGCATGGAGAACACGCCGATGCGGTTGGCGATGAAGTTGGGCGTGTCTTTGGCGCGCACCACGCCCTTGCCCAGCGTGGAGACGAGGAAGGTCTCCAGGTCGTCCAGCAACGGTGACTCGGTGCCCGCACACGGGATCAGTTCGACCAGGTGCATGTAGCGCGGCGGGTTGAAGAAGTGGATGCCGCAGAAACGATGGCGCAGGTTCTCAGGGAACGCTTGCGCCAGCGTGTTGATGGACAGACCGGAAGTATTGGTGGCGAAGATGGCGTTCGCATGCACATGCGGTGCGACCTTGCGGTACAGGTCGGACTTCCAATCCATGCGCTCGGCGATGGCCTCGATGATCAGGTCGCACTCGCGCAGTCTTTCCAGATGTTGTTCGTAGTTGGCCGCTTCGATGTAGGCGACGCGGGCCGGTGAGGAGATCGGGGCCGGGTCCAGCTTCTTGAGACCCTCCAGCGCCTTGTTCACGTTGCCGTTCGGATCGCCTTCCTTGGCGGGTAACTCGAACAACAATGTCTCGACGTTGGCGTTGACCAGATGCGCGGCGATCTGCGCGCCCATCACGCCGGCGCCCAGCACGGCGACCTTGCGGATCTTCAAAGCATTAGCCATGACTCACTCCCATCGTTACCAAAGGATGCGGCGGGCCGCAGCCCGCCGCCATTGCCGCTACGCCTCAGAAGCGATAGCCGTATTGCACGCTCACGATATCCACGCTGTTGCTGTAGCTGCCGACCAGATAGCCCTTGCCGCTCAGCTCCGGATTGGCCGCTGCGCTCTGGTTCATGGCGCCGCTCTTCACGAACAGATGGGCATAACCGAAGTCCAGCGTGCTGGCCTGGCTGGGCTTGTACTGCCCGCCCAGCGCCAGCCAGGTGCGATCGGAATCGGGGATGCGCACCGTGCGGTAGGCATCCGCCACCGGCGACTGGTCATACGCCACGCCGGCACGCGCGGTCCACTGCTCGTTGTAGTGATAGCTGGTACCAGCGGAGACGCGCCAGGTGTTCTTCCAGTTCTCCGGTGTGGCGGCGCCCAGCGAAGTACCGCTCGCCGTCTTCACATCCAGTTTCTGGAACACGCTCCAGCCGGTCCAGGTCGCATCGGCCATCACTTCCAGCTTGTCGTTGTACTGGTGGAACGCGCTCATGGAGAAGGAATCCGGCATGGTGATGTCCAAGGTCACCGGCTGGTCCGCCAACGCAGTCGCCAACGCCGCCGGACGGTTGGCAAAGGTCGCGGTGCCGCTGAGCTTGTATTTCACCTGCGAACGATAGGCCAGACCAGCACGCGTCTGCTCGCTGAGCTTGAACAACGCGCCGAAGTTGTAGCCCCAGCCACTGTCGCTGCCGGTGATGGTGCCCAATCCCTCCTGACCTGCATACGCGGCAGCCGCCGTAGCGGCCGCCGTGGCCGTCGCACCGGCCTTGAGCTGTGCGCTATAGACGGCAGCGGCGTAGTTGGTCTGGCTGGTCAGGTCGCCGGTGATGTGCTGATAGCTCACCCCCGCGCCGATGCTCAACGTATCGCTCACGTCATAGGAGACCGACGGGTTCAGGTTCACCGTCTGCAACTTGGATTTCACCGCCTGGAAGCGGCCCATCCAGGTCGAGTCGTATTGGCTCTGCAAGCCGAACGGCGAGTTGATGCCCACGCCGAAATGGGTCTTGTCGTCGATGCCGGTGGTGTAATACAGATTGGGGACGAAGGCCAGGCTGCCCGCATCGCCGCCGGCACCGGTACCGGCGGTCTGGAACGAGACGCCGGAGATGGTGCCGCTATATTTGGCCGAAGGCTTGATGAACGCGCCGCCCACCGAGATCTGCGAATCGGCAAGGCGCGACATGCCGGCCGGATTGAAGAACACCGTAGTGGCATCCTCAGCCGCAGCCGCGCCCCCGGCGAAGGCATTACCCAGTCCGCTGCCCTGCTCGATCAGGGCGAAACCGGATGCCCCGGCCTGCCCCGCCATCGCCAGCAATGCTGCCGTGACGGCCGATCTCAGAATGATTCTCCCCATGACTAATCTCCTTAGGATGATGATTAAAAGACATACTCCCCCCTCAAACCGGTGGCAGCGGACGCGGCTTGCGATCGTCCCCTACCGCGACATAGGTCAGCTGCGCCTCGGTCACCTGATGACAGGTAGGATTGGCCGGGTCGCGCTGCACATAGACCTCGACATCCACCGTGATTGAGGTGGTGCCGGTCTTGACGATGCGGGTGTAGAAACTCACCACATCGCCGATGAAAATGGGTTGCTTGAACACGAAGGAATTCACCGCCACCGTGGCGACGCGACCGCGCGCGCGCTGCACGGCGGGGATGCTGCCGGCGATGTCCACCTGCCCCATCAACCAGCCGCCGAAGATGTCGCCGGTGTAATTGGCGTCGGACGGCATGGCGGCCACGCGCAAGGTGGGTTCGCGGTCGGGCAAGGCAGTGGCAGGGGTGGTCATGCGCAGTCTCCTTCAGTGTCCTTCATACATGGCATCGATCTCGCGCGCGAAACGCGCCACGATCTTGTCGCGCTTCATGCTCAGCTTGGGCGTGAGCAGGCCGTTGTCGATGGTCCACGGCTCGGTCAGCAACAGCACGCGATGCACCTTGGCATAGCCGGGGAAGGCGCGGATGTTGCGCGCGATGCGGCGCAGCACCTTGGCTTCCACGTTGGTATCGGTGAGCGACTCCGGCAGGTCGTGACGCACACCCACCTTGGCCGCGATGTCCGGCCACACCACGGGATTGAGCACCGCCAGCGCGACCAGATAGGGCTTGCCTTCGCCATAGATCAGCACCTGGTCGATCAGCGGATCGTGCAGGATGGCCGCTTCCATGTCGGCCGGCGGCAGCTTCTCGCCATTGGCCAGCACGATGATCTCTTTCAGGCGGCCGGTGATGTAGATGTGCCCAGTGTCGCTGATACGCGCGATGTCGCCGGTATTCAGCCAACCGTCGGCATCGATCATGGCGGCGGTCGCCTGCGGATTGTTCCAGTAGCCCATCATCACGTTCGGCCCCTTCACCAGCAGCGCATTCTGCGCGCCCAGCTTCACCTGCACGCCGCGCAAGGGTTGCCCCACGCTGTCGGGGAAATTGTTGTCCAGATGGTTGCCGGTCACGATGGGGCTGGTCTCGGTGAGGCCATAGCCCTGCACCACCGGCAGGCCGAGGCCGACGAACATGCGCGAGATCTCGGCATCCAGCGCCGCCCCGCCGGTGACCGCCGTGCGCAAACGCCCGCCCAGACGCGCCAGCAGTTTCTGCGCCACCAGTTTGTCCAGCAGCGGCCACAACAGGAAGGAGAGTTTCCACGGCCCGCGTCCCTGCGCATGCTCGAAGCGAGCCCAGCCCACGTTCTCCGCGAAATGGAACAGTTGCTTGCGCAAAGCCGGGCCTTCTTCCAGCTTGGCGCTGATCGCTGCGTGGATACGCTCGTAGATGCGCGGCACCGAGACCAGGATGGTGGGACGGATGGTGAGCAGGTCTTCCGACAGCAAGGGGATGGAGCGCGCATAGGCCACGGTGGCGCCGGTCATCACTTGCAGGTAATAGCCGCAGGTGCGCTCGAAGGTATGCGATAGCGGCAGGAAGGACAGCAGCAGATCGCTGCCATACATCACGAAGGTACCCAGCGCGGCATGCGCGTTGGACAGGATGTTGCGATGGCTGAGCATCACGCCCTTGGGTCTGCCGGTGGTGCCCGAGGTGTAGATGATGCTGGCGAGTTCGTCCATGGTGCAGGGCAGCGGTGCTTGCAAAGTAGCCTCTGGCGGCAACAACTGCGCGGCCGATGCCAGGCGCGGCTCGTCGCTGCGCACCGCATCCAGCGAGATGAAGCGCTGCACGCTGGGCATCATGGCTTTCACGGCATTGAGTTCCTGCCACTGCTCTGCGGTCTCGAACAACAGCACTTTGCATTGCGCATCGTTGACGATGTAGGCGATGTTCTCGGCGCGGTCCACGGTATACAGCGGCACGGTGACGAGGCCCAGCGACATCGCGGCCTGGTCATACATCACCCACTGCGGACAGTTGCGCAGCATGACCGCCACACGCTCGCCCTTCTGCAGACCTTCTTTGGCCAGCGCCGCCTGCCAGCGCGCCACCTCGGCCTGCATCTCGCGCCAGGTGAAACTCACCCAGGCATTGCGCTGGATGTCGAAATGGCGATACGCCTCCTTGTCCGGCGTATGCCGCACCCGTTCCAGGAACAGGCCATGCAAGGTACCCGCCTGCTCCGGCGTGATCGCATCCAGATTGGCCGCCATCGGCATCCTTCTCTCCCTTTTGTCGTTATGTACTTACTGCAAGAACAGGTCCTGGAACAGCGGCACGCCGGGCGTGACCGCATAGGCATCGAAATCTGTCACACCCGCCGCTCGCAGCACCTCCTCGTCGATGAAGAAGTTGCCGTTGCAGGTGTCGCTGTCGCGCATCAGGATGTGGTGCGCGGCATCGGCCACGATGGCCGGCTTGCGCGAAGCGCGCAGGATCTCCGGCGGGAAATTGAATTCGATCGCCGCCGTAGCGATGGTGGTCTGCGGCCACAGGCAGTTGCACCCGATGCAATCCCCGGCGAACTCGCGCGCCAGCCCCAGCATCACCATGCTCATGCCGTATTTGGACAGGGTATAGGCGACATGCGGCGCGAAGTTGTCCGCGCTCATGTTGAGCGGCGGCGACAGGGTGAGGATGTGCGGGTTCACCGCCTGTTTCAGATAGGGGATGCAGGCCTGCGACATGAGGAAGGTGGCACGCATGTTGACGTCCCACATCAGGTCCAGCCGCCGCGCCGGCGTCTGCAAGGTGGGCGTCAGGCTGATCGCGCTGGCGTTGTTGACCAGCACGTCGATACCGCCGAAATGTGCAGCCGCCTGCTGCACCGCAGCCTGGATCGCCTGCTCGTCGCGCACATCGAGTTGCAAGGCCAGCGCCTGTCCGCCCGCAGCGACCACCTCTTGCGCCACGCTATGGATGGTGCCGGGCAACTTGGCATGCGGCTCCGCCGTCTTGCCGGTGATGACCACCTTGGCGCCGTCGCGTGCGCAGCGCAAGGCGATCTCGCGCCCGATGCCACGGCTGGCGCCGGTGATGAACACCACGCGGTCGCGCAGGCTGCTCATCCGTTGGCCTGCAACTGACGGGCGTCGAAGTCGTCCACCATGATGACCTTGCGCCGCAGCATATAGTCGCGCTCCAGCTGCAAGGCTTCATCGGCGGTGACGATGCCGGCCTCGCGCGCCTCGGCGATGCGCGCCAGTTCGTCCATGGCGCGCAGCTTGCCTTGCTTGAGCGCCTGCTCCACCTTGGCCTGGATCGGCTCGCTGTTCAAGGTGCTGAGCAACGCGGCTTCCAGCGCGCCCACCGCATCGCTCTCGTCATGCTTGATGTACATGCCGGCGGTGAGCCGGTCGCGCACCTCGCCCGGCTTCAGCAGCAGCGAAGCCACTTCATGACCGCGCTGGTCGGAAGGCGGCTTGCGGCACTGGCCGAGCGGGAAGATGACCAGGCGCAGCAACCAGGCGAACGGCCGGTTGGGGAAGTTCTGCAACACGCCGTCGAACGCCGTCTGGATGCGATACAGACCGTCTTCCATGGCCCAGTGCAGCAACGGCTCATCGCCGTGCGGACGCCCATCGTCCTCGAACTTCTTCAGCACCGCCGAGCACAGGTAGAGGTTGCTCAGCACATCGCCCAGACGCGCCGACAGCTTCTCCTTGCGCTTCAGACCGCCCCCCAGCACCGCCATGGCGATGTCGGCCGCGAACGCGAACGAGGCTGCATAACGCGTGAGCAACTGGTAGTAATGATGCGTCGGTGCGCCGGTCGGCACGCGGATCAAACGACCGCCGGTCAGCGCATACAGGAAAGAACGCACCGCGTTGCTCAGGCTGAAACTGATGTGGCCGAAGAAGGCCTGATCGAACGCCACCGAAGCGCGTGCCGTATTCTGGTCGTGCGCGGCCTGCATCTCTTTCAGCACGTAAGGATGGGCGCGGATCGCGCCCTGGCCGAAGATCATCAGGCTGCGCGTGAGGATGTTGGCGCCTTCCACGGTGATGCCGATGGGCGTCTGCTGATACATGCGCGCCAGATAGTTGTCCGGCCCCATGCAGATGCCCTTGCCGCCGTGCACATCCATCGCATCGTTGATCACCATGCGCCCGCGCTCGGTGCAGTGGTACTTGGCGATGGCCGACACCACCGCCGGTTTCTCGTGCAGGTCCACCGCCAGTGCCGTCATGCGGCGCGCGGCATCCATCACGTAGGTATGGCCGCCGATGCGCGCCAGCGCCTCTTCCACGCCTTCGAATTTGCCCACCGGCAGATGGAACTGCTTGCGCACGCGGCCGTAAGCGCCGCTGCTGCGCGCGGCCAGCTTGGCCCCGCCCACTGCGCTGGCCGGCAAGGAGATGGAACGCCCGACCGACAGACAATCCATCAACATGCGCCAGCCCTGGCCGATGCGCGACATGCCACCGATGATGTAGTCCATGGGGATGAACACATCCTTGCCGGTGGTCGGGCCGTTGAGGAAAGCCGAGTTGAGCGGGAAGTGGCGGCGTCCGACCTCGACCCCCGGGGTGTCGGTAGGGATCAGTGCCAGCGTGATGCCGAGCTCGCGCTCCGCGCCCAGCAACTTGTCCGGGTCATACAGTTTGAAGGCCAGACCGAGCAGGGTCGCCACCGGTGCCAGCGTGATGTAGCGCTTCTCCCAGTTGAGGCGGATGCCGAGCACGTTGTGCTTGCCGCCGAACTCGCCCAGGCACACCGTACCGTAATCCGGGATGGCGCCGGCATCGGAACCGGCGAACGGCCCGGTCAGTGCGAAGCACGGCACTTCCAGCCCCCGCGCCAGACGGTTCAGATATTGGTCCTTCTGTTCCTGGGTGCCGTATTTCAGCAGCAGCTCGGCCGGCCCCAGCGAGTTGGGCACCATCACCGTCACCCCCGCCGTGCCGCTGCGCGACGACACCTTGGTCACCACCGCCGAGTGCGCCTGCGCGGAGAACTCCAGCCCGCCATACGACTGCGGGATGATCATGCCGAAGAAGCCTTTGTCCTTGATGAACTGCCACACTTCCGGCGGCAGGTCCTGGCGCGTATGGGTGATGTCCCAGTCGTCCAGCATGCCGCACAGCTCTTCCACCTCGTTGTCGAGGAAAGCCTGCTCGCGTTCAGTGAGTCCGGTCTTGGGCATCTCCAGCAAGCGCGTCCAGCGCGGACGACCGCTGAACAGCTCGCCGTCCCACCACACGGTACCGGCATCCAATGCCTCCTGCTCGGTCTGCGATACCTGCGGCAAGATCTTGCGGAACACCTTGAGGATGAAGTCGCTGACCAGCTTGCGGCGCAACCAGGGCACGCCCAGCACCAGCACCAGGATGGCCAGGGCGAGATAGACGTTCTTCAGGGCGCCGTCCGAGATGCGGCTCTCCACGGCGATCACCGGCACCAGCACCAGCATGGCGAACAGCCAGCCCCAGATGGAAGCCCGGAAAAAGGCCAGCAACAGGAATACAGCCAGGACAACCACCGTGATCAGCATCGCCATTTCGGACCTCTTTTTTGTTATGCGTGTTGACGCGAACTTTAACCTTATCGAACCGCAGGGACAATGTCTTTCACCTGAAGAAAATATATAGGTCAGAGGCGTGGGTACCGCCTCCCTGCCGATTGACTTATCCGGCCCGCTTCGCCACACTGCGCCGCATGTCCAGACATACCCGCAAACTCATGGCCTTGTTCCTGCTGCTGTGGCTGCCGCTGTTCAGCGCCAGCGCCGTAGCGGAGTCGCTCGCCATGCAATTGCGTGCCGGCGACTGCCACGAGCAGAGCGCCATGCCGGAGATGGACCATCACGCCATGATGGCGATGGGCGACCACCACATGATGCAGCACGACATGGATCAACAGGCGGCTGGCGACGATGCGTCTTCCTGCTCCTCCTGTGCCATCTGCCACATCGCCTGCACCGCCTTCCTCATCCCCGCCATCGTGCCGCAAGCGACGGTGAACGGCTCGCAGGCCGTGGCTTACATCCCGACGCATTTCGCTTCGCACCTCTCCGCACCGCTCGATCCTCCGCCCCTCGTCGCCGCTTGATGCGGGACGAGTCCGTCTGCTGAAACCGTAACCACGTACTCGTTCCGCCCTCGTGCGGCAGCCGCTCGCGGTTGTCCGCATCTTGTCATCGCAACAGGAAGCGGAACATGAGATACGCCTCGACCTTATTCACCTTGCTCTACCTGCTGTGGTCGCCATGCGCCACCGCCGACACGCCGCTGGGCAGCGACCTGCCCGGCCTGCTCGCCTACGCACGCGAGCACAACCCGGCCCTGGCTGCTGCACGCCATGAGGCCACGGCCGCCATGGCACGCAGCGATGCCGCAGACACCCTGGACGATCCGCTGCTGCGCATCGAACCGATGGACATCAACGGCAACCGCACCACGCGCCTCACCCTGATGCAGCGCCTGCCCTGGTATGGCACGCGCGACCTGCGCCAGGACAACGCCGTCGCCCAGGCCGAACGGGCTGCCGGCCAGCAAGCCGCCAGCGATGCCGACCTCGCCCGCAGCATGCGCCAGGGCTATGCGCAGTACTACTACGCCGTGCACGACGCAGCACTGACCAAGCAGATGCTGACGCTGCTGGATGGGCTGGAGCAGATCGCGCAGACGCGCTACGCCAACGGCCAGGGCACACAGCAGGACGTGATCCGCGTGCAATTGGCGCAGACGCGCTTGCAGGACGAACTGCTCTCCGCCGAGAACGCGCGCCACCATAGCCATGTGCGCCTCAATGCCCTGCTGTCGCGCCCCGGCATGGCGGAACTGGCAGCGCCGCAACAGCTGCCGCCGGTACCGGCAGCGGCGCAGCTGGACGAGCGCACGCTGCTGGCACAGGTGGATGCCGCCAACCCGCAACTGCTTATCGCCGAAGCCGGCGTGCGTGCCGCCGACAGTCAGCGCGAACTGACCTACGCCGAGCGCTACCCCGACGTCACCCTGGGCGTCGCCCCCACCCTGGCTGGCGGCAACGTGCAGAGCTGGAACCTGATGCTGGAACTGGCCGTACCGTTGCAACAAGCGGCACGCCGCAGCCAGGAAGGCGCGGCCGATGCCGCGCTCGCCGCCGCCGATGCCCGCCGCCAAGCCTGGCGCGACCAGCAACATGCGGCGCTGTCCGAAGCGCTCGCCTCGCTGGAGACCGCACGCCGTAGCGAGACGCTGATCGCCACGCGCCTGCTGCCGCAGGCCCGCCTGGCGGTGGATGCCGCCATGGCGGGCTATGAGACCGGCCAGGTGGAATTCGGCATGCTGATCGACGCCCAACAACAACTGCTGGCGATCCGTCGCCAGCAACTACAGGCCCAGACCGAGATGCAACTGCGTCTGGCCGACATCGAGAACCTGATCGGAGAGACGCTATGAACACCGCCATCAAGATCGCACTGGGCAGCGCCTTGCTGCTGGGCGTGGCCGCTGCCGGCTACTGGCTGGGACGACAAGAGCCGGTGACTGCCGCCGCAGTCACCACCGGCGAACGCAAAGTGCTGTACTACCGCAACCCCATGGGCCTGCCCGACACCTCGCCGGTACCGAAGAAGGATGCCATGGGCATGGATTACCTGCCGGTCTATGCCGGCGAAGAAGCCACCGACAGCGCTGGCGTGCGCGTCAGCCCGGACAAGGTGCAGGCACTGGGCGTGAAGAGCGAAGCCGTGCAGCGTCGCAACCTGCAACGCGAACTGCGCCTGAACGCACGCATCGCCGCCGACGAAGGACGCATCGTCACCATCGCACCGCGTTTCGAAGGCTGGGTGGAGAAACTGTACGTGAACACCACCGGCCAGACGGTGCAACAAGGCGCGCCCTTGTTCGCGGTGTACAGCCCGGACCTGCTCACCGCACGGCGCGAACTGCAACTGGCACAGCAAGGGCTGGCCGCGTTGCACGATGCCGATGCCGGCGCGCAGCAGAGCATGCAGCGCATGGTGGATGCCGCCGCTGCCCGCCTGCAGAACTGGGACATCGCGACCGCCGACATCCAGGGCGAGCGCATCGTCTATCGCGCCCCGGCGAATGGCATCGTGCTGGAGAAGCGTGCGCAGGAAGGCATGCGCTTCATGCCCGGCGAACGGCTATACCAGATCGCCGACCTGTCCCGCGTCTGGGTGCTGGCCGACGTGAACGAGCAGGACATCGCACTGGTGCGCAAAGGCAGCCTGGCCCAGGTCACGCTGGATGCGCTGCCCGGTCGTGTGTTCGAAGGCAAAGTGGATTTCATCTACCCCACGCTGGACAGCGCCACGCGCACGGTGCCGTTGCGCATCGTGGTGAGCAATCCGGACGCTGCACTCAAGCCCGCCATGTATGCACATGTGCAGCTCGCCGGCGGCAATTCTGAACCCGTGCTCAGCGTGCCGCGCGCGGCGGTGATCGACAGCGGCGAGCGGCAGACCGTGCTGTTACGCCGCGAGCAGGGACGCTTCGAGCCGCGCACGGTGACGCTGGGTGCGCGCAACGACGATTACGTGGAAGTGACCACGGGCTTGCAGGAAGGCGACGAGGTGGTCACCTCGGGCAACTTCCTCATCGATTCCGAGAGCAACCTGAAGGCGGCGCTGGGCGGCATGCAAACAGCCGCACCGCAACCGCAGACCGCGGTGGGCCATCAGGCGGATGGCGTGCTGGAATCCATCAACGATGACGGCACGGTGAGCATCACCCACGAACCCATCGCCTCGCTCAAGTGGCCGGGCATGACCATGGACTTCGCACTGGCCAACCCCGCGCTGGTGGCGAACGTACAACCGGGCAGCGCCATCCACTTCGAGATCGTCGAGCGCGGCGAGGGCGAGTGGGTCATCACCCGACTGCAAGCCAAGGAGCAGAGTCATGCTGAACACGATCATTGAGTGGTCGGCGAAGAACCGCTTCCTGGTGTTGCTGGCCACACTGTGCGTCACGCTGGCGGGCTTGTATGCACTGGTGAAGACACCGCTGGATGCGCTGCCCGACCTGTCCGACGTGCAGGTGATCGTCTACACCGACTATCCCGGCCAGGCACCGCAGGTGGTGGAGGACCAGGTCACTTATCCGCTCACCACCGCCCTGCTGTCGGTGCCGAAATCGAAAGTGGTGCGCGGCTTCTCGTTCTTCGGCGCCTCTTTCGTCTATGTGATCTTCGAGGACGGCACCGATCTGTACTGGGCGCGTTCGCGCGTGCTGGAATATCTGAACCAGGCGGCCGGCAAACTGCCGCGCGGCGTCGCGCCGCAACTGGGCCCGGATGCCAGCGGCGTGGGCTGGGTATACCAGTACGCGTTGCAGAGCGACCGCCACGACCTGTCGGAACTGCGCAGCCTGCAAGACTGGTATCTGCGCTACCAGCTCGGCAAGGCGCCGGGCGTGGCCGAGATCGCCTCGCTCGGCGGCTTCGTGCGGCAATACCAGGTCACCGTCGATCCGGTGAAACTGCGCGCCTACGGCATCCCGCTGGCGCGCGTGGCGCAGGCCATCCGCGACGCCAACATGGATGTGGGCGGGCGCGTGCTGGAGATGGCGGAGACCGAATACATGTTGCGTGGGCGCGGCTATATCCAGAGCCGCGCCGACCTGGAACGGATCGCGGTCAAGGCGGAACGCGGCACGCCGGTGCTGCTGCGCGACATCGCGCACATCGAGATCGGCCCGGATGAACGGCGCGTGATCGCCGAACTGGATGGCGAAGGCGAGGTGGTCTCCGGCATCGCCGTGGCGCGCTTCGGCCAGAACGCACTGGATGTGATCGCCGGCATCAAGCAGAAGATAGAAGAGGTCGCCGCCGGACTGCCGCAAGGCGTGAGCATCCGTACCGTGTATGACCGTTCCGAGCTGATCCAGCGCGCCATAGCGACACTCAAGCACACGCTGCTGGAAGAAGGCTTGATCGTGGCGCTGGTGTGCATCGTGTTCCTGATGCATGCGCGCAGCGCCCTGGTCGCCATCGTGATGCTGCCCATCGGCGTGCTGATCGCCTTCCTCGCCATGCGCGCGCTCGGCCTCAATTCCAACATCATGAGCCTGGGCGGTATCGCCATCGCCATCGGCGCCATGGTGGATGCCGCCATCGTGATGATCGAGAACGCGCACAAACACCTGGAGAGATTGGGACGCACCACCGCACCAGTTCCTTCTCCCGCTGGCGGGAGAGGGGCTGATCACACCGCCAAAACGTCCCTCTCCCCCAGCCCCTCTCCCACAAGTGGGCGAGGGGAGCAGAACATCGGTGAACGCTTCAACGCCATCCTCGCCGCCTGCAAGGAAGTCGGCCCCTCGCTGTTCTTCTCGCTGCTCATCATCACCGTCTCGTTCCTGCCGGTGTTCACGCTGGAGGCGCAGGAAGGCCGCTTGTTCGCGCCGCTGGCATTCACCAAGACCTTCGCCATGGCCGGTGCCGCCTTGCTTTCGGTGACGCTGGTGCCGGTGCTGATGCTGCTGTTCATCAAGGGCGAGATCCGACCGGAAGCCCACAACCCGCTCAACCGCTGGCTGATCGCGGGTTACCGTCCGCTCATCGAACAGGTGCTGCGGCATAAACGCGGCACGCTGCTCGCCGCCGGCGCCGTGCTGCTGGTGAGTGCGTGGCCGGCGCTGAAGTTGGGTAGCGAGTTCATGCCCACCCTGAACGAAGGCACGCTGTTCTACATGCCCACCGCCCTGCCCGGCCTGTCGGTGACCAAGGCGGCGGAACTGTTGCAGACACAGAACAAGATCATCAAGAGCTTCCCCGAGGTGGACTCGGTGATCGGCAAGGCCGGCCGCGCGGAAAGCGCCACCGACCCGGCACCGCTGGAGATGTTCGAGACCGTGATCAACCTGAAGCCGCAAAGCGAGTGGCGTGACGGCATGACCACCGACCAGCTGATCGCCGAGATGGACCAGGCGCTACGTTTCCCCGGCGTGGCCAACTCGTGGACCATGCCGATCAAGGCACGCATCGACATGCTCTCCACCGGCATCCGCACGCCGGTGGGCATCAAGGTGTTCGGCAGCGACCTGGGCGAGATGGAGAAACTCGCCCGCCAGATCGAAGCCGTGGTGCGCAAGGTGCCGGGCGCCAGCAGCGCCTATGCCGAACGCATCACCGGCGGCTATTACCTGGACATCACGCCGGACCGTGACAGTCTGGCACGCTACGGCCTGAGCATCGCCGACGTGCAGGAGGTGATCGCCAGCGCGCTGGGCGGCGCCACGGTGACCACCACGGTGGAGGGACGCGAACGTTACGGCGTGAACCTGCGTTACCCGCGCGACCTGCGCAGCGACCCGCAACAGATCGCGCACGAAGTGCTGGTGCCGACCGCGGACGGCGCGATGGTGCCGCTGGGGCAACTGGCCAGCGTGCGCATCACGCGCGGTGCACCGGCCATCCGCACCGAGAATGCGCTGCTCTCCGCCTACATCTATGTGGACACGCGCGCATCCGACCTCGGCGGTTTCGTGCATCGCGCGCAGCAGGCGGTGAACGCCGAGGTGCAGTTCCCACCCGGCTACTACGCCACCTGGAGCGGCCAGTTCGAATACATGGAGCGCGCCGCCGCCAAGATGAAGATCGTCATCCCGCTCACCCTGCTGCTGATCTTCGTGCTGCTCTACCTCAACTTCGGCCGCGTGGCCGAAGCGCTGGTGGTGATGCTGTCGGTGCCGTTCGCACTGGTCGGGGGGGTATGGCTGTTATGGCTGCTCGGCTACAACCTCTCCGTCGCCGTCGCGGTCGGCTTCATCGCGCTGGCCGGCGTGGCCGCCGAGACCGGCGTGGTGATGCTGATCTATCTGGAGAAAGCCTGGCAGGAAGTGCAGGCCGCATGTGCCGCTGAAGGTCGCGCAGCGGATGCGGCCGACCTGCAACATGCCATCATGCACGGCGCGGTGGAACGCGTGCGTCCCAAGATGATGACGGTGGTCGCCATCATGGCCGGCCTGCTGCCCATCCTGTGGAGCAGCGGCACCGGCTCCGAAGTGATGCGCCGCATCGCGGCCCCCATGGTGGGCGGCATGCTGTCGTCGGCCGTGCTCACCCTGCTGGTGATCCCGGTCATCTACGCGCTGCTCAAGCAGCGCAAACTCCCTCCTCCCCCAACCACCCTTGAAAGGAGCCAACCATGAAACGACTCTCCCTCGCACTTGCCCTGCTGACCGGCTTCGGGCTTGCCCAGGCCGCTTCGCATGAGTACATGAACGATCGCAACATGCCACACGACATGGCTGCACATGAGATGCAGACCATGCATCAAGGCATGGGCGTGGTCAAAGCCATCAACGAGAAGTCCGGCAAGGTGCAGATCGCGCACCAGCCTATCGCCGCGCTGGGTTGGCCGGCGATGACCATGTGGTTCGGCCTGGATGCGCGCCACCTGCGCGACATCAAGGTCGGCGACAAGGTGCGGTTCGACATGATGCAGAACGCGGATAAGCAGTGGGTGATCCACCGAATATGGATGGACTAATCCAGACGCACTCAGATTCGAACACTGCCTGACCATTCCCTCATCCGTCATTCCGGCGAAAGCCGGGATCCAGTGCCCTATATCTGGACACCGGCCTTCGCCGGTGTGACGGGTTTGATCGGATATCCATTAAACTGCGAACCATAATTCTGAAGAGTATTAATCTTTCATATTCTGGAAACAGTACATCCCCATACTCTTCATTAACTCAAATCCGACTGGAGTCGGCGGCCACATAAGGAAAACCTCTCAAAATGCCCTTGCTGACAAATCTGCTGATTCTCATCGCCGTAGCAAGAATCTTCGGGAAGGTTTTTCAACGGTTCAATCAGCCTGCCATTGTTGGAGAAATGCTGGCCGGAGTTGTTCTTGGCCCCAGCTTATTTGATCTGATCAAGGCAGATGCCGCACTTTCAGGCCTAGCAGAATTCGCCGTTTTCCTTATCGTATTGTCGGCAGGCCTGGAAATGAATTTCAAAGAAGTCATTCATTCCTTGAAAGGAAAAGGCATTGTAATTTCAGTCTTGGGTTTCGGTGTCCCGCTAATCGGGGGCGCGCTGACCGGTGCTGCGTTCGGACTCGATGTGATGCGCTCGATATTCATCGGACTTTGCGTTTCGATCACAGCACTTCCGGTAACCGTCAGGATTTTGCAGAGTTTCAATCTGCTTGATTCGGCTATCGCCCGCTATTCGGTAGCCACGGCGATCTTCAATGATGTTGCAGCCCTGTTGCTACTAGGGATCATCCTGAACCTCCCTGAGCAAAAATCTTTGCAAGCGATCGGCCTCGCAACGCTCAATGCAAGTTGGAAGTTGGTCGCGCTATGTATATTCATCCTTGGCTTCAATTGGCTGATACAACAATTGATCGAGAAAGGCATACACCTCGAACGAGCATCAGAAAAACTGGTGGAACTGTTCGGTAACGAAACGTTGTTTGGCATTCTGCTGATTTTCGTACTTGTCTTCGGATCGATAAGCGCCGCGCTTGGATTCCACTTTGTCATCGGAGTCTTTTTCGGTGCGCTGCTGATTGAACGAAAATTCTTCCTGGCTTCCCGGTATCACGAGCTTGATCTCACTTTACGCTCCATCACGGGTGGATTCCTGGCGCCTGTCTTCTTCGCTTATCTTGGACTTGAATTCGACATCGGGAGTATCGAATCAATCTGGTTCGTTTGCGTTGTACTGCTCGTCTCCATTGGCACAAAAGTCCTCGCCGGCTGGCTCGGAGGACGGTTGATCAAGCTGCCTCAACCGCAAGCTCTCGGTATCGGCATCATCTTGAACGGTCGCGGGGTCATGGAACTGGTCATCGCCAGCATTGCCTATGAACACGGTTTCATCGACAAGAATCTATTCTCCGTGTTGGTGCTCATGGGAGTAGTAACGACCATGCTGACCCCATTCATGTTCCGAAAATGGATCGTTCCGAAACTGGGAAGTTAATCTGGATAATGGGATCGACTCAAAGCGTCCCCAGGATTCAGACCATGCGTTCCATCATCAGCGAAGACAAGGCGCCCAGCCCCAGCAGTCCGCCGATGATGGCGCTCAGCAAGGCCGCTTCGGCATGGCGCGTGGCGCGCTCGGCGGCACGCAATTTTTGCAGCACGCGTTCTGCGGCATGTGCGCGCTGTTCGTCGGAGGCGCGGCGCGCCTGTCCTTGCTGCACCAGCCGACGGTGGTGCTCGTAGCGGTCGCCCAGCCAGGCCCGCATCTGATTGTCGGATTGAGTCCCTTCGATGAAACGCTGCATCGCGCGCTCCCCTTGCTTGATCACGATGCGCGCACGATAGACCCGCTCTGTTGCAAGGATATTAAAACCTACCCTTGCGATCAGTTGCCGTTGAAGACGGTGAAGCGGCCGGTGGCGTCCAGCGAGCAGTACAACGCCTCGCGCCGCGCCAGCGGCATGATGTGGAACATGCGGAACGCGCCGTAGCCCTTGGCGCTGGGGATGGTGCCGGCGTAGCGGTAACGCGCCCAGTGCTCACCTTCCAGTTCCAGCATGGCGACCAGCGGCTCGGTGCCGAAGATCTCGCCCGGCGGGGTGACCGGTTCGATGCGCGCAGTCTTGGTGACGTCGGTGCTGGCGTAGGTGATGCTGCCGGCAAGGTGGTCGTGCAGCCGGTACACCGGGCCGTAATGCAGGCCGATGCGCAGCATCAGCGGCTCGGCCAGCCCGAGCGCGGACTGGTCGGTAGCGGCCATCGCATCGTTCAGTTCGGCCGCGATATGCACCACGGTGGAAGCGCGGCGCGCCACCAGATAGATGGCATCGCCCCAGGTGTTCACATGCTGCACGTCGTCGCGGTAACGCGCGATCACCGCCGCCAGCGCGGGGTGCAGTTCGTTGAAATACCACAGCACGCCATGGTCGCTGAGCTTGCTGAAACCGCGCACGTCGGCGAACAGGATGGCGTGCGGCTCGCGATGCAGGGTGGGATGAACCGCGCCGAAATCGCGCGCCAGCGGGCGCGCCACCGGCGGCGGGCTGTCGATCACCTCGGTGCTCTGCCCCATGGCCTGCCAGCGCCGGATGTTGGCGCAGGTGCTGGAATCCTTGGCGCAGGCCTGCCGGTCCCACACCGCCACCTGCAACACGCGCGACTGCAAGGAGCCGGCGCGCATCATGGCCATGCCCATGGCCACGTCGGCGCAATGGCGGAACAAGGCCTCGTCGCCCAGGAAGTCCGATTCGGTGGCGAAGGAGACGCTGTCCGCCTGCGTCAGGCAGCGATGGAAACGGCTCACCCATTGCTCGCCCGCCGGACGCACGAACACGTCGCAGAACGCCTCGGCCGCGAACGGCAGCCAGATGTTCAATTCGCCGCCCTGTTCCAGCAGCGCTTCGGCGAACAGGATGTCGGAACCGGCCGCCAGCGAACCGTAGGCGATCACGCCATGGCTGTCGCGCAGTACCTGGTCGATGCGCGTGCGCAGTGCCGCTTCCTCGTGTTCGCCAAGCGGACGATGCTGGTCGAACACATGGCCGCAGTAGTAGCACACCGTCTCCGGCAACATGGGATCGACGATGGCCGGATCGATGCCCATGTAGCTGCACACCTGGCGCAACTGGCGGTTCATGCGCGCGCGCGTGAGCAAGTTGTTCTGGTTGTAGCCGGCAGCCTCGCGGATCGCGGCACGCGCCTCCACCTCGCGCCCCAGCAGCAGATAGGCTTCCGACTTTGTCGCCAGCGGGAAGAAGCGCGGCCCCTCGTCCTGCTGCGCCAGTCCGATGGCGATCTCGGCCAGCGCACAGGCACTCGCCGTCTCGCCCGAATACATGTACAGCGTGGCCGCGTTGATCGCCGCGTAGTGGCCGCCGGAACGGTTGTACGCCTGGTGATAGGTGACCGCCGCAGTATGGAAGCGCTCGGTGCCCAAGCCGTCGAAAGGGCGCGGCCGGTTGAAGTCGATGTCGAGGAAGGCCAGGTCCTTGAGGATGCGCGGCTCCAGCGCACGCACATACTCGTTGTGGCTCTGGTGCAGATGGAAGCGATAGAAGGTATCCAGCGCGCGCTGCTTGGCGTTGCAGCGCGACAGCGACAGCACCGCACAGTACTGGAAGAACTCGTCATGCGGCGCCAACTTGAGGCCGTCCTGCGCAAGATCGTACTCGCGCAGGTGGTCGCCTTTCTGCTGGGCGGCCAGCATGGCGGCCTTGATCGATTCTATGCGTTCATCCATGAGATACGGCATCCGGTGGAATCATTGGCGTGCGACTTTACCCCAGCCGGCGCACCTGCCGCTAGCGCAGGAACAAGGCGGGATCGACGCGCGCATCGTTGAGGCTGACGCCCCAGTGCAGATGCGGCCCGGTGGCGCGTCCGCTCATGCCCACCGTGCCGATGCGCTGGCCGCGCGCCACCTGCTGGCCGACCTGCACCTCCACGCTATCCAGATGTGCGTACAGCGTCACCAGCCCTTGGCCGTGATCGATGAACACGCAGTTGCCGCTGAAGAAATAATCGCCGGTACGCACCACCACACCTGCCGCCGGCGCCACCACTTCGGCCCCGCGCGGCGCGGCGATGTCCATGCCGCTGTGCGGATTGCGCGGCTCGCCGTTGAAGATACGGCGCAGACCGAAGGAACTGCTGCGCGGCCCCGGTACCGGCTGCAAGAAGTGCAGGCTGTCGGCCACCCGTTGCGGCTGCCAGGCGGCCAGCGTCTGCTTGATCTCCTCCTGCTCGCGCTCGATGCGCACCATGTCCTCGGCGCTCGGCGTCACCTTGCTCTGATCGGTGATGGTGAGACGCTGCGTGATGTAACGCTTGGCCTTCACCTGGAAAGATAGCGTGTGTCGTTTGCCGTTCTCCGGCTCGATGGCGATCCTCTGCATGCCCGGCTTCACGCTGAGCGGGATGCCGACCAGCGCCAGCCAGTGCTGCTCGCCCGGCACCACCATCACGCGACTATTTTTGTAACGCACCACCGGTGCGGGAGCATGCACATCCCCCACCGGCAACAGTGCCAACCCGCCCGGCACCGCAGATCGCTTGGGCAACTCCAACGCGGCGACCGGCTGCATCCACGACAAGAACAAACATGCAACGAACAACGACCATCTTTTCACGACACTGCTTCCCTTCATTCAACGCATCTTCTCTACGGCTTCTTCCACCCGCTCCACCGCGATCACCTCCATGCCAGCGATCTTCTGCTTGGGCGCATTGGCCTTGGGGATGATGGCGTGGGTGAAACCCAGTTTGGCGGCTTCCTTCAAACGTTCCTGGCCGCGCTGCACCGGACGCACCTCGCCGGCGAGGCCGACTTCGCCGAACACCACCAGCTTCTCCGGCAGCGGTTTGTTCTTCAGCGAGGAGACGATGGCCAGCAACACGGCCAGATCTGCGCCCGGTTCGGTGATCTTCACGCCGCCGACGGCATTGATGAACACGTCCTGATCGAAACAGGCGATACCGGCATGGCGATGCAGCACCGCCAGCAGCATGGCCAGACGGTTCTGTTCCAGCCCCAGCGACAGGCGACGCGGCGTGGGCGCATGCGCCTCATCCAGCAAAGCCTGGATCTCCACCAGCAAAGGCCGCGTGCCTTCCTGCGTCACCATCACGCACGAGCCCGCCACCTGCGTGCCGTGCTGCGACAGGAACAGCGCGGAGGGATTGCTCACCTCGCGCAGCCCCTTCTCGGTCATGGCGAACACGCCCAGTTCGTTCACCGCACCGAAACGGTTCTTGAACGCACGGATGAGGCGGAAACTGGAATGCGTATCGCCCTCGAAATACAGCACGGTGTCGACGATGTGCTCCAGCACGCGCGGCCCGGCCAGCGCGCCTTCCTTGGTGACATGGCCGACCAGGATCATGGACACGCCCGCGCTCTTGGCGATGCGCGTGAGCTGCGCCGCACATTCGCGCACCTGCGCCACCGAGCCGGGGGCCGAGGTGAGCTGTTCGGAATACACGGTCTGGATGGAATCGATCACCACCACCTGCGGTTTCTCGTGGGCGATGGCGCCCTGGATCTTCTCCAGCTGGATCTCGGGCAGCAGGTGCACCTCGCGCGCATCCAGCGCCAGACGCTTGGCGCGCAGCGCGATCTGCTGCGCCGATTCCTCGCCGCTGACGTAGAGCACCTTCCTGGTCGGCGCCAGATGCGCCAGTGTCTGCAACAACAGCGTGGATTTGCCGATACCGGGATCGCCGCCGATCAGCACCACCCCGCCGTCCACCAGCCCGCCGCCCAATACGCGGTCGAACTCGGTCACGCCGGTGGGCGTGCGCGAAACCTCGCTGGCTTCCACCTCGGCCAGTTGCTGCAACTTGCCGGAAGCGGCCAATGCACTGAAACGGTTCTTGCCGGCAGCCGGCGTCGTTTCCGCTACGCTCTCCACCAGCGTGTTCCATTCGCCGCAGTGCGGGCACTGTCCCTGCCATTTCGGCGTCTGCCCGCCGCATTCGGTACAACTGTAGATCGTCTTTGCTTTTGCCATACTCGCCTCTCGCTGGACGCGAAGGATAACGCAGAGGCATCGGGTAGAATAGCGCGCATGTTACGACTCACTGAAATCCGCCTCCCGCTCGACCACCCCGCCGATGCCCTGCAAGCAGCCATCCTGCAGCGGCTGGGCATCGCTGCGGATGCGCTCAAGAGCTATACCCTGTTCCGCCGTGGTTACGACGCACGCAAGAAGAACGCCATCGTGTTCGTCTATACCGTGGACGTAGCAGTCGCGAACGAGGCCGCGCTGTTGAAGAAAAAGATCCCGCACGTCGCCCCTGCGCCGGACATGGATTATCGCTACGTGGCACACGCCCCGGCCGCTCTGCAGGAACGTCCGGTGGTGATCGGTCTGGGGCCGTGCGGCATCTTCGCCGGCCTGCTGCTGGCACAGATGGGCTTCAAACCGATCATCCTGGAGCGCGGCAAAGAAGTGCGCGAGCGCACCAAGGACACTTGGGGCCTGTGGCGCAAGGGCAAGCTCGATCCCGAGTCCAACGTGCAATTCGGCGAAGGCGGCGCGGGCACCTTCTCGGACGGCAAGCTGCACAGCGGCATCAAGGACCCGCGCTTCCTCGGCCGCAAGGTGATGGCCGAGTTCGTGAAAGCCGGCGCACCGGAAGAGATCATGTACGTGAGCAAGCCGCACATCGGCACCTTCCGCCTGGTCGGCATGGTGGAACAGATGCGCCACGAGATGGAACAACTGGGTGCAGAGATCCGCTTCAAGAGCAAGGTCGCCGACATCGAGATCGTGGATGGCCGCGTGCAGGCCGTGCTGCTGGAAGACGGCGAACGCATCGCCACGCATCACGTGGTACTGGCCGTGGGCCACTCCGCGCGCGACACCTTCGAGATGCTGCATAAGCGCGGCGTGTACATGGAAGCCAAACCCTTCTCCATCGGCTTCCGCATCGAACATCCGCAATCGCTCATCGACCGAGCCCGCCTCGGCCCCAACGCGGGCAACGAACAACTGGGCGCAGCGGACTACAAACTGGTGCACCACGCTAGCAACGGCCGCGCGGTATACAGCTTCTGCATGTGCCCCGGCGGCACCGTGGTCGCCGCCACCTCGGAAGAAGGCCGCGTGGTCACCAACGGCATGAGCCAGTATTCGCGCAACGAACGCAACGCCAACAGCGGTATCGTGGTCGGCATCACGCCCGAGGACTACCCCGGCGACGTGCTGGCCGGCGTGGCGCTGCAACGCCAGCTGGAATCGCGCGCCTTCGAACTCGGCGGCCGCAACTACAACGCCCCGGCGCAGCGCGTGGGCGACTTCCTCGCCGGGCGCCCTTCCACACAACTCGGCGAAGTCGTGCCTTCCTACACCCCCGGCGTGACCCCCACCGACCTCGCCACCGCCCTGCCCGACTACGCCATCGCCGCCATCCGCGAAGCCCTGCCCGCCTTCGGCAAGCAGATCAAAGGCTTCGACATGGACGATGCACTGCTCACCGGCGTCGAGACGCGCACCTCCTCACCGGTACGCATCAAGCGCGGCGAGGATTTCCAGAGCCTCAACGTGAAGGGCTTATATCCGGCTGGAGAAGGTGCCGGTTATGCCGGCGGCATCCTGTCGGCGGGCGTGGATGGCATCGAGGTGGCTGAGGCGGTCGCGCTGGATTTAGTGAAGAACAAAATATGATTTGGAGATTCATGCAAATCGGACGCCACGCGCTGATTTATTTGTAGTCGTATCCGATTCAAATCGGCTTAGGCAGTAATTGTCGGATGATTAGCCTGAACGGATATCCACCGGGCAGGAAAAGGCATCCGCTGCATAGTTCTGATCCATCAGCACCGGAGTCTCGGACGGATGGCAGCAGGGGGCTGGATGAAGACGCACAAGTTCATTGCGGGAAATCGAATTCATGGCAAATCAACGGACGGAATCCGTAGCCGGCATGTCCTGAGCTAGGAAGAAAAAATGATGACCGGGGGAAACAGCCTCAGCGTCGTCACGACCGCCTCGCCTTCCTGACGAAAGTCCAGCTCCATCCCTTGCGGGGCCAGCAACGCTCGCACCAGCTCAAGACCCGTGCCATAGCCGATGCCACGCTTGAAATCAAAATCTTGCGGCAGGGCGGCGGGTGAGTTGCGCAACTCGATGCGCGCTTCCTCAGCACCGATATCCAGTCGCACGTGCAGGAACCGGCCGGGATCATCATGGGAAAGGTGTTTCGCCGCGTTGGTTATCAGCTCGTTGATGATCAATGCAGCAGGCACCTCTTCACTGGACGACAGCGCTATTGAAGTGTCATTGTCGGACGGCCTATATCCTATCGGCACGTCATGAATCATATTCTCCAGTGCGATGCGCAGCACATCATCCAGACACACACGGTCGATTTTGCTGCGTCCTCTCAGGCCATAGATCTGCGCAATGGTTTTGACTTGGGCAACGGCCTCGGAAAGAGGGGCAGCGATGTCCGGCTGCTCCTTGATGCGATTCTTCAACAGGCCCACGATCCCCTGCAGATGGTTCTTGATGCGGTGATGCACCTCCCGGATCAGGGCATCGCGCTGGCGCTCCACGTTGGACAGGCGTTCGACCTCGGCCTTCTTGCGCTCGGTGATATCCCGCGTCGTACCGATCAGGCCGATCACACGCCCCGTGTCGTCGAAATAAGGGCTGCGGATGGTCAGCAAAGTGCGCGCTCCGGCCGGGGAGGGGATGGTCTCCTCAAAGCTGTGCACCTTACCGGACTGCATCACCCGTTCGTCGTCTTCGAAAAACAGGCGCCCCGTCGGCGTGTCTCCGAACAGTTCCAGTGCGGTCTTGCCCACCATGCTTGCTGCATCCCAGTCGGGGTGGACGCCGGCTTGCCGCACGATATCGGCTGCTGCCGGGTTGATGTAGCGCTGGCGGTGCTCCCGATCCAACACAAAAATACCTTCTGCTGCATTGTCGGTGATCGCGCGCAGCAGGCCATCCCGCTCGTTCAGGGCCCGTGAGGTAAGCACGAATGAAGTGGTCTCGCGCAGGGAAAACACCAGACCGGCGACCTTGCCATCCACGACGTTCGGTGACAGGCTCCAATCCCAATAGGTGATGCCGCGCTCCGGTTGATCTGGGAATTCGAACGGCTTGTCTTTGTAGAATACCGCCTCGCCGGTATCGCGCACCTGGCGGAAGATGGCTTCGTTCTCCGCATTGGGATAGAGATCGAAGTGGTTCTTGCCCAGCAACTCTTCGCGCTGCATGTGGCAGGTTTCAGCGTAAGGCTGGTTGACCCAGACGAAATTGAACTGAGGGTCCAAATAAACCAGCATGACGTCGGTGTTGACCATGATGCTATCCAGTAACGCCTGACGTTGCGCCATCACTGCTTCAGCCTGCTTGCGCTCGGTGATGTCGCGCTGGATTCCCAGCCATACCGCCCCCCAGCCGGGCAGATCATGGCAGCTGATAGTGCTAAAGGTCCAGAAGGTGGTGCCATCCTTGCGCCGGTTCAGCAGTTCGCCTTCCCAGCGCCCGGTTCTTTGCAAGGCGTCGATGATCGTTTGCGCCGTGGCCTCCGGGGCGCCGCCCTCCGGCGCGTTGAGTACCTCAGTCAACTGGCCGATCAGCTCGCCCGGCGCATAACCGAACATCGTTTCGAAGGCGGGATTGTTGTAGACGATGCGCCCATTCCGCGCCGACACCACGTTCACGCCATCCGTGATCTTGGTGAGGACCGCAGCCTGACGCAGTGCCTCATCGTTGTTTCCGGCGATTGCGGCTTGGTCAATGGGTTTTGGCTTGCGGGTGTCATCAACCATGGCACTCGATCCTGATCATCTGTCCACGCCTGGCTCAGGTGGGCAGTCCGGCGCAACTGAGTTGCTCGTGGTCATGACTTTTCATACGTTCGTTTTCCCGGATAGGAGTTGTGCATGCCAGCGCTAGGTGGGAATGCTGCGCCCCGCAGCGGCCATGATCTCGTTGCAATATTGTTCAAGCTTCTGGCGGCGATCACGTGCTGCGGCCCGCAGTTTTTCGAAGGCTTGTTGCTCCGGCAGATGATGGCGTTCCATCATCAAACCGATCGCCATGCTGGTGGCACGCCCCCCGGTCAGCGCCTGTTCAAGTTGAGTTCGGGACAGTATCAGCGCGTGCAGGTCACGGGCCCGTGCCAGCGCGCACTCGATGCCGGGTATCAGATTGACGATGCCGGCGGGCTTGACCAGATAACCGACACCGCCCTCAGTCACCGCTTGTACGACCTGCTCTCGGTCGCCATACGCCGAGAGAAACATCGTCGCAATGCCATACTCGTCACGCAAACGCGCAGCGAGCTCAAGTCCAGTCATCTTCGGCATGCGGATATCAACGACGGCCAGATCGAAGGTGGCGGTTGCGCACAATGCCAGCGCCGCAGCACCCGATTCGGCCGTGTTGACACTGTATCCAGATTCTCTCAGCCCTTTCGACAGAGTGGCCAATACCAAGCGGTCATCGTCAACCAACAGTAAGCGCGCAGAAACCATCTGTAGCTCCCATAAGTATTTGGAAAGTGGACTGATTGACTTTGCTATTTATATGGCATGATAATGAAAATGTTTTGAATCGATTGATATTTTTTCGATTCAACCATCTGCAACAACTCATTTACCAGGCCCAGCCTCTGCCTACTTACCTCGATAGGGGGAGCTGTGAATGCCGCCAGTGAAAATTCCTTCTCGCCGCCGACTGACCAAGGCCAAGTGGATGATCTGATCAGCATCCTGCCGATGAAGCCGGATGATCGATGTCTTCATCAACACCCTCGCCAACGCGGGACATACATGACGCGCCTGCCCCGTGTCCTCGAGCCATGAACGGCCAGCCCCCTTCCCCTGCCACGCATCAGCCGACAGACAAGCTGTGGTATGCGAACGCCATGGAGCAACTGGTCGAGGTCGTACAGTTGTTGTCCTTGGCGCGTGACCTGCCCAGCGTGATGGAAATCGTGCGCCATGCGGCCCGTCGGCTGACCGGTGCTGACGGCGCGACATTCGTGTTGCGCGATGACGACAAGTGCTTCTATGCGGAAGAGGATGCGATCAGCCCGCTCTGGAAAGGGCAGCGCTTCCCGATGAGCGCATGCATCAGTGGCTGGGCCATGCTGAACAAACAGGCCGCGGTCATCGAAGACATCTACGCCGACCCGCGTATTCCGGCCGACGCCTACCGCCCTACCTTCGTGCACAGCCTTGTGATGGTGCCGATACGTACCATCGACCCAGTCGGCGCGATCGGCAACTACTGGGCCACCCAGCATCTTCCGTCGCCGGACCATGTCAAGGTCTTGCAGGCACTTGCGGATACAACGGCCGTGGCCTTGGAGAATGTACGTGTTTACGAGAATCTCGAACATTCCGTGCGACAGCGCACTTCGGAACTGCAATCCATTCTCGACAATGTCCAGGTCGGGGAGCCAGTTACTAAAAAAGAGCCCGCACAACAGCGGGCTTTTTTATCGCCTGAACACCCTCAACCCCCAATAAGCACGGGACGTTCATTCGTCCACCATCTTCCATAGAAGCATC
>JAJZSA010000082.1 GCA_021822115.1 Pseudomonadota bacterium
GTAGTACCTGATTAGTCCATCAAACTTTGATAAGGAATGAAAATGGCAACTGCAGATACCAAAGCGAAGAGCGCCTCGACCAAGAAGACGGCCGCCAAGAAGCCGGCAGCGAAGAAAGCTGTCGCCAAGAAGCCTGTTGTGAAGAAGGCGGCTGCAGCGAAGAAGCCCGCAGCCAAGAAAGTCGCGGCCAAGAAGCCCGCAGCGAAAAAGGCTGTAGCAGTCAAGAAGCCGGCCGCGAAGAAAGTGGTGGCCGCGAAGAAGCCAGCCGTGAAGAAGGCCGTTGCAGCGAAGAAGCCCGCAGTCAAGAAAGCTGTCGTCGCGAAGAAACCGGCTGTGAAGAAAGTCGCCGCCAAGAAAGCCGTAGCGGCCAAGAAGCCGGCCGCGAAGAAAGTGGTGGCCGCGAAGAAGCCAGCCGTGAAGAAGGCTGTTGCAGCGAAGAAGCCCGCAGCCAAGAAAGCTGTCGCTGCCAAGAAGCCGGCTGTGAAGAAGGTCGCCGCCAAGAAGCCGGCAGCCAAGCGCGCTACGGTCAAGAAGACTGCCTGATAGTATCTCCTTACGCCGGGCAGGTGCTGCCGCATCTGCCCGGTCTTTCCTTGAAAAATCCGTTTGCCTGAAGGCTGCGTGCCGTCAGGTTACTCTCTCGGTTTATTTGGCAGGATGCCGAAGTCGCGTCTAAGGTGCTGGCTGTCCGCTGTTCACAGCAGGATCAGCGTCGCCAGGCCGAGGAAGATGAAGAAGCCACCGCTGTCGGTGATGGCGGTGAGCATGACACTGGTACCGATGGCGGGATCGCGCCCCATGCGATGCATCATCAGCGGGATGCCGATACCGACCAATGCTCCCAGTGTCAGATTGAGCAGCATGGCCGAGGTCATGACGATGCCGAGTGCCACGTTGTGATACAGGAAATAGGCGAACAGTCCGGCGAAACCGCCCCACACCAAGCCGTTCAGGCTGCTGATGGCGAGCTCCTTCAGCATCAGGCGGCGCGCATTGCCTGAGGTGACTTGTCCCAGCGCCAGCGCGCGCACCATCAGCGTGGTGGTCTGATTGGCGGAGTTGCCGGCGATACCGGCGACGATGGGCATCAATGCGGCGAGTGCGACCATCTGGGCGATGGTGGCTTCGAATTCGCCGATCACGCGCGAAGCGAAGAAGGCGGTGGCGAGGTTGAGTGCCAACCAGGCCCAGCGGTTCTGTGCCGATTTCCACACCGAGGCGAACAGGTCTTCCTCTTCGCGCAGACCGGCCTGGTTCAGCAACTCGGTATCGGATTCTTCGCGGATGTAATCGAGCACCACGTTCACCGTGACGCGGCCGAACAGCTTGCCATCCTCGTCCACCACTGGTGCGGACACCAGGTCATAGCGCTCGAAAGCTTGCGCGGCATTTTCTGCCTTGTCGTCCGGATGCAACTGGACGACATCGGTGATCATCAGCTGGCCGACCTCTGTCTCCGGTTCGTTGACCACGATCAGGTTGATCGGCAGCACTCCCTTGAAGCGCTCTTCACGGTCGACCACGAACACCTGGTCGGTATGGTCGGGCAGTTCGTCGAAGCGGCGCAGATAGCGCGACACGGTCTCGAGCGTCACGTCCTCGCGCACATGCACCATGTTGAAGTCCATCAACGCACCGACCGATCCCTCCGGGTAGGACATCGCGGCACGCAGCTGTTCGCGCTCCTCGATGGGCAGCGCCTTGAACACATCGCGGATCACGTGCTGCGGCAGGTCGGGGGCGAGGTCGGCGATCTCGTCGGTGTCCAGCTGCTCGGCGGCTTCGCGCAATTCGTCGCGGCTCATGCTGGCTATCAGCGATTCGCGCACGGCATCGGACACTTCGATCAGGATCTCGCCGTCGCGTTCGGCCTTGACCAGGTTCCACACGATGAGGCGCTGCTCGATCGGCAACGCTTCCAGGATGTAGGCGATATCGGCCGGATGCAGCTCGTTCAGCTTATCGCTGAGTTCGGCCAGGTGGCGCTTGTGCAGCATCTTGTCCAGCAGGTCGTGGCGTTCGTCGCGCGGCAGCTCCTGGTTATGCACGACCGACTCCACCAGCGCCTGTTTTTCCAACAGGTGCTGGATCTCGTGCAGGTGGTCCTGCACGTTGTCCGTGTGGTGATGTTCGTGGATCTCAGTCATCGCGCGCCTCGCAGAATGGGCGCTATTTTAAGGAAAACGGACGCGCGGTGTCAGGGAATCTCGGCGTACGGCATGCGATCGAGGATGATCAGCGTCTTGCGCAGCATGCCGGGTGCCTGGCGATGGCGGTCGTAATAACGGGGGTTGGGCACCATGGCGGCCAGCCGCGCCGCTTGTTCTGTCGACAGGCGGGCGGCGCTCACGCCAAAGTAGTGGCGCGCGGCCGCCTCGGCGCCGAACACGCCGTCGCCCCATTCGATCACGTTCAGGTAGATCTCGAAGATGCGTCGCTTGTCCATTACCGCCTCCAGCATCAGCGTGATGAAGGCTTCTTCCAGCTTGCGCCAGGGCGTGCGCCGGGTGGACAGGAACAGGTTCTTGGCCAGTTGCTGGCTGATGGTGGAGCCGCCAGCGACGATCTTGCCTTTCTTCAGGTTCTTCTCATACGCCTTCTGGATGCCATCCCAGTCGAAGCCCTCGTGGTCAACGAACTTGGCGTCCTCGGCGGCGATCAATGCGCGCTTCAGGTTGGGCGAGATCTTCTCGTATGGCACCCATTTGTGTTGCAGGGCGGCCTTGGGGTTCTTGTCCTGCATGGCTTCCAGGCGGTCGCTCATGAAAGCGCTGCTGGACGGATCGAACCAGTTCCACCATACGATATGCGCGAACAGCCACAACTGGTAGAGCACCAGCAGTGCCAACAGCCCCAGCAGCACGCGCCAGAGCAAGCCCTTCACACGTTTCATGAACGCAGCTGTTGCAGGACGACTCGGGTATCGGGTTTGACGCCACGCCACAGGTCGAACGCCACGGCCGCCTGTTCTACCAGCATGCCCAGGCCGTCGGCGACGATGGCGGCGCCATGTTGGCGGGCGTAGGCCATGAACGGCGTCTCGCGCCCGTACATCATGTCGTAGGCCAGCGCACCCGGCTTGAACAGGCCGGGCGGCAGCGGCGGCAGCTCATCGCGCAATCCGCTGGAGGTGGCGTTGATGACGATGTCGTAACTGCGTCCGGGCAGGTCTTCGTAACGTCGCGTACGCACCGAGCACGGCCCTTCGAACTCCTTCACCAGCGCCTGCGCCTTCTCCATGTTGCGGTTGGCGACCTCGATGCTGACGCCGGCATTGAACAGCGGCCACATCACGCCGGCCGCCGCACCTCCCGCGCCCAACAGCAGCACATCCTTCCACATCATGTCCACGCCCAGATTCTGCTGGATGTCGAGCACCAGGCCCGGCCCGTCGGTATTGGTGCCGAGTATCTTGCCGTCGCGGAAGATCAGCGTATTGACCGCCTTCGCATCCTGCGCCCGCTGTCCCAGTTCATCGCACAACTGATAGGCCTCGAACTTGAACGGCACCGTGACGTTGCAGCCCCGGTAGCCCTCGTCGCGCAGACGGCGCACCGTATCAGCAAAACCCTCCAGCGGTGCTTCGATGGCTTCATAGCTGAGGTCCTGCCCGGTCTGTTCCGCAAACAGGCGGTGGATCAGCGGCGATTTACTGTGGGCGATGGGGTTGCCGAGGACGGCGTAACGGTCGGTCATGCTGGTGGAATGTTGCGTTCTGGACGGCGCGGATTATAGCTTCATTCGCGCTGCTGGCCGATGGACATCAACGTACCGCACAGGGCCATCGCCCACACGATTGCCGCCCCCGCAGGCAGGTCGAACCACACCGACAGCAACAACCCTGTGGCATAGCCGGCGATACCGATGGTGAAGGCCCAAGGGTAGCGTCGGGTTGTGCAGCGATGGGTGGCGAGCGCGGGCAGGATGAGGCTGGCGAACACTAGGTAGACGCCGACCAGTTGCACCGAGGCGGTGATGGCGAGGGCGAACAGGCCGTAGAAGCCGAAGTGGCCGAGTTGGTTGCGTAGCAGTCGCCACAGGGTGAGCAACACGGCGGAGAGCACGGCGGTGGCGATGAGCTGGCTATCCGACACCCACAGGATCTGGCCGACCAGCAAGTCCTTCAGGTGCTCGCCCGCATGCACGTCGCGGCTCATCAGCAGTATGCCGGCGGTGGCGGCGAGTACGAAGGTGAGACCGATGGCGGCTTCCTTCACCGCCGGCGTGCGGCGTTCGATCCAGGCCAGCAGGCCCGCACCGCACAGCGCGCTGCTGGCGGCGAAGCCTTGCACCAGCAGCGGATTCTCTTGCAGCCCGAGCAGGCTGGCGCCGACCACGCCCAGCCCGGCGATCTGCGCGACGGCGAGGTCGGCGAAGATCACGCCGCGTTGCAGCACACGCATGCCGAACGGGATGTGCGTGGATAACACCAGCAAGCCGGCGAGGAAAGCGGGCAGCAGGATGCTCAGTTCGATGTTCATTGCAGGCCTTTCAGCAGGCGCGCCACGGTGTCGTCGAACAGGCGGTACAGGTCTTTTGCTTCATCGTTGCCGCCCACGGTATACGGCAATTCGACGGCGGCGATGCCGGCGCGTTGGGCGATCCATTCTGACGGACGGCCGTCCTGATAGGCTGCGCGCAGCACCATCTTGGCCGGTTGTCGTTGCAAGGTCGCCAGCACCTGCGCCAGCCAGGCGGCGCTGGGATCCATGCCGGGCTTGGGTTCCAGCACGGCGACCTGGCGCAGCCCCAGCCAGGCGGCGAGGTAAGGGAAGCCCTGGTGTTGCACCACCACCGGTACGCCTTTGAGCGGCGCGGCCTGTTGTTCCCACTTGGCGATGGCGGCGCGCCAGTCATGCTCGAACGCGGCCAGATGTTGCCGGTATGCGCCGGCATGGGCGGGATCGAGCTGGGCCAGGCGTGCGCTCAGTGCCGCGGCGATGGGCAGGAAGTTGCGCGCATCGGTCTGGATGTGCGGATTGCCGCGTGCATGCACATCACCGTCGGCGCGGTCGAGGCGGCTCGGCACTTCCAGCATGGTGACGGCATCCGCTGCTTCGAAATAGCCGTCGCTGCCGGGTTGTACTTTGCCATTGCTGGATTCGCGCAGCACCACCGGCAGCCAGGCCATCTCCAGTTCGGCGCCGGTGCACACCACCAGGTCTGCGCGGCGCGCCCTGGCGATCAGGCTGGGGCGTGCCTCGATGCGGTGCGGGTCTTGCAGGGCGCCGGTGGCGGTGTAGATGTCGGCATCCGGTGCCAGTTGGCGGGCGAGCGCGGCCCATTCGGGTTCGCAGGCGAACAGGTTGAGTGCCTGCGTCGGGCCGCTCGATGTCAGCAGGACAAGGATGAATAAGAATCGGCGCATGGTTTCCTCCTAGTAGCTGTGCGCGCCGTGCGCGCCCAGACTCATGATGTATTGCACGAAGAGCTGCTTGTCGCTCAGGTTCTGGCGTGACTGGTCGTTGGCCAGTTGTACGCGGATGCGCGAAAACTCGCTCGGGCTGTAGTCCAGCATCAAGGTCGTGCGGCTCGGTTTGAAGGCATAGTTGGCGATCACGTTGGTGGCATTGGCGGTGCCGACGCTGGCGCTGCCGGGATCGAGCCGGTCGATGCGCAGCGCGGTGCGCCAGCGCGGCATGAACTGATACACGCCTTGCATATACCAGCCGCGTTGCGTGACGGCATAGCTGTCGGTGACATTAGTGCCACCGCTACCCGTGTCGTAGCTCAGATCGCCGTTCTCGTTGCGGCGGAAATACTCGCCTTGCAGTTTCAGGTAACGCTCCTTGATGTTGCCGTTGGGCGCATATTTCCACACCAGGTCCAGCCCGGCGGTGCGGCTGTCGCCGGTGAACTGATCGGTGACGGTGTTGCCGTGCAGGTCGGGCACCTTGCTGCTCTCGCGTGCCACGGCGCGCGTGCGATGCAGGGAAAGACCGGCGCGCCAGCTCTGCTCGCTACCGATGTCATCGCCCACGTGCAGGAACAACACGCCCGCGCCGCTGCCGTTCTTGGCGCGATCCGTGCCGGGGAAGCCGCGTCCCTTGCCCATCTCGCCGCCGAGTTCGACGAACAGTTCGGTCGGCGCCAGCCATTTGAGTTGCACGCCGTCCTCGCCCAGCTGGTTCTCCCACAACGCGGCATACACCAGCGGCTGGTCGACGAAGTCCCAGGCATGCGCGTGCTGCTCGTTGAGGTAACCGAGACCGGAGAAGAAGCGGCCGAACTTGAGGTTGAGGCCGTCGCCCAGCGACGTGCTCTGCACATAGGCATTCTCCACGCTGACGCCGCCGGCAGCGGCGAGCGCGAGGGTGGCGACGCCGCGGAACTGCGGATCGACGTTGGCGGAGATGCCCATCTCCGATTCGCCGATGTTGAAGCCTTGTTCATGGCCGGGGTTGGGGTTCATGGCGAAGCCGGTGGCGGGCGTCGCCGGGTCTTGTCGCAGGCTGGCATAGGTGCCGGACAGGATCAGCGAGAAGGCCGGGTTGAAGGCCGCTTCATTCGCGGCCTGGGCGTGGCTGGCGAGTCCGAGCAGGACGAGCGCGCACAAACGTTTGATATCGAACATCGATGACTCCTTGCAAGATGGATGGTCGCTGCCGCGTCGCGCGGCAGCGCTGGCAGGCATCAGGCGGAGCGGGGCGGGGCGCGCGCGGCGAAGGCGGCGCAGAGGGTAGTCGGGAGAGAGTGGAGCGACGCGACGCGGGGGGCGCTCGGCGCATCCGTCAGGTCGAAAGCGATGGCGGTGCTGCCGATGGCGCTGCCGATCTGCGCATAGGCGGCGCACAGTTCGCATTGCGGATCGTGCGGTAGCGAGTGGTCTTGCTGCTGTTCCGCCAGCAGGTGCGACAGGCTGTGCAAGGCAGCACCCTGTTGTACGAACAGCAGGGAGAAGGCGAGCAGCAGCGAGAACAGCAGGCGGCGAGACATGGCGTTCATCCTAGCCAATGCCTCATTGCGACTCAAGCCGGTCGCTGGTGGTGAAGGTCCAGGTGCGGGTGATGCTCAGCACGTCGACCTCCTTGCGGATGTCCGGCGGGAAGGGGGAATAGGGTGCGGCCAGGCGCACGATGCGTTGCGCGGCGGCATCCAGGATGCGTTCGCCCGAGGGGCGGTTGATCTCGATGCTCTCCACGCTGCCGTCGGCGCGGATGTTCACGGTCAGCGTCAGGCTGCCGTGCAGTTGCTGGCGGCGTGCGGCTTCGGGATAGTTAAGGTTGCCGATGCGCTCCACCTTGGCACGCCAGTCTTCCACATATTGGGCATAGCGGTATTCCTGGGTGCGTGCGCCGATGAATTTGCGCTTGGGCATCTTCTCGTAGGTCGAGATGTTCTTGCTGATCTCGGCTTCCAGGCGGGCGATCTCGCGCGCACGCTGCACCAGGTCTTCGCCGCTCGGTGAGTCGTCAGTGGGGCGCGCGGCTTTCTGTTTCTGTTCCTGCGCCACGCGATAGTCGCCCTTGTTGCGCGTGAGCAGCGATTGCACTTCCTGTTCCAGTGCCTTGACGCGTTTGCTCGCCTGTTCCGGGGTATAGCGGCTGTCGTTGCCGAGCACCGGGAACGGCGTGCCGGCATGCACGTCGTCCTGCGTGTTGCCACCGCCGTCCAGGTTGTTCTGCGCGTAGGCATCGGCCTTGCTCGGTTTGCTCTTGCTGCGGCTGTTGACCAGGGTGACTTCCAGCGGCTGCAATTGCTTGGCCAGCTTCTGCGCATCCGGCACCGTGAAGGTGATGCCGAACAGCAGCACGCCGTGCAACAACAGCGAAACGCCGGTGGCGAACGACACGCGTTCGCGCAGCAGGGCGAAGGTCAGGTAATGCCTCATGCCACCGTGTGCGCTTCCGCCAGCGGACGCGCGTCGAAGTCCAGGGTCAACAGGTCGATGCCGACGATCTCCAGCATCAGTTGGGTGCCGGCCGGGGTCTCGGGCAGGGCGTGGATGCGTCCGACCAGCGGGATGTCGTTCAGTTTGACCAGGTTCTCGCGCAGCACAGTCACTGCCACCTGCGTCACCTGTTCCTGTTGCAGCCAGCGCAGGCACCAGTAGCGTTCCATCTCGCGCTGGAAGTCGTTATAGGCGGTGTAGGCGGCGTCGAAATCGCGCAGGATGGCGTAGAGCGCGGTGTCATTCCTGGCATAGGCCGGCGCTTCGTCGCGCAGCACGCTCATGATCTGGCGCTGGTTGACCAGATCCACATAGCGGCGCAGCGGCGAGCTGGACCAGGCGTAATGCGAAACACCCAGCCCCTGGTGCGGTGCGGCGACGGTACTCATCTTCACCTTGCCGTTGTTCTGCGTGCGGTAGAGGCCGGCCACGCCGTGCTCGTCCAGCAGTTTGCCCCAGCTGCTGTTGGCCAGGATCATCAGTTCCGACACCACCTTGTCGATGGGCGAGCCGCGCAGGCGATGGCCGATGGTGATGCGGTCATCCTCCACGTGGAAGGTGTAGTCGATCTGCTGTGTGCTGTTGTCGGCGGATTTTCCGCGCAGGGCTTCCAGCTTGTTGGCGAAGTCCCACAGCAGTTCCAGCTCGCGGCCATAGGGGAAGTCGAACTGGCGCGCAGCCACCGTCTCATCGTTGAACAGCGGTTCCAGCGTATCGTGGCGCAGGTTGGCGGCGATGTGCAGGCGTTCGATGCGGCTCTCGCTGTGCACGATCTGCAGGTCGGCATCGACTTCCACATACAGCGACAGTGCCGGGCAGACGCGGTCGGCGCTGAGCGTGAAGGCGGCCACCACGTTGTCCGGCAGCATGGTGATCTTGTCGCCCGGCATGTACACGGTGGACATGCGCTGCGCGGCGATGGCATCGATGTCGGAACCGGGCGTGATGCATAGCGCGGGCGCCGCGATGTGGATGCCGATGCGATGCTTGCCATCGGCCAGCGTTTCCAGCGAGAAGGCGTCGTCGATTTCGGTGGTGTGGGCATCGTCGATGCTGAAGGCATTGACCGCGGCCAGCGGCAGTTCCGGGTGCGGCTCCACCGT
>JAJZSA010000083.1 GCA_021822115.1 Pseudomonadota bacterium
AGCACCAGCGTGGCCAGCGCACCGGACCGGCGCGGATGCTGGATGCCGACGCGCCACGGACGCGTACCGTGCGTGCCCAGCGCCATCACGTTGCCGCCGATGTTGATCAGCGCGTTGCGGATACCCTGGGCGCGCAGGATGGCGGCGGCGCGATCCAGCGCATAGCCTTTGGCATAGCCGCCCAGATCGAGCTGCACCGCGCGGTTGCGGCTGCTGACCGTGTTGCCGTCGAAGCGCAGGTCGCTCATCTGCGGCTGTGCCTTGAGCAGGGCGGCGATGTTTCTTGCGTCGGGCAGCACCGCCTTGAACGTGTCGTCGTGGAAGCCCCACAGGGCGATGAGCCGGCCGATGGCCGGGTTGAAAGTGTCGCCGGAACGCTGCGCATAGGCAGCGGCATCTTGCAGCATGGTCGCCACTTCGGTCGGTACCGTGTAAGACTTGCCTTGCGCGATGGCGGCGTTCAAGCGACTCAGCTCGGAAGGCTGCCAGGCGTGCAGCAGGTCGTGCAGGCGCTGGAACTCGGCCAGTACCGCGGCCACGCCCTGCCTGGCCTTGGCCTCGTCCTCGCCGTAGATGCTGACGTCGACGATGGTGCCGAACACATAGGCCTGTTCCTGGTACAGCGGTGCCTTGCTACAGGCGGCCAGCAGCAGTACCGCGGCCAGCGCCAGCCAGCGGCGCATCATGCGGTGAGCGCTTCCACTTCGATGGAGGCCGCCAGCATGGCCAGGCGCGCGATCACGCCATAGGCATAGAAACGGTTGGGCGTATCGTCCGGCGCGCACTCCGGGCTGGGCAGCGTGCAGCATTGCTCGAACGCCAGCGGCTGGAACTTCATGCCGGGCGCATTCAGGTTCTCGTCCACACCGCGCTCGGTATGCACGCGGTAGAAGCCGCCCACCACATAACGGTCGATCATGTACACCACCGGCTCGGCCACCGCGCCTTCCAGGTCCTCGAAGGTATACACGCCTTCCTGCACCAGCACGTCGGAGACCTGCATGCCTTCCTTGATCACCGCCATTTTGTTGCGCTGCTTGCGGTTGAGGTCGCGCACTTCGCTGGCGTCCTTCACCGTCATGATGCCCATGCCGTAAGTACCGGCATCCGCCTTGACGATGGCGAACGGTGCCTGCTTCACGCCGTACTCGGCATATTTGGCACGCACCTGTTGCAACACCGCATCCACTTGCGCGGCCAATGCATCCTCGCCCACGCGGGCGTGGAAATCGATCTGGTTACATACCGCAAAATACGGATCGATCAGCCAGGGATCGATGCCCAGCAATTCGGAGAAACGCAGTGCGACCTGATGGTAGGCGGCGAAATGCTGCGACTTGCGTCGGTTGTACCAGCCTGCTTGCAACGGCGGCAGCACGGTCTGCTCCAAGCCCTTGAGGATGTCCGGCGCGCCGGCGGACAGGTCGTTGTTGAGCAGCACCACGCAGGGATCGAAACCGGCTACGCCGAGACGGTTGCCGGTGCGTACCAGCGGCTCCAGCGTCAGCGAACTGCCATTGGCCAGTTCCAGCGTGGTCGGGGTGGTGATCTCCGGCAGCAGCGAACCGATGCGGATGTTGAGGCCGGCCTGGCGCATCACCAGCGCCAGTTGCGCCACGTTCTGCAGATAGAACTGGTTGCGCGTGTGGTTCTCCGGGATCAGCAGCATGCCGCGCGCTTCCGGGCATACCTTGTCGATGGTGCTCTGCACCGCCTGCACGCACAGCGGCACGAAGTCGGGATTCAGGTTGTTGAAGCCGCCGGGGAACAGGTTGGTATCCACCGGCGCCAGTTTGAAGCCGCTGTTGCGCAGATCGACCGAGGAATAGAACGGCGGCGTGTGCTCCTGCCATTGCGTGCGGAACCAGTGTTCGATCTGTGATTGGGCGGCGATGATGCGCTGCTCCAGCTCCAGTAGCGGACCTTTGAGCGCAGTGGTGAGATGGGGGACCATGGGATGTCAACGGAAAACGATGCGCCGATTCTAGCAGCCTGTTAGCCGATTTGGCCGGGAGCGCAGACTATGGCTTGTTCAGTCCGGCAGGCTGGCGCGCAACACGTCGCGGTCGAACCACCACTTGTTGCCCACGATGGCATCCACCACCGCAGCCAGGCGCGGCAGGAAGCGCTGCGGGTCGCGCAGTTGCAGGTGGTTCAGCCAGCGGTCCAGCCCGGCCTGGTCCTGCACGTTGCTGTGGCGCTGGGCGACCATGCCGATCAGGCGGTCGGCGAGGAAACTGAGATCGCCGTGCCGTTCGTCGCTGGCGCGCAGATCCACCACATAGCGCGCGGCGATGGCGGCTACGGCGGCGCCATCCGAGTCGTCGGGTGTCTCGTCCACCACATGCACCAGCATGGCTACGGTGAGTTCGGGATCGACCGGGAACGTCACCGCCAACCATACCCCCATACCCAGTGCGGCCAGCGAGTCGGTTTGCTGGCACTGGAACAGCACGTCGCAGGCTTCCACCGCATCCGCCCAAGCGGCGTGCTGCATGGCGGTGACAAAGGCCTGTTGCGCCAGTGGCCAGGCATCGGCGCCGTGCGACAGGGCGTTCAACAGCTCGGCTGCATCCAGTTGCAGGCGCGCGCGCGGTAACGGGTCGCCCTCGTCGAGGGTGGACAGTTGCTGCAGCTTGTCGGCCAAGGCGCGTTTCAGCGCCTCGCTCTCGGCGGCAGAGGGTGCCGTCTCGTCACGCTGCACCAGCTTGGTGATATCCAGGGTCTTGTCAGTCATGCGCGCAGTTTAATCCAGCTCGGAGGCTGCGGTGATGTTCATCTGCGGCACGGTCTGCCGGGTGATGGCCTGTTCCGTCTCCTGATTGAGCACGATGATGCTGATGCGCCGGTTGTTGGGCGCATAGGGGTCTTGCGTGTTGAACAGCACCGAGGAAGCGAGGCCGACCACGCGCAGGATCTTGTCCGGTGACATGCCGCCCGATATCAGCTGGCGGCGTGCGGTATTGGCACGGTCGGCGGACAGCTCCCAGTTGCTGTAATAGCGCTCGTTGCCGGGATAGGGCGAGGCATCGGTGTGGCCGGACAGGCTGATCTTGTTCGGCAGCGGGTCGATGGCGGCGCCGACCGCATCCAGGATCTCGGCGGCGTAGGGCTGCAGGCGCGCGCTACCGCTGGCGAACATGGGGCGTTCCAGGTCGTCGAAGATGAGGATGCGCAAGCCTTCCGTGGTCAGCTCGACGCGCAGCTGCTGGCGGAAGCGCGACAGGCGCGGGTCGCTATCGAACAGCTGCTCCAATTGCGTCTTCAACCCGCGCAGACGATCAAGCTCCTGCCGACGCAGCAGCCGGTGCGTGTCGTTCTCCATCAGGTTGCCGAGCACGGCAGGACGGTCGCCGCGCTGCACCTGGCCTTCACTGCGCGATTTGTCTTCGCCATAGCGGCTGGGGATAACGGAGGCGCGCGCATCGGTGCTCTGGCCGCCGGCCAGTGCCACGTGCAGCGGGGTCTGGAAAAAACGGGCGATCACTTGCAGGTCTTGCTGCGGCACGGTGGGCAGCAGCCACAGCAGCAGAAAGAAGGCCATCAGTGCGGTCATGAAATCGGCATAAGCGATCTTCCAGGTACCGGCATGACGGCCGCGCGTGACGATGCGCCGGCGCCGGATGACGATCGGCCGTTTCTTCTTTTTCTTGTCGTCCTTATCGTTCGGCTTGGCCATCACAGTCTATGCGGTGTGTGGCTTATCGAGGAAGGTGTCAGCCTGGTCGCTGGTCATCATTCACTCGGCGTTCGCCATCTTCCCCAGCAGGTTGAGGTAAAGGGTGTATTTCTTGTTGGCGGGATTGATGCGGCCGACCTTGTCCAGCAGGGCACGCGCCTCGGCCACCATCTCGGCATCCTTGCCGGTGCGGTTCATCAGCCCGATCATCATGCCGCACAGGTTGGTCAGCATCAGGTCGTTGTTCGGCATCGCACCCACCGCCTGGCGCAGCAGCGCGATGCCTTCCTCGAACTTGCCTTCGTTGGCCAGCTTCACGCCCTGGTTGTTGATGCTCACCACTTCCTGCGCCGCCTGCTTGATCAGTGCGGCGCCCTCTTCCTGCAGGCCGGCAGCGGCGAATACGCCCTGCACCTGTTGCAGCACGCCGGCATTTTCATGGTTGTTCTTCACCACGCTGGCGAGCAGCGCCATGGCTTTGTCCTTGTCGCCCTGTTTTAGCATCAGCGCGGCCATGTCCATCGCGGTGTTGCTGTCGGCCAGTTCAGGTTGTGCGGCGGCAATGGTCTCCGCTTCGCTCAGCGCGGAGGCGGCCTTTTGCATTTCGCCCAGCTCGCGATAGGCCAGGCTCTCCGCCACGGCGGTCTGCAACATGGCGGCGGGATCGTCTTTGAAGGCGGTGCGGCTGCTGCCCAGCACCTTGATCGCGGCCTCCGGCTCGTCGCGTGCGGTCAACGCCTTGGCCAGTCCGGCATAGGCACCGGCGTTCTTGTGCACGGAATGTTCGCCCAGCTTGATCGCTTTCTCGTAGGCGGATTGCGCCTGTTCCAGATCGCCGTTCTTCAAGGCGGCGTCGGCCAAGCGTTGCTGGCGTGCCACGGCATTGGGCGACAGCACCATGGCATCGCTCAGTACCTTTTGCGCTTGCTGATGATCGCCCAGCGCATCCAGCGACTTGGCCAGCCAGTCGGCCGCTTCCAGGTACATCTTGTTCTCCTTGAGCACGGTCTGGAAACTGTCGCGTGCCGCTTCGTATTCCTTGTTCATGAACTGCACCTTGCCCAGCCCGGTGCGTGCCCAGGCGGTGCTACGTGCGGCCAGCAGGCTCTCGAAGAAGCTCTTGGCATTCTGGAAATCGCCCATCTCCATCAGCAGCTCGCTCTTGATGCGCTGCACGTCCTGGCTGGCGCCGGACGGGGTCTGCAACATCGTGTTGCAGTGCGACAGCGCCTTCAGGTAATCCTTGGCGCGCACCGCGCGCTCGATGGGTTCGAGCGCCTGTTTCTTCTCGATCAGCTTGTGCAAGCGCGATTCCAGCAATGCCTCGGTGACCGGCTTCAACAGGTAATCGTCGGGCTTGGTCTCGGCCGCACCCATGAACATGTCCATGGTCTTCTCCGCCGTCACCATCACCCAGATGGTGGCATAGCCGATGTAGCCCTTATGGCGCGCCGCTTCCAGGATCTGCTGGCCGTTCTGGCCATGCCCCAGGTTGTAATCGCAGATCACGATGTCGAATTTCTGTTGCGCCAGCAGGTCCAGCGCATCCTTGGCCGTGCCGGCGTTGCTGAGCTTGGTCAGCCCCATGGACTTGAGGAAGCCCATGATCATGGTGCGCATGCTGGGGAAGTCGTCGATGACCAGGGCGGTGGATTGGTTCAGGGGTTTGCTCATGTCGTGTTCCTGGGAAATGTGGTGGGGTTCAGGGCAAGGTCAACACGAAACAGCCGCCGCCGAATGCGCCGCCGTTCTCGATGGTGAGTGCGCCCAGGCGGTCGCCATTGCGGTGCATCTCGGCCACGCGTGAGGAAAAATAGAAGCCGAGGCCGGTGCTGCCGGTGCGGAAGTTGATGCTTTTGCTCTTGGTGATGCGCTCTTGCAGCATGGCCGGCGGATAGCCGCGACCGTTGTCCTCCACGCGGATCTCCAGCGCGCCATCGTGTATCCGTGCGGCGAGGCGGATCTGGTCCTGCGTGTAGTTGTAGGCGTTGTTGAGCGCGTTGATCAGCACGCCGCTCACCAGGTCGCGGTCGAAATACCAGAAGCAGCCGGGGGCGCAGTCGATGCTGATGCGGATGCCCTTCTGTTCCATGATGAACTGGTTCTGCAACACCACGTCCTGCAGCAGTTCATCCACCGCATGTTCCGAGATGTCGATGGGATAGATGGATTTGCCCAGCTTGTACAGGCTGAGCACCTGGATCAGGTTGACGTTCATGCGCCCGGCCTCGTAGATGGCGTGGCCCAGACGGCTCAACGTCTGCGGGTCGGCGCTATGCTGGAATTTGACCATCAGCTCCTCGAGGAATCCGGTCTGGATGCTCAAGGAGTTCTTCATGTCGTGGATGGCCGACGCGATGAAGTCGGAGAAATCGAGGTCGTCCTGCGGTTCCATGGGTGTCCCTTTCGTTGCGTATGGACACGCAAAGCCGAAAGGCGCATGGGAACGGGGATGCCACAGCAGGGCGATGCTGGAAGCCTGGCAACCCCGCTAGCATAGGAATCATCCTTTAGCCCGGTGGCTTTGCGTCCCCGCCTTTCGACGGGTTTGCCTTTTGCAGGCGCCGATGCAGAGATCAGCGAGTGCGGCTGCACTGTAGCGGAAGGGCTTGGCAGACGTCAAACCCTTCTTGCGAGGGATGCGGGGGCGGCAGGGTCAGCGGCCCGTGCTCATGCCCATCAGCAAGGCTTCGGTGACGGCCTGCTTGATCTGCGCCTCGGACAGATATCCGCCGATCGTCGGTTTGAGCGCCAGTGCGCGCGGGTTGTCGCCGGCCAGCTCCATCAGGGTATAGGCGCGGACAAGATCCTGCGGCACGCCGTGGCTGTTGATGAAGGCGACGCCGAGGTCGACCATGGCGTTGGAGTTGCCGCCCATGGCGGCCTTGTTCAGCCATTGCACGCCTTCTTCGAACTTCGCTTGCCGCATGTAATAGACGCCGAGCTCGCCCTGCGCCAATTCATGGCCCTGTTCGGCGGCTTTCAGATACCACTTGCTCGCCTCGTCGGGATTGGCGGTAACGCCTTCGCCGTTGGCCAGCAGGTAGCCGATGTTGTATTGGGCGGCCGCAAGATTCTGGTCGGCCGCCTTGCGGTACCACGCCATGGCTTCCTGGTAGCTTTGCGGAACCTGGTTGCCGTAGTAGTAGCGGTCGCCCATGTCGTTCTGCGCGCGCGCGAAGCCGAGCGCGGCGGAGGTCTTCAGCCACTCGAGCGCGGCGGCCTTGTCCTCGGCGACGCCCACGCCCTGGGTGTAAGCGAGGCTGAGAGAGTAGGCGGCGACGTCGTGTTTCTGCTGTGCGGCTTTCTGGTACCACGCGATGGCGGCCTTGTTATCGATTTCCACGCCGAGCCCGAGGCCCAGCATCTGACCGACGTGGAACTGGGCGTCGGCGTTGCCCTTGTCGGCGAGGGCACGCCATTCCTTCATGGCCGTGGCGTAATCCTTCTTCTCCATCGCGGCCTCGGCCTCCTTCTGACCGGCATGAGCCGGGAAAATGAAGGCGGCGCAGAGCAGGCCGGCCAGGGTGCGGGATGCGGCGTGAAGCAAGCCATTGCGGTGTGTCATGGGTGTCTCCTCAAAGTGATGGATGGTTTCAGCGCAGCGTTTGCAATTCCTTCTCCGCCTCCGGATGGCCCAGCGCGCGGGCTTTCTCCAGCCACTGGCGAGCCAGCGCTACGTCGCGCGGGAGGTACTGACCGTCACGGTAATACTGTCCCAAGGTGATTGCGGCATGCGGGCTGTACTGGCTGCCCATGACCGCAGCTTTCTCCAGCAGCGTGGCACCGAGGCTGTTGCGCGGGCCGCCGACACCGCGCAGCAGCAAGTCGCCGTAATTGATGATACCCATGACATTGCCCTGTTCAGCACTGCGCCGCGCCCATTCGCGCGCTGCGACGGGGTCGGCAGGCACCAGCTCCCCGACTTCCAGGAAGTTGGCGTAGTTGGCCTGCGCCTCGGCATGGCCGCCTTCTGCGGCAGCCCGCATCATGCGTACCGCACGCGGGACGTCCGCTGCCGTGTTGGGGCTGCCGGGGAACAGCAGCATGGACGCGTCGAACTGCGCCTTGACCACGCCGGCATCCGCCGCCCGCAGCAGCCAGCGTTCCGCCTCGGCGTGATCCACCGCGCCGCCTACCCCCTGCGACAGGCAGAGCGAATAGGAATACATGCCCGGCGCATAACCGGCGGTGGCCGATTTCGCGACCCATTGCCGTCCCGCGACATCGTCTTTGGCGATAGCCCTGCCGTTGAAATAAGCGTCGGCCAGCAGGTACATCGCCATGCCATCGCCTGCCTCGGCGCCGCGCTTCGCATACTCAATGGCTTTCTCGCGGTCCTGCGCGATGCCGTATTGCGCACCGTTCACATGGAGCGAAGCGAGGTCGCCGTAGAGCTGCGGGAAATCGCGTGCGGCCGATTCATACCATTGCAGCGCCTGTGCCGTGTCGCGCGGCACGCCGTTGCCGGTCATCAGCGTCTGCGCGGCGAACATCTGCGCCGCGCTGTCCCCGGCCATGGCGGCCGGGCGCAGATATTCCATTGCGGCGCGCGCATCGGCGGCGAGGCCGCCACGGCCCAGCAACAGCGCGCGGCCGTAGCCGCTCTGCCCGCGCGCGCTGCCCTTGTCCGCGGCCAGCTTGTACCAGCGCACCGCCTCGGCATCGTTCTTCGTCGTGCCGAGGCCGAACTCGTACATCGTGCCGGCGTTGCCGAGCGCGGTCTCCTCGCCGCCCTGTGCCGCCTGCAGGGTATAGCGGAAGGCGGCTGCGTCGTCCCTGGCCACGCCGATGCCGTTGGCATACATCGCGCCGAGCGCACTGGCAGCCAGCACATCCCCGCCGCGGGCGGCCAGCTCATACCACTGCGCCGCAGTGGTGGCGTTCTGCTGTGCTGCACCGACCCCGGCGCGATACGCATCGCCCAGCGTGCGCGCCACCGTGGCGTCGCCATTGCGCGCGGCGGCTTCCATGCGCTGCAGGATCTCGTAGCCGCTGGGCTCGCGCGGTTGCGATGCGGCAGCAGCCCTTGCCGCCTGCCGTTCGGCGCGCTCCGCCGCCTCGGCATCGGCCATCGCACGCTGGAAGGCGGCGAAGCGCGCATCCCGTTCGCGCGCGCGGCGTTCGTAATAACCGGCGGTCTGCCGCGCCATGTCGGCTTGCGCGCCGGCGATGATGCCATCGGTGCTGCGCTGCTCGGCGCGCAGCAACTCGTTCATGCGCGAACTGAAACGGTCGGCCTCGAACTGGCTGCGCCAGTCGGCCTGGGCGGATGCGGCACAGGCCGACAGCAGCAGGAACAACAGC
>JAJZSA010000017.1 GCA_021822115.1 Pseudomonadota bacterium
AACGAATTCAGGAGACATAACAAATGGCAGCTAAAGACGTTAAATTCCACGACGCCGCCCGCAGCAAGATGGTCGTCGGTGTGAACATCCTGGCCGATGCGGTCAAGGTGACCCTGGGCCCCAAGGGCCGCAACGTGGTGCTGGACCGTTCCTACGGCGCACCGACCATCACCAAGGATGGCGTGTCCGTGGCCAAGGAGATCGAGCTGAAGGACAAGTTCGAGAACATGGGCGCGCAGATGGTGAAGGAAGTCGCTTCCAAGACCTCCGACGTGGCCGGTGACGGCACCACCACCGCTACCGTGCTGGCACAGTCCATCGTGATGGAAGGCATGAAGTTCGTGGCCGCCGGCATGAATCCGATGGACCTGAAGCGCGGCATCGACAAGGCTGTGGCCGCCGCCGTGGAAGAACTGAAGAATATCTCCAAGCCCTGCACCACCAGCAAGGAGATCGCCCAGGTCGGTTCCATCTCTGCCAACTCCGACACCACCGTCGGCCAGAAGATCGCTGAAGCCATGGACAAGGTCGGCAAGGAAGGCGTCATCACCATCGAAGACGGTTCCGGCCTGCAAGACGAGCTGGACGTGGTCGAAGGCATGCAGTTCGATCGCGGCTACCTGTCGCCGTACTTCATCAACAACCAGGACCGCCAGATCGCCGCGATGGAGAACCCCTTCATCCTGCTGCACGACAAGAAGATCTCCAACATCCGCGATCTGCTGCCGGTGCTGGAGCAAGTCGCCAAGGCCGGTCGTCCGCTGCTGATCATCGCCGAAGACATCGAAGGCGAAGCGCTGGCCACCCTGGTGGTCAACAACATCCGTGGCATCCTGAAGACCGTCGCCGTCAAGGCGCCTGGCTTCGGTGATCGTCGCAAGGCCATGCTGGAAGACATCGCCATCCTGACCGGCGGTACCGTGATCGCTGAAGAAGTCGGCCTCACTCTGGAAAAGGCTACGCTGGACATGCTGGGCCAGGCCAAGCGCATCGAAGTGGGCAAGGAAAACACCACCATCATCGACGGTGCCGGCTCCGAAGACGCCATCAAGGCACGCATCGCTAACATCAACAAGCAGATCGACGAGTCCTCCAGCGACTACGACAAGGAGAAGCTGCAAGAGCGCAAGGCCAAGCTGGCCGGTGGCGTGGCAGTGATCAAGGTCGGCGCTGCGACCGAAGTCGAGATGAAAGAGAAGAAGGCGCGCGTGGAAGATGCGCTGCACGCCACCCGCGCTGCGGTGGAAGAAGGCATCGTCCCCGGCGGCGGCGTGGCTCTGCTGCGTGCCAAGGCAGCCGTGACCAAGCTCAAGGGTGACAACCACGAGCAGGACGCCGGCATCACCATCGTGCTGCGCGCGATGGAGGCCCCGCTGCGCGCCATCACCGCCAACGCCGGCGACGAGCCGAGCGTGGTCGTCAACAAGGTGCTGGAAGGCAAGGGCAGCTTCGGCTACAACGCCGCTACCGGCGAATTCGGCGACATGCTGGAGATGGGCGTGGTCGACCCGACCAAGGTCACCCGCACCGCACTGCAGAACGCCGCATCCGTGGCCGGCCTGATGCTCACCACCGACTGCATGGTGGCCGAGTTGCCGGAAGACAAGCCGGCGGCTCCCGCCATGGGCGACATGGGAGGCATGGGCGGCATGATGTAATTGAACCCGCTGGGCGATGCGCTTGGCGCGTCGTTCGGTTCAATGATGCTGCAAACGGACCCCGCCTCGTGCGGGGTCCGTTTTTATGGGAACCGTTGTGTGACGAGAAGCTTGTGTAGAGGACGACCACGTTGCGATGCGGTCGACAAGACGGGATCTGCATGCGCGTTGCGAATGTGCGCCGACCTTGCATCCTTGGCTTTATCCGATAGTCCGGCTAAAGTGGTCGCCGGATGTCTATTGTGTCGCGGCTGGTGACAGTGCGACATCTCACGATGCGAGTTCTTGCGGCGGTGCGAAGATGGGGCGGCTTGGGGCCCCAATAGGGGGAGGGGAATGCGTGCAGCCAAGTTGATCGACCAAGTCTGTCGGGTCGTGCGATTCACGATCTATCCGGCCGTGCTGTTTTCAACTGTTCCTGTTGCATTCGCGACCGGTCTGCTCGAAAGCGACTCGAACTTGAGCGAATTGTCACTTGAGCAGTTGGGGCAGGTTCAGTTCTATTCGGCCAGTCGCCGTTTGACCGCCATCGACATGGCACCTTCCATCGTCACGGTGGTGACCGATGCGGACATCAAACGCCGTGGCTACAAGACCTTGCATGAAGTCTTGGGCGACGTTCCCGGCTTCCACAATCTGACCGTTGCTGCCTGGGGCTTGCTCTCCAATCGCGGCCTGGTGGAAGACATCAACGCCAGCTATCTGTTTCTGGTCGATGGACATTCGATGGTGAACATCACCACCATCGGACAGTATGAGGAATACCGTTTTCCGTTGTTGGCCAAAGTGAAACGTGTAGAGATCGTGCGCGGCCCGGGCTCCACTTTGTGGGGCAGCGACGCGAGCATGGCGGTGATCAACATCATCACCAAGGATGGCAATTCTGTTGATGATGAGCAAAGCGCATCCGGCAAAGTCGAGCTGGCCTACGACTATGAGGCTCGCCACAAGCGCAACGTGCTTGATCTGACCTACGGTAAAAGTTATGGCGCGGATCGCGATTTTTTGTTGACGGCAAATTACTCGGACAGCGATGCGCCCTGGACGGACGGGCATATCGCCGGCCCCAGCGGACCTTACCAGCCCAGCTTCATGTGGTTCCGCATGAATCAATGGGACTACAACCCCAGCCATGATGTATTTTTCAAATATCGCGATGGCGAGGTGACAGTGGAAGGCGGCGCAACAGAGATCGGATACATGCAGCCTTACTACACGCCCTTCGATGGAAGCAAAGTGGGGCTCGTCAGCAATGCCAGGAATTGGCTGGATATGCGCTATGCACCGCAACTCGACAATCAGTTCAAACTCGAAACCCGCTTGTTTGGCGATGCGTATCGCAGTACCGACAAGCAATGGCGCACAAGCGACAATGCACTCGTTCTGGACTATGTGCAAAAAGTGCATACCGTCGGCGTGGAGTCCATCCTCGATTACGAAGACCGAGCGGTCAAGGCGCTGTTCGGCGTATTCGCGAATCATTCGACCTATCAGATGACGTTTGCGCCCCCCGCTTCGGGCACCGATGATAATTACGCGGTGTTCTCCGAGGGGACCTATTCCGGCTTCTCAAAGCTGAACCTCACGGCGGGCGCGCGTTGGGAACAGAACCGCGGCAGGACGCAGACGGAACATGTGCTGCCCCGCTTTGCCGCGATATACACCCTCGATCCGCAATGGTTCTTGAAGTACGCCTACAACACGGGGGTGGTGCGCTTCGGCGCGAATTTTTCCCGACAACCCGAACTCGTGGTGCAAACCGGAGGATTGGGGGATTTTTGGCGGACACATCAAGTCTCCCCCCAGAGAAGCAAGTCGCATGACATCCAGTTGAGCTATCGCTCCGATAAGACTTCCGGCGCAATCACCTTATATCGGCAGCAGGTCACTTCCATTCCCGCCTATATCGGCACGGCCGGTCCCGTGATCGGCCAGATCAATGGACTGCCGCTGTACTATGGCACGATGGGGTTCGCCAACTTTGAAACCTATGGCGTGGAGCTGGAGGCGAAGCATGTGGCGACTGACCGCCTGGCGCTGAATGGTAATGTCGCCTATCAACACGGACGTTGGGATAAGCGGTATCCGTTCGGCGCGGCGGGCGGCTTCGATATCGTGACCAACACCCACCTTTCCACTTACAGCCTGGAGCCTGTGGCAGTGCCGACCTACACCTGGAATCTGGGTGTCGATTACGATGTCACGTCCGCGCTGTTGCTCAATCTCCAGTATCGTGGCAATACGCAAACCCATGTGAAAACCGTGACCAACCCGTCCGGCTTCGGAACCTGGGGGGCGATGCACTATGTGGACATCAACTTGAATTACACCAAGAGCAAATCGTTGGAGTTCACTCTTTATGTGAAGAATCTTTTCGATAACAGTCACCCCCTGCCGCATATCAATTCCGGCTATATCGACCAGTACATGCGCAGGCAGATCGGGGGAGGCGCCACAGTCAAATATTGAGTGCCCCGGCATCATCATGACGCGATTGATTCATTCCAGGCTATGGTTGCTTTTTCCGCTGCTTTTAGTTGCAACTGGGGCACTCGCGGCCGCGCAAATATCGCGCTCCGAGATCGTCGCCGCTTATGTGTACCGTCTGGCCGAGCGCATCTACTGGCCCGGCGAGGACAAGATCCAGGAATTCCGCATTCATGTCGTCGATGACAACGACGAGGTGAGCGACGGTCTGCGGGCCAGATTCCGCGGCAACAAACTGCACGACAAACCGTTCCGGGTGACGCGCTCGGCCAGCAAGGTGGTGCCGGAAGGTGTCCACGTTGTTTACATTGCCAAGAAATTCGCTTCGCTATATCCAGAGATATTCGCGCAGTTGGAGGGGCATCCGGTCCTGCTGATCTCGGACAACATGGGCGACCAGCGCATCGCCATGATCGACCTGCTGGAGACGGCGGACAGGCAGATACGCTTCGAGATCAACAAGGCCAACATCATCAACCAGAACCTCGGCATCCAGCCGGACATCATTCTGCTCGGCGGCAGTGAGATCGATGTGGCCAGACTTTACAAGGAAGGGCAATCCACTCTGCGTGAACAGGTGGCCCTGCTCCGTAGCCAGAAAAAATTGGTCGCGGAGGAGCAGTCTCGCCTGCAACAGGCCACCGCCAAGGTGGAACAGCAGCAGCGGTTGATCGAGCAGCAACAACAGCGAATCGCCGTTGAAGAAAAGCGTTTCGCGGAGCTGGAAGAATCCAGCAGAAAACAGCAGGCACTCATCGATGAGCAGCTTGGCATCGTTGAGCGTGAGCGCGACAAATATCAGAAACTGATCGCCGCGATCCGACAGCGCGAGGCGGATCTGGCGCAACAGGAAATCAAGATCAGGGAGCGGGCCGCCATCCTGAGCGAGCAGGATGAGAAGATCGAGCGGCAACAGCGCATCCTCGACGATCAATCGAAAACGATCACCGAGCAGCGACGCACGCTCTATGCACTGGCCGCCACCATCGTCATCGTGGTGTTGCTGACGCTACTGCTCTTGTTCAGCTATCGTCAAAAGAAGGCGGCCAATGCCCGGCTGATCGAGAAACAGGCCCAGCTGGAAGAGACGGCCCGGCAACTGGCTGCGGCAAAGGAAGTCGCCGATGCCGCCAATCAGGCCAAGAGCATGTTCCTCGCCAGCATGAGCCACGAGTTGCGCACGCCGCTGAACGGCATCCTGGGCTATACCCAGAGCCTGCTACGGGACGGCACGCTAGGCGAGAAACAGGCCGCCGGGCTGAATGTCATCCAGCACAGTGGAGAGCACTTGTTGTCGCTCATCAACGGCTTGCTCGATCAGGCAGCCATCGAGGCGGGCAAGTTCGAGCTTGTGGACGGCGACATCGCCCTGTCTCCCTTCCTTGTGGGCATCATCGATATGATCCGTCTCCGCGCGGAGCAGAAGAACATCGGCTTTACTTGCGATGCGGCCGGCGATCTGCCAGCCATCGTGCGCGGCGACGAACAGCGCCTGCGCCAAGTGTTGATCAATTTGTTGGCGAACGCGGTCAAGTTCACAGATAGCGGAGAAGTGGTGTTGCGGGTGCGCCTGATCGCGCCCTCGCGTATCCGTTTCGAGGTTCAGGACAGCGGGGTCGGTATCCCTGCCGATCAATTGGAGAACATCTTCCAGCCATTCGCGCAGGCAGGAGAGCTTCGGCATCGAGTCGGAGGCAACGGCCTGGGCCTGTCCATCAGCCACAAGCTGGTGAAGCTGATGGGCGGAGACATCCAGGTCGAAAGTTGCCCCGGAGTGGGGAGTGTCTTCTCCTTCGAACTCGCCACCGGTGTCGTATCGCCCGGGACAGCGGGCTTCGATGCGGCCGCACTGGCGGCCAGGGCAGAAACGCGAGCGGTGCAGGTCGATCCATTGCTGCCTGCGCCGCCCAGCCAAGCGCTCGATGATCTGCATGCATTGGCTTTACGTGGCGATATGCGGGATGTGGTGCAGCATGTGGATGCACTGGCCGAAGCGGACCCGTGTTATGCCCCCTTCGTTGCGCAAATGCGCCGGTTGGCACAAAACTTCCAGACCAAGGCGCTATTGGGCTTGATCGAACAGTATCGGAACAGGTCCCATGAAGCGTGAGCGTTGCGCGTATCCCATCACGGGGCCATCGGAAGGGATGGGCCGGGCAGGTATGGCGTAATTGGGAAAGTAGAAAGAGTCCCCGTGCGAAGCAAGGTGGCCTGATTCCGGGCGGTGTTTTTTGTTGTTGCCCATCACGCCGCTTATGGCTACAATGCGCGCCTTCGTTTTCCCCGGCACCGTTCTGGACGGGTGAAAAAACGGCTCGGTAGCTCAGTTGGTAGAGCAGCGGATTGAAAATCCGCGTGTCGGTGGTTCGATTCCGCCCCGAGCCACCAGATTCGGCGTGCGACAGTACGCCTGGTGGTGAGAGATAACGATTCGCTCTCCACCAAATAAAAAAAGCCACCTTTGCGGTGGCTTTTGTTTTTTCGGTCTTCTTGCTTACTTGATGCGCATCCCCGGCTGGGCACCGCTGTCCGGCGACAGGATGTACAGGCCGGGTTCGCTGCCGGAGGCGGCCAGCACCATGCCTTCGCTCATGCCGAACTTCATCTTGCGCGGTGCCAGGTTGGCGACCATCACGGTCAGGCGCCCTTTCAGCTGCTCGGGGGCGTAGGCGGACTTGATGCCGGCGAACACGTTGCGCGTCTTCTCTTCGCCGATGTCCAGCGTCAACTGGATGAGCTTGTCGGCGCCTTCCACGTGCTGGGCGTCGACGATCTTCGCCACGCGCAGGTCTACCTTCATGAAATCGTCGATCGAGATGTACTCTGCGGAATCCTTGGTTGCTTCGGTCACGGCTTTCTTAGCCTCCTGTTGTTGATGTTCTGCGTGGCGCTGTTCGGATTGCACCTGCGGTTGGGGTTGTAGCGAGCCGCGGTTGGCGGCGACCATGGCTTCGATCAGTTTTGGATCGAGGCGGGTGGCCAGATGCTGATAGGCGTTGATGCTGTGGCCGGCCGGCAATGCTTGCCATGCGCCATCCCAGGTCAGCGGCGCGATGTTGAGGAAGGCTTCCACTTGGGCGGCCAGCTCCGGCAACACCGGCTTCAGGTACAGCGTCAGGTCGCGGAACAGCGTCATCGCCGTCGAGCACACCTCGTGCAATTCGGTTTCCTTGCCTTCCTGTTTGGCCATCGCCCACGGTGCTTTCTCGGCGATGTACTGGTTCGCCACATCGGCCAGGCGCATGATCTCGCGCAGGGCACGCGCATAGTCGCGCGCCTCATAGCTCTGGGCGATCTCGTTGCGCTCGAAAGCGGTCTTGAATTCGGCTGCCGCCGCCGCATCCACCCGGCCCAGCTTGCCGTCGAAACGCTTGCTGATGAAGCCGGCGCAGCGGCTGGCGATGTTGATGTATTTGCCGATCAGGTCGCTGTTCACCTTGGCCACGAAGTCTTCGAGGTTGAGGTCGAGGTCTTCCATGCTGCCGTTCAGTTTGGCTGCGTAGTAATAGCGCAGGTACTCGGGGTTCTGCACATGGTCGATATAGCTGCGTGCGGTGATGAAGGTGCCGCGCGATTTGCTCATCTTCTCGCCGTTCACGGTGAGGTAGCCGTGCGCGAACAGCTTGGTCGGCGTGCGATAGTCAGCGTGTTGCAGCATGGCCGGCCAGAACAGCGCGTGGAAGTAGAGGATGTCCTTGCCGATGAAGTGGTACAGCTCGGCGTCCGAACCCTGCTTCCAGTAAGCGTCGAAGTCGATGCCGCGTTTGGCGCACAGTTGCTGGAAGCTGCCCATGTAGCCCACCGGTGCATCCAGCCACACATAGAAATATTTGCCTGGCGCATCGGGGATCTCGAAGCCGAAATAGGGCGCGTCGCGCGAGATGTCCCAGTCGGAGAGTTTGCGCTCGCCTTCCGCGCCCAGCCATTCCTGCATCTTGTTCGAGGCTTCGGTCTGCAAGGTGTCGCTCTTCGTCCACTGGCGCAGGAAAGCCTGGCAGCGCGGGTCGGAAAGCTTGAAGAAATAGTGGTCGGAGTTGCGAAGTTCGGGTTTGGCGCCGGACACCGCCGAGAATGGCTCGATCAGGTCGGTCGGCGCATAGGCCGCACCGCACACTTCGCAGTTGTCGCCGTACTGGTCCTTGGCGTGGCACTTGGGGCACTCGCCCTTGATGAAGCGGTCCGGCAGGAACATGTTCTTGACCGGGTCGAAATACTGCTGGATCGAGCGCACCTCGATCAGGCCGTTGGCCTTCAGCGTGCGGTAGATGCCTTGGGCGTAGGCCTTGGTCTCGGCCGAGTTGGTGGAGCCGAAGTTGTCGAAGGCGACATGGAAGGCGGCGAAGTCGTCGTAATGCTCCTGCCACACGCGGGCGATCAGTTGTTCGGGTGTCACGCCTTCCTTTTCGGCGCGCAGCATGATGGGGGTGCCGTGGGTGTCGTCGGCGCACACGTAATGGCATTCGTGGCCGCGCATCTTCTGGAAGCGCACCCAGATGTCGGTCTGGATGTATTCGACCAGGTGACCGAGGTGGATGCTGCCGTTGGCATAAGGCAGGGCGGAGGTGACGAGTATCTTGCGGGTCATGGGGTGTTTTTCCTGAAAAGTACCTGCGGAGGCATCGGCCGCGCATTTCGCACTTCAGGTGCGATTTATTGAGGGCGCGATTGTAGCAAAAGCCACGCAGCGCCGAGGAATTAGGTAAAATCGCGCCCGCAAAAACCCCCGCAAGGAAACGTGATGAGCATCAAGTCAGACAAGTGGATTCGTCGCATGGCCGAACAGACCGGCATGATCGACCCGTTCGAGCCCAATCAGGTGAAGGAAGTGAACGGCCAGAAGATCGTGTCCTACGGCACTTCCAGCTACGGCTACGACATCCGCTGCTCGCGCGAATTCAAGCTGTTCACCAACATCAACAGCACCATCGTCGACCCCAAGAATTTCGACCCGAATTCCTTCGTGAGCGTCGAGGCCGACTACTGCGTCATCCCGCCCAATTCCTTCGCGCTGGCACGCACCGTGGAATATTTCCGCATCCCGCGCAACGTGCTGACCGTGTGCTTGGGCAAATCCACCTATGCCCGCTGCGGCATCATCGTCAACGTCACCCCGTTCGAACCCGAGTGGGAAGGCTACGTGACGCTGGAGTTCTCCAACACCACTCCGTTGCCCGCCAAGATCTACGCCAACGAAGGCGTGGCGCAGGTGCTGTTCTTCGAGAGCGACGAAGTGTGCGAGACCTCGTACAAGGATCGCGGCGGCAAATATCAAGGGCAGGTCGGCGTCACCTTGCCCAAGACCTGATGCACGTCATTCCGGCGCAGGCCGGAATCCAGTGTGTTCAGACAACATGCCTTTTAAGCTTTGTCCTTGCTGCGTAAGGTTATTTTTGATTGACTGGATTCCGGCCTGCGCCGGAATGACGGAATTTGGAGTTTCTGGCTAAGTGAAAAAGACAGCTGCACAAATCGTCTGGCGCTCACCCGAAGGCGAGGTGGTGGCCTGCTACGAGAAGAACAAGGTCATGCAGGAGAACCTGGCCGAGATCGGCCAGGTCTGCCGCGACGCCTTGGAAGACGCCGTGCTCATGGGGTGCGACGAGCACCAGTTCCGTGAAGTGCTGGCCGAGCTGGTCGCCAATCTGGCCAGCCCGTACCCCCAGCAAAAATAATTCACCAACCGCCGTCCGCTGTTCTGCGACAATCCGCGCAAATCAAACCGATTCCCTGAAGAGGAAAGCCATGAAATTCAGTTTTAGCTCCGACATCACATTGGCCTGCGGCCAATATGAGTCTGCACTGAAGCTCAACATCGTATCGAAAGTCGCGGGCGCTCAAGGTCCGTTGGCTCGTTCATAATTTCTCAGGAGCAGAACATGAAGTTTCGCTTTCCCATCATCATCATCGACGAAGACTTCCGTTCCGAGAACGCCAGCGGTCTGGGCATCCGCGCGCTGGCAGCGGCCATCGAGGAGGAAGGCATGGAAGTGCTGGGCGTCACCAGCTACGGCGACCTCACCTCGTTCGCCCAGCAGCAGAGCCGCGCATCGGCCTTCCTGCTTTCCATCGACGACGAGGAGTTCGGCGGCGGCAGCAAGGAAGAGACGGAAGCGGCGCTGAAGTCGTTGCGCGCCTTCGTGCGCGAGATCCGCTTCCGCAATGCGGACATCCCCATCTATCTGTATGGCGAGACGCGTACTTCGCGCCACATCCCCAACGACATCCTGCGCGAGTTGCACGGCTTCATCCACATGCACGAGGATACGCCCGAGTTCGTGGCGCGCCACATCATCCGCGAAGCCAAGGCCTATCTCGATTCGCTGGCGCCACCGTTCTTCCGCGCGCTCACCCATTACGCACAGGACGGCTCCTATTCCTGGCACTGCCCCGGCCACTCCGGCGGCGTGGCGTTCCTGAAGTCACCGGTGGGCCAGATGTTCCACCAGTTCTTCGGCGAGAACATGCTGCGTGCCGACGTGTGCAACGCGGTGGACGAGCTTGGCCAGCTGCTGGACCACACCGGCCCGGTCGCGGCGTCAGAGCGCAACGCGGCGCGCATCTTCAATGCCGACCATCTGTTCTTCGTGACCAACGGCACTTCGACCTCCAACAAGATCGTGTGGCATTCCATGGTGGCGCCCGGCGACATCGTGGTGGTGGACCGCAACTGCCACAAGTCCAATCTGCATGCGATCATGATGACCGGCGCCATCCCGGTGTTCCTGATGCCCACGCGCAACCATTACGGCATCATCGGCCCGATCCCGAAATCCGAGTTCGAGCCTGCCAACATCCAGAAGAAGATCGACGCCAACCCCTTCATCACCGACAAGGCCAAGAAGCCGCGCATCCTCACCATCACGCAAAGTACCTACGACGGCGTGGTATACAACGTCGAGATGCTGAAAGAGATGCTGGACGGCAAGATCGACACCCTGCACTTCGACGAAGCCTGGTTGCCGCACGCCGCCTTCCATGACTTCTACAAGAACATGCACGCCATCGGCCGTGGCCGTCCGCGCGCCAAGGATTCGATGATCTTCTCCACGCAATCCACGCACAAACTGCTGGCCGGCCTGTCGCAAGCCTCGCAGATCCTGGTGCGCGAATCGGAGACGCGCAAACTGAACAGCCACATGTTCAACGAAGCCTACCTGATGCACACCTCCACCTCGCCGCAATATTCCATCATCGCCTCGTGCGACGTGGCCGCCGCGATGATGGAACCGCCGGGCGGCACCTCGCTGGTGGAAGAATCCATCGCCGAAGCGCTCGACTTCCGCCGCGCCATGCGCAAGGTGGACGAAGAGTTCGGCGAAGACTGGTGGTTCAAGGTGTGGGGGCCGGACAACATCGCCGAGGAAGGCATCGGCGAACGCGACGACTGGATGCTGCACCCGAACGAGAAGTGGCACGGCTTCGGCAAACTGGCCGAGGGCTTCAACATGCTCGACCCGATCAAGGCCACCGTCATCACCCCGGGCCTGGATGTGGATGGCGACTTCGCCGACAGCGGCATCCCCGCCGGCATGGTCACCAAATACCTGTCCGAGCACGGCGTGATCGTGGAGAAGTGCGGCCTGTACTCGTTCTTCATCATGTTCACCATCGGCATCACCAAGGGCCGCTGGAACACCCTGCTCACTGCGCTGCAACAGTTCAAGGACGACTACGACAAGAACGCGCCCATCTGGCGCATCCTGCCGGAGTTCGCGGCCAAGCATCCGCGCTATGAACGGACCGGCCTGCGCGACCTGTGCCAGCAGATCCATGACACCTACAAGAACAACAACGTGGCCAAGATGACGACGGAGATGTACCTGTCGGACATGCAACCCGCGATGAAACCGTCCGATGCGTTCGCCAAGATGGCGCACGACGAGATCGAACGCGTGCCGGTGGACGAACTGGAAGGCCGCATCACCGCCGTCTTGCTGACGCCCTATCCGCCCGGCATCCCGCTGCTCATCCCCGGCGAACGCTTCAACAAGACCATCGTCGATTACCTCAAGTTCGCGCGCGAGTTCAACAAACGCTTCCCCGGCTTCGAGACCGACATCCACGGCCTGGTGGCGGATGAGGTCGACGGTCAGCGCGTGTACTACGTGGACTGCGTGAAGTAGTCAGGTCAGGCCGGAACGGAAAAAGGCGATGCCACGGCATCGCCTTTTTTATGCTGTTTGTTGCCAGAAGCATGGGCGCTGCACCTGAACTCAGGGCTGGTGGTGCACAACGCAATCCTTGCCTGCGGCTTTGGCGGCATACAGCGCGTTGTCTGCTGCGTGCAGCAAGGCAGCGACGCTGGGGTCGTCAGATGACAGGTTGGCGATGCCGATCGACACCGTGAAATTTATCCACACGCCAGCGGATTCAACCTGTGCTGCCGCGATATTCTTGCGCAAGCGTTCGGCAGCCTCGCCGGCTTGAGCTGCACCAGCCTCGGGCAGTACCACTGCGAACTCTTCACCGCCGATGCGTCCGATGAGGTCGATCCCGCGCAAGGACTTGCGGCAGGTCGCCGCCAGACTGCGCAATACTTCATCGCCTGCCTGGTGTCCATGGCTATCGTTGATCTGCTTGAAGTTATCGATGTCCAGCATGAGCAGGGACATGGGCTTGTTATAACGCAAGGCCCGGGTTACCTCCAGGGCTGCGCGCTGCATGAAGTAGCCGCGATTGTCCAATCCCGTGAGATAGTCATGGTGCGCCTGGCGTTCGAGTTCCGCTTCTAGCCGCTTGCGCTCGGTGATGTCGCGCACCACCGCCTGCAGTACATGCCGGCCGTTGATGTCCATGGCGTTGAGCAGTACTTCGGCCGGAAAGCTCTGGCCGTTGTCCAGACGCCGGTGCATCCATTCGAAGCGGCAGCTCGACTCGCGCATGGCTTTGTCCATCTGTTGCTGTGCCAGGATGGAAGAATCAGTACCACAAGGCTGTTGTGGCGGCGAAATGTCGGCTGGCTGTTTGGTGATGAAGACTTGCTTCGAAGGGCTGCCGAACATCTTCAGCGTGGCCGGGTTGCATTCGAAGATGCCGTGCTCATCAAGCAGCATCACCGCGTCGCTGGTGCTTTCGAACAGGGTGCGCATACGGCTTTCCGATTCCTTGATCAGCTGCTCGCTGTGTTCCCAGGTCATCAACAGCATGCCGATCACGGTCAATAGCGTCGAGACGATGGTCATCAGGAAGGTGAGCGTCTGCAACGGACTGGAGGCGGTGATGGTGTTGATCGGCAGCGATCCGTTCATGGCACCCAGTAAGCGCATGAGCATCACCACCAGGAGAAGTAGTGTGCTGGCCATGACGACATAGCGCCCCCGGCTCTGGATACTGCTGCGATAGGCGAACCAGCCGAGCAGCGCGCCCTGGAACATATAGACAACGGCGCTTAACACGACACGTGCGATGAAATCGTGCAGAAAAAGGGATAAGCCGATTGCGATAACTGGGATGGGCGTCCAGATGAGCCACAGGCGCGGCTGGCGACCGGTGATGTCGCGTATCCCTCCTGCGAACAGCGCGAGCATGGTGGAGATGGCGGTGCTGGCGACGACGATGCTGAGGAAGTCGCTGATCTCGCCGCGCAGGCTGAACAATACATAAGCGATGCCATGCAGTGCCAAGCCGAACGCCCACGGCATCAGTCCATGGCGGCGTCCGAAGCTGACCATGGCGATCGCCGTGGCGAGCGCGAAACTGATCGCGACGATGACGAAGAAGATGGTCGGGATATCGGCTTGCATGCGTGAACGATAACAGTAGGGCACGACGCCGTCATCGTATCAGGGATGCAGTACACGACTAAACCGGCGGGCTAATAAACCCATTGATGCATATGGGTAATACCTGGCGATCACTCATGCCGTAGCGCTTCGATCGGGTCCAGCCGCGCCGCTCTGCGCGCCGGCACGTAACCGAAGATGACGCCGATGGCGGCCGAGAAGCCGAAGGCGAGCAGGTTGATGCTGGGGCTGAACAGGAAGGGCAGACCGAGCAGGGTGGCCAGGCCGTAGCAGGCGATGGCGGCGAGCACGAGGCCGATCAGGCCGCCGATGGCGGAAAGCACCACCGCTTCGGTGAGGAACTGCATCAACACTTCTTTCTCCAGCGCGCCGATGGCGAGGCGGATGCCGATCTCGCGCGTGCGTTCAGTCACCGACACCAGCATGATGTTCATGATGCCGATGCCGCCTACCAGCAGGCTTACCGCCGCGACGGCGCCGAGCAGCGCGGTCATGGTGCCGATGGCGCCGGACAGGGTCTTGGCGATCTCCTTGGTGTCCTGGATGCTGAAGTTGTCGTCCTCGCTGTCCGCCAGTTTGCGCCGCTCGCGCATCAGCAGTGAGATCTGGTTGATCACCGCTTCGGTGGAAGCGCCGTCCTGCATCGAGATGAGGATGGTGTTCACGTCCTGCTTGCCGGTCAGCCGACGCTGCACGGTGCGCAGCGGCATCACCACCGTGTCGTCCTGGTCGCGTCCCATCGCGCTCTGGCCTTTCGGTGCCAGCACGCCGATCACCTCGCACGAGAATTGTTTGATGCGCAGCGTCTCGCCCACCGCGTTGTAGGGATCGAACAGTTCCTTGCGCACCGTGGCGCCGATGATGCACACCGCCTTGCCCGCGCGTTCCTCGCTGCTGTTGAACAGGCGTCCGTCGGCCAGCGTCCAGTTGCCGGCGCTGAAGTAATCCACGTTGCTGCCGGTGATGGAGGTGGCCCAGTTGCGCGAGCCGACGATGAGTACCGTGGAACGGTTCACGGTGGGCGCGACCGCGCTCAATCCGCTGACCTGTGCCTTGATCGCTTCCGCATCCTCCATGCGGAAGGCGGGCGCGCCGGCGCTGCCGCTGCCCGGCCCCAGACGCTGACCGGGACGCAGCATGAGCAGGTTGCTGCCCAGGCTGGAGATCTGGTCGGACACCGACTGCGTCGCGCCGTTGCCCAGCGTCACCATGGTCACCACGGCGGCCACACCGATGACGATGCCGAGCACGGTGAGGAAAGCGCGCATCAGGTTGCGGCGGATCTCGCGCAGCGCGAGCAGCAATGAGGTCCAGTTCATCATGTGCGTACCTCGGTGTTCTGCGTGTCGTCAGCGATCCGGCCGTCGATGAAATGCACCACGCGGCTGGCATAGGCGGCGATGTCGGCTTCATGCGTGACCATCAGGATGGTGATGCCGTGCTCACGGTTCATGCCCACCAGCAGCTCCATGATCTCGTGGCCGCGCTGGCTGTCCAGATTGCCGGTCGGTTCGTCCGCCAGCAGTACCTTGGGACTGGTGACGATGGCGCGCGCGATGGCGACACGCTGTTGCTGGCCGCCGGAAAGTTCGGATGAGGTGTGGTGTGCCCAGCCTTCCAGCCCCACTGCACGCAGCGCATCGTTCGCCAACTGATGGCGGCGCTCGGCCGGTTCGCCGCGATACAGCAACGGCAGCTCCACGTTCTCTTGCGCCGAGGTGCGCGCCAGCAGGTTGAAACCCTGGAACACGAAGCCTAATGCATTGCGCCGCAACAGCGCACGTTGGTCGCGCGACAGGCGTTCCACATGCACGCCGTCGAACACATATTCGCCGGAGGTCGGCGTGTCGAGGCAGCCGAGGATGTTCATGGTGGTCGATTTGCCCGAACCGCTGGGTCCCATGATGGCGAAGAACTCGCCCTGGCGGATGCTGAGATCCACACCGCGCAGCGCCTGGAACTCTGCCGGGCCGTGGCCGTAGGTCTTGGTGATGCCGGCAAGCCGGATCAGCGCTTCGCTCATGGTGCGGGTTTCTGCACGCCGGTGATGATGGCCATGCCGGGCTGCAAAGCGCCGCCGGTCACTTCGGTATGACGGCCGTTGGTCAGGCCGGTGGTGATGGTGAGCGCGACCGGCTTGCCCTGCTGCAACACCCAGATGGTCTTCTCGCTTCCGGCAGGCGCCACTTCCTTCACCTGTTTCTGTGCCGGTGGACGACGCGGGAACAGATTGCCGACGAATCCGCCCGAGTTGGCGTTGCCGTTGTTGCGCGGCGGCGTGAAGCGCAGCGCGGCATTGGGGATCAGCAACACATCCTTAAGGTGCGCGGTGGCGATCTCTGCCGTGGCCGTCATGCCGGGACGCAGACTGAGGTCGTCGTTGAGCACGTCGAGCAATGTCTTGTAGGTCACCACGCCGTCGGTGGTCTGCGCGCCGAACCCCACGCGTTCGATCTTGGCCGGATATTTGCGTCCCGGCCAGGCATCCACGGTGAAGTAGGCGGTCTGCCCGTTCTTCACCTGGCTCACGTCGGCCTCGTCCACATCCACCTGCAACTTCATGCGCGTCAGGTCTTCGGCGATGGTGAACAGCACCGGCGCCTGCAACGAGGCGGCCACGGTCTGTCCCGGTTCCACCTTGCGCGTGAGCACAATGCCGTCGATGGGCGAACGGATGGAAGCCTTGGACAGATTGGTCTGATCCGAGCGTAATGCTGCGGCGGCTTGTGCGGCGGCGGCGCGCGCATTGGCCTCGTTCGCATCGGCGCGCGTCACCGCGGCTTCCGCCGCTTCCAGTTCGTTGCGCGAGGGCACCTTGCCGCCGGTCAGCTCCGCCACCTGACGCAGGCGTGCCAGCGTGGCTTTGGTCTCTTTCACGGTGGCCTGCATCTGCGCCACTTGTGCCTCGGCCGCCAGCACCGCCGCTTGCGATTTCACCACCTGGTCGCTCAGGCGCGACAGATCGAGTTGCGCCAGCACCTGACCACGCGTCACGTGATCGTTCTCATCCACCAGCACCTTCTCCACGATGCCGGACAGTTCGCTGCCCACATCCACTTGGTTGGTCGGATACAGATTGCCGGTGGCCGATACGTTCACTTCCAGTTCGCCGCGCGTGCTGTCTTCCGTCAGGTAGCGCACGCTCTTGTTGCTGGCGGGCCATAGCAGCCAGCCGATGAGCAGCAGCAAGACTACGCCACCGGCGATCATCAGTTTGCGGCGCGGCGCGCGTGCACTAGCGCTCAGTGTGTCGGCCAAGTTTGAAGAGGTGTCGGTGTCGCTCATGGTTGTTTGCCTTCCGTGGTGGGCGCCAGCGCGGACTGTTCGTCCCAACCGCCGCCCATGGCTTTATACAGTGCAATCAATGCCGCGCGCTCATCCAGTTCCGCGCTGGCCAGGCTGTCTTCGCTGGACAAGCGCGTGCGGTCGGTATCGAGCACGCTCTGGAAATCGATCAGCCCGCCTTCGTAGCGCTGGCGCGCCAGCAAGGCGGCGTTGCGTGCGGCGCCCATCGCTTCCTGCAAGGCGGCGCGGCGGCGATGACTGTTGGCATAGGCGGTGAGCGCGTTCTCCACTTCTTCCAGTGCGAGCAGCACCGTCTGCTGGTAAGCGATGGCGGCCTGTTGCTGTACGGCTTCCTGCGCACGCACGCGGCTGGATAGACGGCCGCCGTCGAACAGCGATTGCGACAGGGAAGTGGAGAGCGAGCGCGTCAGCGTATCTACGCCGCCCAGCGTGGCCAGGCTGTAAGACTTCCAGCCCACGCTGCCGCTGAGTGAGAACGACGGATAGCGCGCGGCCTGTTGCTGGCCGATGCGCGCGGTCTCGGCCGCCAGCTTGCGTTCCGCCGCTTGCACGTCGGGACGCTGGCGCAAGGTGTCGAGCGGGATGGCGAGCGCGATCTCGTCTGGCAAGGGCGGCAAGGGCGCGGGCGCGGACAGGCGTTCATGCAGGCTGCCGGGGCGTTGGCCGAGCAGCACCGCGATACGGTTCTCCGCTTTGACCAGGCTGGTCTCCAGCGTGGGGATGCCGGCCAGCGTCTGTTGCAGGTTGGCGCGTGCCTGCTCCACTTCCACCGAGGTCACCATGCCGGCCTGCGCGCGCCACTGGGTGATCTGCAAGGTCTCGCGCTGCGCGGCGAGATTGTCCTGCGCGATCTGCAAACGGTTTTGCAGGCTGCGCCACTGCACGTAGTTCAAGGCCACCTCGGCCGCCAGCGAGACCTGCGTGTTGTACAGATTGGCCAGCGTCGCGCCGGCATCGGCATCCGCCGCCTCGCGTGCGCGGCGCAGGCCGCCGAACAGGTCGATCTCCCAGCTGGCATCGAAGCCGGCGTTGAACTGGTTGGCGGGCGCGGCGGTGCCCACCTTGCTGCGGCTAGCCGAGAGACCGGCATTGAGGCTGGGCAGCAGTCCCGCATCGGCCAGGTCGTAGCGGGCGCGTACCTCTTGCAACCTGGCACGCGCGCTGCGCAGGTCGGGACTGTCGTGCAGGGCTTGCGCGATCAGCTCGTCCAGCACGGGATCGTGCAAGCGCCGCCACCATTGCGTGACCTCTTCGCCGTGCGCGGCCGATTTGCCATTGATCCAGTCGGCCGGGGCATCGGGTGCGGGTGCGACATAGTCCGGCCCTGCCGCACAGCCGGCGAGCAGGAGCAGCGAGAACAGGGCAGGGGTAGCGCGCACGATGATCGTAGCCTGTGGTCAGGGATGGCTGATTCTAGCGACTCTGCCTCACGAACGTTGTGAAGAAGTGTAAAGCCCGCCGCGTTTGACGGCGCGCATGCGCTCCCACACAATCCCGCCATCTAGAGCAATGCGGCATGGAACAGATGGAAGAGACGAACGGAAAGATGCGCGTGGATAAATGGCTGTGGGCGGCGCGCTTCTTCAAGACGCGCAGCATCGCGGTCGATGCGGTGGAGAGCGGCAAGGTCACCATGGACGGCGCGCGCATCAAACCGGCCAAGACGGTGGGCATCGGCGACTTGCTGGTGATCCGCCTGGGACCGTATCAGCATGAGGTCGAGGTGCTCGGCCTGTCCAACAAGCGCGGCCCGGCGCCGGTGGCGCAGCAACTGTATCGCGAGACCGAGCAGAGCAAGAACAAGCGTGCCATCCAGGCCGAACAGCACAAGCTGCTGCCGCAATCGGATCTCAAGGGACGCCCCACCAAGCGCGACCGGCGCGAGATCGCACGCTTCGTCTCCGGCGGCCGTCCGGCCCGCAACAGCGCCTGGGGAGATTTCGACTGAGATGGACGTCCCCGCCGCCCAGCAGCGCTTGATCGATGCCCTGCTGGGGGCGGGCCGCTTCGAGCTGGTCGAGACGCACATCTCCTGGTTGCTGCTCGACCGTACTCACGTCTACAAGATCAAGAAGGCGCTCGACCTGGGATTCCTCGATCACACCACACTCGCCGCGCGCCAGCATGCGTGCGCGGAAGAGCTGCGGCTGAACCGGCGCACCGCGCCCGACCTCTATCAAGCCGTGCTGCCCATCGGCGGCACGTCTGAACATCCCAAGATCGGCGCGCAACCGGCCATCGAATACGCGGTGCAGATGCAGCGCTTCCCCGGCGGCCAGTTGTTCGATGAACTGCTCACGCGCGATGCCTTGCTGCCGCAGCACATCGATGCGCTGGCACAACGGGTCGCGCTGTTCCATGCCGGTTTGCCACGTGCGGCAGCCGACGGTGCCTATGGCACTCCGCCAGCCATCCACCATGCGACCTGGCAGAACTTCGCACAATTGCGCGAGTTGCTGCCGCCGTCCGAGGCGACGCGGCTGGTTGCGCTGGAAAAGGAGATGGCGGCGGAATATGCGCGTTGTGAACCCGTGTTCGCGCAACGGCTGGCGCAAGGCCAAGTGCGCGAATGTCACGGCGACCTGCATCTGGGCAACGTCACGCTGCTCGACGATGCGCCGTTGCCGTTCGATGCCATCGAGTTCGCCCCGGCCCTGCGCTGGATCGATGTGATCGACGAAGTGGCGTTCACCATGATGGACCTGCTGTATCGCGGGCGTAGCGACTACGCCTGGCGTTACCTGAATGCCTGGCTGGAAGTCTGCGGCGACTATGCCGGTGTGCGCGTGCTGCGTTTCTATCTGGCCTATCGCGCCATGGTGCGCGCCAAGGTGGCCGCCATCCGTGCGGCACAACAGCAGGGAGCGGCACGCAGCGCAGGCTGGCGCACCTGTCGCGACTATCTGCGCCTGGCCGCCAGTTGCCTGTCCCGGCCGCGCGCCGCACTCGTCATCACCCACGGTCTGCCCGGCTCGGGCAAGACCACCTGTGCGCAATACCTGTTGCAACAACTGGGCGCGGTGCGCATCCGTTCCGATGTGGAGCGCAAGCGCCTGCATGGGCTGGAGGCGCTCGCTTCCAGTCGCGCCGCCGGTGTCGATCTGTATGCGGCCGATGCGACGGCACGTACCTATGCCTGTCTGCGCGATCTGGCGGAGATGCTGCTGCAAGCCGGGTACACGGTGGTGGTGGATGCGGCATTCCTCAAACAGTCCGAACGCGAGGAATTCCAGCGGCTGGCGGAACGTTGCCGGACGCCGTTCGTCATCGCCAGTCTGGCGGCTAGTCCGGACACGTTGCGTGAGCGCTTGCGTCAGCGCCGGGGCGATGCCTCGGAAGCGGATATCTCCGTGCTGGAGAAGCTGGTCGCTGTGCAACAGCCGCTACAAGCGCACGAAGCCGCGCGCAGCGTGACGTTCTCCACCGTCGAGCCACCGGATGCACCAGTCAATGTGTGCGCTTGGGAGCGGCTGCATTCGGTACTGGCAGGAAAGGCCGCCGAACCGCGATAACTCGTGCATTGGGACGCGACGATTGCGCTATGATGCCGAGCAGGCGATGTGGCAGTCAAAACGAATCGGGTTAGCAAGACCTGTAGCCATCGCCGGTTCGTAATGGAGGAAGGCTTGTCCGCGCAACACCCGAAAGAGATGGAGACTGGTCGTGCCTTGTTGCGCCAGTTCATCAAGGTCTATATCCCGCTGGCGCTGGTACTGACGATCACCATCTGGGTCAGTGCCTCGCTCAGGGCCGAGTTGTATCTGTCTTCCTACCAGGCAGCCGAGAATGCACGTGTCGATATCGCGCGCGGATTGATCGACCAGGATTTCGCCGTCGTCTCCTCCGACCTCAAGATCATCGCCAATATGCTGGTGTTGAAACGCTTCCTCGACTCCGGCGGCGCCACCGAATACCAACAGCTCTCGCATCAGTTGCTGGAAGTGGCCAAGACCACCGGCCGTTACGACCAGATCCGTTACCTGGATGCGGGCGGTCAGGAAGTGGTGCGTATCAATTACAACAACGGCCATCCGTACGAGGTGCCGCGCCGCGAGTTGCAGAACAAGGCGGGCCGTTATTATTTCAACGATGCCATCAAACTGAGTCGCGGCGAGATGTTCGTGTCGCCGCTGGACCTCAATATCGAGCACGACCAGATCGAGGTGCCATTCAAGCCGATGATCCGTTTCGGCATGCCGGTGTTCGATAGTGCAGGCAACAAGCGCGGCATCGTGCTGCTCAACTATTTCGGCGACGACCTGCTGGGACATTTCCGCGAGGCGATGGGTAGCGGCGAGCATTACCGCGCCATGCTGCTGAACAGCGATGGCTACTGGCTGTCCAGCGACAAGATGGAGGACGCCTGGGGCTTCATGTTCGGCAAGCCGGAGCGCACCTTCGCGCATGACTTCCCGGCGGAGTGGTCGCAGATCGTGCGCGAAGAGCGCGGCAGCCTGATGACCGACAAAGGTCTGTTCGTGTTCGATACGGTCTATCCCTTGCGTGCCGGCGACTGGTCGTCCAGCGGGTCGCCGCAGGCGAACGCAGTCAGTCCGCACACGCTGCGGGCGCACGACTATTTCTGGAAGATCGTCGAATACACCCCGGCCGAAGTGCTGGCCGAGCAGGAATCCTATTTCCGGTCCGACAATCTGCTACTCATCGTAGTGGTCTACCTGCTCAGTGCGGCGGGCGCCTACACCTATGCCCGGGTGCAACTGGGGCGCAAGCGTGCACGCCTGGCATTGCAGTTGAGCGAGAAGCGCCTGCGCGAGATCACCGGCACCATGAGCGATGGCCTGATCGTGATGGATAAGAACGGACGCATCGAATTCGCCAACCTCGCGGCCGTCAAGCTGCTGGGCTATACGCAGGAAGAGATGATCGGTCAGGACATGCACGAGTTGCTGCATGTGACCCAGGCCGGCGCACCGGCACTGCGCGCCGGTTGCAAGGTGTCGCGTGTGTTGCAGGATGGCGAGAGCTATCGCGGCGACGAGGAGTATTTCCGAACCAAGTCAGGGACGGTGCTCGCCGTGGCGTCCAGTGCGTCCGCCATCATCCGCAGCGGGGCGGTGGACGGTGTCGTGGTAGCGTTCCAGGACATCTCCCTGCGCAAGAGTATGGAGCAGGAACTGGAATACCGCGCGCACATCGATGCGTTGACCGGGCTGCCCAACCGGCACCGTTTCTTCGAGCTGGCGGAACAGGAGCTGGCGCGCAGCCATCGTTACGGCAAGGCGCTGTCCATCCTCATGCTGGACGTGGACTACTTCAAGCGCATCAATGACGTGTACGGTCATCATGTGGGCGATGTGGTGTTGCAGAAGCTGGGCGACATCTGCGGCAAGACCCTGCGCGAGATAGATATCTCGGGACGACTGGGGGGCGAGGAGTTCGCATTCCTGTTGCCGGAGACCGCGCTGGAGCAGGCGCGCGAAGTGGCGGAGCGGCTGCGTCAGGCCGTGGCCGCGGCCGGACTCGCGCAACCTGCCGCCGAGGACCTGGCCTGCACCGTCTCCATCGGCGTCGCCCAGTTAGCCGACGATGACGCCGACATCAACGACCTGCTCAAGCGCGCCGACAAAGCGCTCTATGCGGCGAAACATGCCGGGCGCAACCAGGTGTATTGCGCCGACTGATCATTCACCCGCGCACTTGGCGATGGCGGCGTTGTCTTGCAGTTCGAGGCAGTGGCGCAGGTCCATGTCCTTGCTGCGCACACCGGATCTTCGTGGGGGCTGTTTCTTTTCTGGCTGCACTGCGGCAGTTGTCGCTTGCTCGGTGGCGGTTTGTGTCCGGGCCGCCTGCGCGGCCGGCGCTTCCTCCGCGCGGGTCAACGGGGCATAGGTCAGCATGCAGGCCAGCAACAGCGATAGGTGTCTCATGGCGATCCCTCGGAAGAAGTCTGGGGACGCAATGTACCGCAGATGCCGGGTATCACCAAGACGCCGGCAGCTCACAGCACGAAACGATGGGTCGCCTGGTGCAGCTGCTGCGCGGTGTCGGCCATGCGCTGTGCGCGCTCCACGCAGCCTTGCGTGAGTTGCGTCGTGGCGTCGGTGTTGCTGCGGTTCTCCTCGATGCGCGCCAGCACCAGTCCCACCAGCATCTGCTGATCGTCCGCTGCATCGCGCACCGCATCGACCGAGCCTTTCATGGTCGTGGTGGCTTGTTCGATGTGGGTGAAGGTCACCGATGAGGCATGCGCGGCATCCAGTCCGGTGCGAACCGCGGCGGCATTCTCCTGCGAGATCGCCACCGTGGAAGACACATCCGCGCCCACCTGTTTGAGTACGGCGTCGATACGCAGGGTGGCTTGCGCGGATTGCTCGGACAGTTTGCGCACTTCATCGGCCACCACCGCGAAGCCGCGTCCCTGTTCGCCGGCGCGTGCGGCTTCGATGGCGGCGTTCAGCGCCAGCAGGTTGGTCTGGTCGGCGATGGCGCGGATGGCCGTGATCGCACTTTCCACTTCCTGCGCGCTGCCGGCCAGACGGGCGGCATTGTCGGAGATGCGCTCGCTGGCTTGCGCCAGCACCGAGATCGCCTGTTCCGTGGCCGCCACCTGGCTCACGCCGTCGCGCACCAGCTGATCCACCGAGCCGGCGCTCTTGCGTGCGGAGTCGGCGAGTTCGAGGATGGTGCGCGAGGCATCGGCCATGCCGTCGATCACCTGGGTGATCTCGCGTTCGTTCTTGTGGAACTCGCCCATGCCCTGGCCCAGGTTGTGCATGGAGGTGCCGATCTCGCGCGAGGCGGCTGCCACCGCGTCGGCCGAGTGGGTCACTCCCTGCAAGGTCTCGCGCAGCCCGGCGGCCATGTCATCGAAACTGCGTGTGATCTCGCCCACCGTGTCGGCACTGCGGATGCCGCAACCTTCGCGCAGGTCGCCGCCACGGATGCGCTCGGCCGCCGTGGCTACCTGGCGCAATTTGCCGATCAGCAACCATTCCAGCAGCAGGTGGTTGAAGATGCCGATGCTGAGACCGGCCACCACGCAGCCGGCGACGAACCAGCCCAGCATGCCGGGCTTCCATTCCACGAAGATGTTGGCGTAGAAGGGGAACACCAGCCCCATCGTCAGGCCGAAACCGAGGAAGGCATACTTGAGCTGTTTCAGGATGGAGTGCGCGGGTTTGGCCATGTTGAGGTTCCGTAATGAATCACTCGGGATGACGCACCTGCTTTCGGCAGGCGGCACGGAATCTTGAGCCAGACAATCGATTCTCGACAATAACCCGTTTTTGCCATGCGGCCACGCCACGCTCCGCCGCTGCGGGCGGAGCGTGGCGCGCCAGCTTACGGTTGCAGGGCGGTCACCACCGCTTTGCCCTTCAGCGCCAGCGCTTTGCCTATGCGCGCGCGTTTGCCGAAATGGTTCTGCAAGTCGCGGTCGTTGAGCTGCATGCTCTGCTCCTTGCTACCGGTGGAGGTGAGCACGGTGACCTTGGGCTGGTTGATCACGGTCACGGCGACCAGTTCGTCCTTGTCCGCCATGCCCATCACCACCACGCCCTTGCCGCCGCCCGCGAGCTGTTTCATCTCGGCCAGTAGGAAGGCGAGCACACGTCCCGATCTGCACGCCGCTACTACCAGCGCGTTGTCGCTCGGTGTGAATAGCGCGGGGGCCAGGATGGCTTCACCTTCCACGCTGAGGAACTGTTTGCCCGCCTTGTTGCGGCCCACCATGTTGCCCAGCGTGCAGGTGAAACCGTAACCGGCGGCAGTGGCCAGCATCACGTTTTGTTCCGCGTTGCCGCAGATCACATGCACGATGCGCGCGCCGCTCGCCACGTCGATCAGTGTCGCCAGCGGCACGCCGTCGCCGCGTCCGCCCGGCAACGCATGCACCGGGATGCTGCACACGCGGCCGTTGCTGCAGATCACGATGCAGTGGTCGGTGGTGCGGCACTCGAACGCGCCCAGCAGACCGTCGCCGTCCTTGAACGACACGCCGGACAGGTCGAGGCCGTGGCCCTGACGCGTGCGGCCCCAGTGTTTCTTCGAGACGATCACCGTCACCGGTTCATCCACCACCTGCGCGGTCAGCACCACGCGCTCGGCCTGTTCGATCAGCGTGCGGCGCTCGTCGCCGTAGGTCTTGATGTCGTCGTCGATCTCCTTCGCCACGCGGCGACGCATCATGGCATCGGAGCCGAGCAGCTTGCCCAGCTCTTCGCCTTCGTCCTTCAGCTGCTTCAGCTCGCGTTCGATCTTGATGCCTTCCATCTTCGCCAACTGACGCAGACGAATTTCCAGAATGTCTTCGGCCTGACGGTCACTCAGGTCGAAGCGTTCGATCAACGCGGGCTTGGGTTCGTCCGATTCGCGGATCAGTGCGATCACCTCGTCCAGATTGAGGTACACGATCATGCGACCGTCGAGGATGTGGATGCGGTCGTTCACTTGTGCCAGACGATGTTCGCAACGGCGGCGCACGGTGGCGAGGCGGAAGCTCGCCCACTCGCGCAACACTTCGGCCAGCGGCTTCTGGCGCGGACGACCGTCCAGACTGATCATCACCATGTTCAGTTGCAGCGAACTCTCCAGACTGGTGTGCGCGAGCAAGATGGTCATCAGCTCGTCCACCGACTGGCGGCTGGACTTCGGTTCGAACACCAGTCGCACCGCGCTGTCCTTGTCCGATTCGTCCGCCACCTTGTCCAGCACGGACAGCAGCAGCTGTTTGTTCTGCACCTGCTCCTGCGTGAGCGCTTTCTTGTTGGCGCGCACTTTCGGATTGGTCAGGTCCTCGATCTCTTCCATGATCTTCTTGGCCGAGGTGCCGTGCGGAAGTTCGTACACCGCCACGCGCCACTGGCCGCGCGCCAGCTCTTCCACCTTCCAGCGCGCACGCATCTTGAGCGAGCCGCGACCGCTGCGGTAGGCCTCGGCGATCTCGCGCGGCGAGGAGATGATCTGGCCGCCGCCGGGCAGGTCGGGGCCGCTGATGGGCGCTAGCAATTCCTCGTCGGAACATTTCGGGTCGCGCACGCAGATCGCGGCGGCCGCGCCGACTTCGCGCAGGTTGTGCGAGGGTATCTCGGTCGCCATGCCCACCGCGATGCCGGAGGCGCCGTTGAGCAGCACCATGGGCAGGCGCGCCGGCAACATCGACGGTTCGTCGAAGTGGCCGTCGTAGTTTGGCTGCATGTCCACCGTGCCCATGTCCAGCTCGGACAGCAGCAGGTCGGCCATGGGCGTCAGGCGCGCTTCGGTGTAACGCATCGCAGCGGCGTTGTCGCCGTCGCGCGAACCGAAGTTGCCCTGGCCGTCCACCAGCGGATAGCGCATGGAGAAATCCTGCGCCAGTCGCACCATCGCTTCATACGCGGACGAGTCGCCGTGCGGGTGGAATTTACCCAGCACCTCGCCCACCACGCGCGCGGACTTCACATGCTTGCGGTCGTGCGCCAGCCCCATCTCGCGCATCGCATACAGGATGCGGCGCTGCACCGGCTTCTGGCCGTCGCACACGTCGGGCAGGGCGCGGCCCTTGACCACCGATACCGCATATTCCAGATAGGCGCGTTCCGCGTACTGTGCCAGCGGTACGGAGTCGCCATCGGGCGGCGGGGGCAGCGGTGCGAACTGGCGTGCGTTGCCGCCGCCGTCTCCCGTCGCTGCTTCGACTACCTGTTGCATCGCTTCTTCCGGCTGTACGCCTTCTTCTTCGAAAAGATCAGACATCGCCTGTCACCTCGTTACCGTGATATTCCAGCCAGGCGCGGCGCGCGCCCGACTCCTGTTTGCCCATCAGCATGTTCATGATGCGCAGCGTCTCATCCTGGCTCGTCGCATCCAGCGCCACGCACAGTGCGCGGCGCGTGTCCGGATTCATGGTGGTGTCCCACAACTGTTCCGGATTCATCTCGCCCAGACCTTTGAAGCGCGAGATGCTCCACGTACCTTCGCGCACCTTGTCCTTGCGCAGGCGGTCTTCGATGGAGGTCAGCTCGTCTTCGTTCAGTGCGTAGATCTTGCGCAGCGGCTTCTTGCCCTGCGCCGGCACGTCCACGCGGAACAGCGGCGGCTGCGCGAGGAAGATGTGACCGTTCGCGACCAGCTTGGGGAAGTGGCGGAAGAACAGCGTCAGCAACAGCGTGGCGATGTGCGAGCCATCTACGTCCGCGTCGGCCATGATGTAGATGCCCTTGTAGCGCAGGCCGGACAGGTCGACGTTGTCGTGCAGGTCGTGTGGATCGACGCCGATGGCCACCGCGATGTCGTGCACCTCGGCATTGGCGAACAGGCGGTTGCGGTCCACCTCGAAAGTGTTGAGCACCTTGCCGCGCAGCGGCAGGATGGCCTGGAACTCCTTGTTGCGTCCCTGCTTGGCGGAGCCGCCCGCGGAATCGCCCTCGACCAGGAACAGCTCGTTGCGCTCCGGGTTGAAGTCCGCCGCATCGGTCAGTTTGCCCGGCAGCACCGCGACGGCGGAGCCTTTTTTCTTCTCTACTTTCTGTGCCGACTTCATGCGGCTCTGCGCCTGCTTGATGACGATCTCGGCGATACGCTTGCCGTGATCGACATGATCGTTCAGCCACAGCAGCAGCGGGTCGGTGATCATGGTGGATACCAGCTTGAGCGCGGTGCGCGACACCAGCCGGTCCTTGGTCTGCCCCTGGAAGGACGGGTCGAGCACCTTGGCCGACAACACGAAGCTGGCGCGGTTGGCCACGTCGTCCGAGGTCAGCTTGACGCCCTTGGGCAGCATGCCGTGCAGTTCGATGAAGCTCTTCACCGCGTTGAACATCGCATCGCGCAGACCGGAGTCGTGCGTGCCGCCGTTCCAGGTGGGGATCAGGTTCACATAGGACTCGCGCGTGATCGCGCCTTCCTCGGTCCACGCCAGCGCCCAGGCCGCACCTTCGCCCTCGGCGTAGTTGTCGTCGTTCTTGCCGACGTAGCGCTCGCCGGAGAACACCGGTGCGATCAGCGCGCCGCCGTCCTCCTGCGCATCCAGCGCCTGCGTCAGGTAACCGCGCAGACCGTCCGGGTAGTTCCATTCCTTCTTCTCGCCGCTCTTCTCGATCAGCAGCGTGACGGTCACGCCCGGCAACAGCACCGCCTTGGAACGCAGCGCGCGTTCCAGTTGCACGAGGTTGACGTTGGGCGCGTCGAAATATTTGCCGTCCGGCCAGGCGCGCACGGTGGTGCCGGTCTTGCGCTTGGGGCAGTCGCCTACGCGCGCCAGCGGCTGCTTCGCGACGCCGTGCTCAAAACGCAAGTGGTGTTCGCCGCCGTCGCGGAACACGGTGACCTCGAGCGCGGTGGACAACGCATTGGTCACCGCCACACCCACGCCGTGCAGGCCGCCGGAGAACTGGTAGGCGCCGCCCGCTTCCTTGTCGAACTTGCCGCCCGCGTGCAGCACGGTGTAGGCCACTTCGACCACGGACTTCTGCTCTTCCGGATGCAGGCCGACCGGGATGCCGCGCCCGTCGTCCGATACCGTCACCGAACCGTCGGTGTGCGCGGTGACGACGATGTTCTTGCAGAAACCGGCCAGTGCCTCGTCGCAGGCGTTGTCCACCACCTCGGCGATGATGTGGTTGGGATTGTCCAGCGTGGTGTACATGCCGGGGCGCTGGCGCACGGGGTCCAGGCCGCGCAGCACCTTGAATGACGACTCATCGTAATTGACGCTCAACGGATGCTCCTGATTTAAAACAACTGAAATTACGCTTTAGCAGCAGAGGACTGTTCGCTCAGCACATCCTGCGCGCCGTGCTGGCGCGCGATGATAACCGCGTCGCAGGCATCGCTGAATAAGTTCAGCGTGGTACGGCACCCGTCCCGGTATCCCATGGCCAGCGGTACGCTGGAAGTACAGGATGTCGATCGCATCATCCGTGGCGGCGGAACTCGTCCATGAAACCGGCCAGTTGCTGGACCGCTTCCAGCGTCAGCCCGTTGTACAGCGAGGCGCGCAATCCGCCGATGGAGCGATGGCCTTGCAGGCCGGAGAAACCGGCTGCGTGTGCTGCGGCGAGGAAGCGTTGCTCGGCATCGGCGGAAGGCAGGCGGAAGGTGACGTTCATCAAGGAGCGGTCACGTGGCAATGCATGCGGCCGGTAGTAGCCGTCGCTGGCGTCCAGTGTGCGATAGAGCAGTGCGGCCTTGGCGCGGTTGATCTCGTCCATGCGTTGCAGCCCGCCGATCTCTTGCAGCAGCCAGCGCGTGACCAGCAGTACCACGTAGATCGCCATCACCGGCGGTGTGTTGTACACCGAGTGGGTCTGCACGTGGTTGCGGTAATCGAGGAAGCCGGGCAGGTCGTCCGGCACTTGCTGCAACAGTTCGTCGCGCAGCAGCACCACGGTGACACCGGCCGGCCCCAGGTTCTTCTGCGCATGTGCGTAGATCAGCGTGTGGCGATCAAACGCGGCCGGACGCGACAGGAAGTCGGACGACATGTCGCAGATGCGCGGCACGTCGTCACGTCCCGGCAGGTGCTGGAATTGCAGGCCTTCCACCGTCTCGTTGGACACGTAATGCAGGTAGGGCGCGCCGGCGGTGTAAGCCAGTTCGTCGGCCTGCGGCAGCCGGTCGAAACCGTTGGCCTCGCCGCTCCACAGTACGTTGATCGGGCCTTCGCGCTTCGCTTCCGCCAGTGCCTTGCCGCTCCAGTAGCCGGTGTGCAGGTAGTCGGCGGGGATGTCGCTGCCGCGCAGCAGGGTCATCGGCACCATGGAGAATTGCTGCGTCGCACCGCCTTGCAGGAACAGCACGTGATAGTCGGCGGGCAGGCCGGTGAGCGTGCGGATGTTGTCTTCCAGTTCGCGCACCACGGCGGCGAACCAGTCGGAGCGATGGCTGATGCCGAGCAGCGACAGGCCGGTCTCCGGTTCGCGCATGATGGCTTGCTGCAATTGCAGCAGCACGCTGTCCGGTAGCGCGCCCGGGCCGCCGGAGAAGTTCAGTCGGTTGGCGGGATTAAGCATGCTGGACCTCGACGCGCTGTTGCAGCATGGCCTCGAAGGCGGCCTGCACCTTGGCGATCTGCACTTGTTTATGCGGGAACATCTCTTCCGAATCCATGGCGTGCACCACCATGGTGTGGTCGATCTCGAACAGCAGCAGGTCACCGTCCTGCGTCTCGGCCGCATCCAGCAGCAGGTAGTCGAGGCCGGTGCGTTGATGGATGGCCTGTAGCGCGTTCTGGTGGCGCTGCTCGAACTGCGCGAAGTCCTGCATGAAGCGCAGCTCTTCCGCGCGCTTGGCGGCATCCTCATACATGCCGGCGTTCACGTAATGCACCATCCAGTGTGCCGACACCGCCATGTGGCAGGCGTAGGCGCGGCCGTCGATCAATGCGATGCGGAACTTGCGGAACTGGCCGTCGGCGCTGCGGTAATCGATGAAACGCGACAGGAAGAAATCCTCGGCGGCGACCTGCGTCAGGTAGTGCGCGAGCTGTGCGGCATCCTCGATGCGCGCCAGGTCGCGCCCGGCCTGCGAATCGTAGGGGCGCACGATGAGCGGGTAATCGCAGTGCGCGAACTGCGCCGCCACCGGCGCGCCATCGGCGAGCGCCTGCAAGGCGGCGCGCGTGGCGCGCAGCGTGGGCGGCATGACGATGCCAGGGGCATCGTGCAGCAAGGCGCTGGCCGCATCGCGTCCCACCTTGGGGATGTGTTGCGGTGCATTGATCACCGGCTGCGGCCAGTCGGCCAGACGCGCGGCGAGCGTGGTCAGCAGGTCACGGTGCTGGTCTGATTCGCTGATCGCCACCAGCAGCACGTCATGTTCGGGGATGGGTTGCGCCAGCGGGTCGCCGGGCGCTACGTAATACAGCACGATGTCCACCGTGCTGTTTTCCAGCAGGCAGTCGATGGGCGTGTTGGCGGCGATGTCGCCGGGGGCCATCAGCACCAGCAGGCGCAGCGTGCGCGGCTGGCGCGTGGCGGGCAGGGCGTAGATGCGTTGCAGTTCCAGTGCGGCGGCCTGGATGGACAGGCCGACATCGTGCTGGCCGATGCATTGCATGGCCACCGACAGGTTCATCCAGAGCGGTGCATCCTCATGGTGCTGCTGCGCTTCGGCCAGCATCTGCTGGGCGGTGGGGCGCAGGTCCAGCCCGGCGATGCTGGCACGCAGGAAGGGGGCCAGCCCAAGAAAGACGGTTTCGGCGGCGTTGGGTTCGGTGCTTACGTTCATGACTGAGGTTTAACGATGTTCGAGGGTGAAGGATAGTTGAAAAATATGACATCCGTCCCGCGAAAGATGTAAGGAAATCCTGATTCACCTTTTTAACAGTACTGCGGAGGCGGGGAAATCCCGTGTGCGTCGCATGCGGGCCGGCGGCGGGTGTATGCTCTCGCCCCATCGCCATCCGTACGGGGGGTACGCATGCCGCAGGCCGCTTCCACAGCGCACAACACCGGCACCGTCATTTCGGTGCGCGGCAGCGTGGTGGACATCCGTTTCGAACATTATCTGCCGCCGGTCTATACCTTGCTGCACACCGGCAAGGACGACAGCATCGCCATCGAGGTGCTGTCGCAGCTCGATGCGCAGCGCGTGCGTGGCATCGCGCTCACGCCGACCGAAGGTTTGGCGCGCGGCATGCCGGTGCGCGACAGCGGTGGCCCGCTGCGGGTGCCGGTGGGGCGCGGCGTGCTGTCGCGCATGTTCGACGTGTTCGGTAACGCCATCGACCGCCAGCCGCAACCGCAGCAGGTCGAGTGGCGCTCGGTGCACCAGTCCCCGCCCTCGCTTGCACACCGTTCCACGCATGCGCAGGTGTTCGAGACTGGCATCAAGGTGATCGACGTGCTGGCCCCGCTGGAGCGCGGCGGCAAGGCTGGGCTGTTCGGCGGTGCGGGCGTGGGCAAGACCGTGCTGCTCACCGAGATGATCCACAACATGGTCGGCCATCACGAAGGCGTGAGCATCTTCTGCGGCATCGGCGAACGCTGCCGCGAAGGCGAGGAGCTGTACCGCGACATGAAGCAGGCGGGCGTGCTGCCCAACATGGCCATGGTGTTCGGCCAGATGAACGAGCCGCCGGGCAGCCGTTTCCGCGTGGGCCATGCCGCGCTGACCATGGCCGAATACTTCCGCGACGACGAGCAGCGCGACGTGCTGCTGCTGATCGACAACATCTTCCGCTTCATCCAGGCCGGCTCCGAGATCTCCGGCCTGATGGGGCAGATGCCGTCGCGTCTCGGCTACCAGCCCACCATGGGCACCGAACTGTCCGGGCTGGAGGAGCGCATCGCCAACACCGACAACGGCGCCATCACTTCCATCCAGGCGGTGTACGTGCCGGCGGACGATTTCACCGATCCGGCGGCGGTGCATACTTTCTCGCACCTGTCGGCTTCCATCGTGCTGTCGCGCAAGCGCGCCAGCGAAGGTTTCTATCCCGCCATCGATCCGCTGCAATCCGGTTCCAAGATGGCGACGCCGGGCATCGTGGGCGAACGCCATTACCAGTTGGCGCAGGAGATCCGCAGCACGCTGGCGCAATACGCCGACCTCAAGGACATCATCGCCATGCTCGGGCTGGAACAACTGTCGGCCGAGGACCGCGCCGTGGTGGCGCGCGCGCGGCGGCTGGAGCGTTTCCTCACCCAGCCGTTCTACACCACCGAACAGTTCAGCGGCATCCCCGGCAAGCTGGTGCCGTTGCAGGATGCACTGGACGGTTGCGAACGCATCCTGCGCGACGAGTTCAAGGACGTGCCGGAGAGCGCGCTGTACATGATCGGCAAGGTGGATGAGGCGTATGAGAAATCGAAGGAGGCGGCATGAAGCTCAAGGTGCTGTTGCCGTTCCAGGTGCATGCCGAGATCGACGGGGTGCGGCGCATCGTGGTGGAGACCACGCAGGGTTCGTTCGGCCTGTTGCCGCAACGGCTGGATTGCGTGGCGCGGCTGGTGCCGGGCATCCTCGCCTATGAGGATGCCGCGGGGAACGAGGCGTATATCGCGCTGGACGAGGGCACGCTGGTGAAGGCGGGCGGCGAGGTGCTGGTGTCGGTGCGTAACGCCATCGGCGGCATGGAACTGGGCGAGCTGCGCGCGGCGGTGCAGCGCGAGTTCGTGCGTCTGGATGCGGACGAGCAGCAGATGCGCGCGGTGCTGGCGCGGCTGGAGAGCGGCTTCGTGCGCCGCTTCACGGAGTTCCATCATGGCTGAAGCGCGCAAGCCGGATGAGACGACTTTCGCACGCCAGGTGGGCGCACAGGAAACGCGCAAGCTGCGTGCGCAACGCAAGGCGGTGCAGACGGTGTGGATGGGTTTCGGCATGATGGGGCTGGTCGGCTGGTCGGTGGCGGTGCCCACCTTGCTCGGCACGGCGCTGGGCATCTGGCTGGACGAGCGCTATCCGGGCATCCATTCGTGGACGCTGTCGCTGTTGCTCATCGGCTTGTTCGTGGGCTGCCTCAATGCGTGGTACTGGGTGACCAAAGAAGGCAACGCGATACGCGAGGAAGCGGAGCACAAGGATGAGTGAGACGATGGTGCTGATATGGGCATTGCTGGCCGGACTGCTGTTGGGGACGATGTACTTCGTCGGCCTGTGGTGGACGGTGAACAAAGGGCTGGCTTCGCCCCGTCCGGCGCAGTGGTTCATCGGCAGCCTGCTGCTGCGGCTCACGGTGCTGCTGTCGGGATTCTATTTCGTGGCGGGCGATGACTGGCGACGCTTGGTGACCTGCCTGCTCGGTTTCATCATCGCGCGTGTCCTGGTCATCCGCGTGACCGGCAAACTGTCCATGGAAGGAGCGGGCCATGCATCTCAGTAGCGACGAGATCATCCTGTGGCAATACGGCTTCATCAAGCTGAACGCCACCATTGTCACCACCTGGGGCTTGATGCTGGTACTGGCGCTGGGTGCGAAACTGGTGACGCGCAACCTCAGGCACGAGGTGCGCATCTCGCACTGGCAGAGCCTGCTGGAGATGGTGGTCATCACCATCCGCAAACAGATCGAGGAGGTCGGCCTGCGCCAGCCGGAAAGGTATCTCGGCTTCATCGGCACCCTGTTCCTGTTCATCGCCATCGCCAACATCTTCACCATCTTCCCGGGTTACGAGCCGCCCACCGGTTCGCTGTCCACCACCACCGCGCTGGCCTTGCTGGTGTTCGTGGCGGTGCCGTTCTATGCCATCCGCGAACGCGGTCTGCGCGGTTATCTCAAGACCTTTGCCGAGCCGACGCTGGTGATGTTGCCGTTCAACATCATCACCGAGCTGTCGCACACCATGGCGCTGGCGGTGCGCCTGTTCGGCAATATGATGAGCGGTAGCATGATCCTGGCCATCCTGCTCATCGTCACGCCGTTCATCTTCCCCATGGTCATGAGCCTGCTCGGCTTGCTGACCGGGATGGTGCAGGCCTACATCTTCAGCGTGCTGGCGACCGTGTTCATCGCAGCGGCCACCGGCGCGCAGGAAACCACAACCCACGACCAACCATGAAGGGACATCACCATGGATAGCACGACACTCATCGCAGCCGCATCGATCATCACCGCCGGCCTCGCAATCGGCCTCGGTGTGCTGGGGCCGGGCATGGGGCAGGGGCGTGCGGTCGCTTCCGCGCTGACCGCGCTGGCGCAGCAACCCGATGCCTCGTCCACCATCACGCGCACCCTGTTCGTCGGCCTGGCCATGATCGAATCGCTCGCCATCTACTGTTTCGTGGTGTCGATGATCCTGATCTTCGCCAACCCGTTCTGGAACCATGTGATCGCGCAGGGCGCGCACTAGCCATGCTCATCGATTGGTTCACCGTCGTTGCCCAGGCAGCCAACTTCCTCATCCTGGTGTGGCTGCTGAAGCGCTTCCTGTATCAGCCCATCCTCGATGCCATCGCCGCGCGCGAGCAGCGCATCGCGTCCGAACTCGCCGCTGCGGCGCAGGACAAGGAGGCCGCCGCCGCCGAGCGTGTCGCTTACCAGCAGAAGAATGCGAACTTCGATCGCGAACTGGAGGCGCGCCAACGAAAACTGGCCGAAGATATCGCCAGCGAACGCAAACAACTGATGGAGCAGGCGCGCAGCGAGAGCGAAGCATTGCGCACGGCACGGCTGGCGCAACTGGAAGCGGAGTTCCGTGCCCTGCATGCCGAAGTGGCGCGCCGCACCCAGGCGGAAGCCATCGCCATCGCGCGCCACACCCTGGGCGAACTGGCGGGAGTCGAACTGGAGGCGCAGATGGTGGAGGTGTTCCTGCAACGTCTGCGGACCGCGCAGCTGCCTGAAAATGAGGGCGCGGTAGAGGTGCAGGTGCGCAGTGTGTTCGAGCTCGACGCGGCGCAGCGCGCCCGCATCGAAGCGATGCTCGCACCGCGTTATGCCGCCGGAGTGCAGCTGTCGTACGCGGTCGACCATGACCTGCTCGGCGGCATCGAGTTGCGGGTGGCCGGACACAAGCTCGCGTGGAGCATCGCCGATCGTCTGGATCTGCTGGCGCAGCAGGTGGAGGCGCTTTTGCGTATGCAGCAGCGACAGCAGGAAGTCTGAGCATGGACGACTTGCGCGATACCTTCGAGCAAAGCTTCCAGCGTCTGGCGGCGGTGCGCACGCAAGGCGCTACACAGCCGGTGGCGCGCGAGATCGGCATCGTCACCAGCCTGTCCACCGGCATCGCGCGCGTGTCCGGCCTGCCCGGTGTGTGCTTCGAGGAAGTGGTGAAGTTCCCTGGCGACCTGTACGGCATCGCCTTCAACATCGACGAGGATGAGATCGGCGTGGTGCTGCTGGGCGATTACTGGCACTTGCATGCGGGCGACGAGGTGGAGCGGCGCGGCCACGTGATGGATGTACCGGTGGGCGATGGTTTGATCGGGCGCGTGGTCAATCCGCTGGGGCGTCCGCTGGACGAGCTGGGGCCGGTGCCGAGCAGCGCGCGCCTGCCCATCGAACGCCCCGCGCCGCCCATCATGGATCGCGCACCGGTCAGCGTGCCGTTGCAGACCGGCATCAAGGTGATCGATGCGCTGGTGCCCATCGGGCGCGGCCAGCGCGAACTCATCCTCGGCGACCGCCAGACCGGCAAGACCGCCATCGCCATCGACACCATCCTCAACCAGCGCGGCAAGGATGTGTTGTGCGTGTATTGCGCCATCGGCCAGCGCGCCTCGGCGGTGGCCAAGGCGGTAGCCGACCTGCGCGAGAACGGCGCGCTGGAATACACCGTGGTGGTGGTCACCGAAGGCAACGATCCACCGGGTCTTTCTTACATCGCGCCGTATTCCGCCACCAGCATCGCCGAACATTTCATGGCGCAGGGACGCGACGTGCTCATCGTGTACGACGATCTCACCAACCACGCGCGCGCCTACCGCGAACTGTCGCTGCTGCTGCGCCGTCCGCCAGGACGCGAGGCCTATCCCGGCGACATCTTCTACATCCACTCGCGCCTGCTGGAACGCGCCACCCATCTGCGCGAGGAACTGGGCGGCGGTTCGCTCACCGCGTTGCCCATCATCGAGACCGAGGCGCAGAACATCGCGGCCTACATCCCCACCAACCTGATCTCGATCACCGACGGCCAGCTCTATCTCTCGCCCAAGCTGTTCGAGCTGGGCGTGCTGCCCGCCATCGATGTCGGCAAGTCGGTGTCGCGCGTGGGCGGCAAGGCGCAGTCGGCTGCGTATCGCGCGGTGGCAGGCGACCTCAAGCTGGCCTATGCGCAGTTCGAGGAGCTGGAGACCTTCGCGCGTTTCGGCACGCGGCTGGACGAACACACGCGCAAGATCATCGAGCACGGCCAGCGTATCCGCGCCTGTCTCAAGCAGGGCGAGTTCGCGCCCGCCACTTTGACCGAACAGGTGGCCGTACTGCTGGCCTTGACCGCGCGCCTGTTCGACGCGGTGTCGCTGCCGCGCATGCGCGAGGCGGAGCAAGCGCTGCGTCAGGACGTGCGCGACATCCCGGCTGACGTGGTGCAACGGCTCGTCAGCGCAGAGAGTCTGGCAGATGCGGATCGCGAGATCTTTCTCGGTCTGGCGCGCACGGTGCTGGCGAAGTTCGGCGCCATGCCATGAGCGATTCGCTGGAGAGCCTGCATCACAAGATCGACAGCGCGGCCGAGCTGGGCTCGGTGGTGCGCACCATGAAGGCGCTGGCGGCCTCCAGCATCACGCAATACGAACGTGCCGTGCGCTCGCTCGACGATTACTACCGCACGGTGGAGCTGGGGCTGATCGCCTGCCTGCGCCCATCGGGTACCCAACTGCCGCGCAGTACGGCACGCCAACCGGTGACACTGTGCGCGGTGGTGTTCGGCTCCGATCAGGGGCTGGTAGGGCAGTTCAACGAAGTGCTCTGTGAATATGCGCTGCAACAGTTGCAGGACCTGCCGGGCGAGCGCCGCCTGTTGGCGGTAGGCGAGCGCGTGCAGGGACATCTGACGGCGCAAGGGCTGCCTGTCGTCGCGCGCGAAGCTGTGCCCAATGCCATCGCTGCCATCACCGCCACAGTGGTCAACCTGCTCGCCACGCTGGAAGCGCAACGCGCAGCCGGGCGCGAGTTGCGGGTGTACCTGTTCCACAACCGCCCGCGCGCCGCCGCTTCCTATGCACCGACCATGCAATGCCTGTTGCCGCTGGACAGGGCCTGGCAGCAAGGTCTCTCCGGCTTGAAGTGGCCGACCGGCAATCTGCCGCAAGCGATCGGCCCGGTGGCGCAGACGCTGGAACACCTGCTGCGCGAATACCTGTTCATCTCACTGTTCCGTGCCTGCACCGAATCGCTGGCGAGCGAGAACGCCAGCCGCCTCGCCGCCATGCAGCGCGCGGAGAAGAACATCGACGAACTATTGGAAGGTTTGCAGCGCGACTACCATCGACAGCGCCAGAGCAACATCGATGCGGAACTGTTCGATGTGCTGGCCGGCTTCGAGGCGTTGAACCGCAAGTAAGTACGTATCAGGCCGGTGCGCTCACCCACTGTACCGGGTCTATCCCCCACTTCTCGAACGACTCATGCGACTCGACCTTGTCGTCGGACTCGGCGAGGTCGATCACTTCGGGCGGGATGAGGCAGGCGCGCGTGCAGTCGAAGATCAGTTGCACCACCGGCTGCAACAGTTTCTCGGAGGAGACATGGCGCACGATGCCCAGCTTGCCGCTCTGCATGCGCACCAGCGAGCCGGCGGGATAGATGCCGATGCCCTTGATGAAGGCATGCACCAGACGCGTGTTGAAGTGCGAGCCGGCGCCTTCCATCAGGCGGCGTAACGCCTCGGTGGGTGGGATGGGCTTGTGGTAGACGCGCAGCGAGGTGAGCGCGTCATACACATCGACGATGGCCAGCATCTGGCCGTGCAGGCTGATCTGTTCGCCTTGCAAGCGCTGCGGATAACCGCTGCCGTCATAGCGCTCGTTATGCTGGCTGGCGGCATTGAAGGCGATCTCGCTGAGCCCGGCGTCCTTGAGCAGTTGGGCTGTGTGGCTGGCATGGTCGCGCATCACCACGAATTCATCGTCGGTCAACTTGCCCGGCTTGTTCAGGATGTGGCCCGGCACCCTGGCCTTGCCCACATCGTGCAGGAAGCCGCCCAGCGCCGCCTGGCCGATCTCGTCGCGCGGCAGGTCGAGCACGCGGCCGAAGGCCACCGTCAGCGCCGCCACCGACACCGAATGCTGGAAGGTGTATTCATCCTTGGTCTTGATCTGCGCCAGCGGCAGCAAGGCCGAGGGCAGGCTGAACATGGAATCGACGATATGCTCGATCATCGGCTCGCAGCGGTCGATGCGCAGCTGCTTGCCCAGACGCACATCGTGCATCATGTTCTGCATCAGTTTGCTGGCATCGGCGTAGACCTTCTTCGCGCGCTGGTATTCCTCGGTGGGCGAGAGTGCCGCGAGATGGCCGGGCAGGGTGGAGAGTTCGCATTGCGGCGGCGTATCTTCAGGCTGGTCGGGGGCTGCGGCCGGCACATCGAGACCGCGCGCGGTATCTATGCTCAGTTCGCGGATGCCGGCCTGCACGATCTTCTGCCGGATCGCTTCGTCGTCCACCAGGAACTGGCTGCGAAAGAAAGGATGGTCCATCCACCCGCAATGCAGGTCGTGCACGTACATGCCGACGCATAGCTGCGTCACCGGAATCCGCTTGATCATCCTTGCCCCCCAGTAAGGATAGGTTCATCCGTTGACCGACGGGGTCTCTCACCTCCCGCCGCAGGATGTCCTGATTTTTGTGGGGCGCATCCTAGCAGCGAGTGCGGGGCGGCTCAATATGCCGAAATATATAGATACGGGTATAGCGGTGCGCCCGCTCAGCGCGCCGCCGGGTGGAAGGTGATGGGCACCACGCTGGGCGGTGGCGATTGCAGGATGTGCTTCTTCATCTTGCCCATCACATGCATCTCGCACTTGCGGCAATCGAACTCCAGGCGCAGGCGCTCGCTGCCGTTGACCAGCGTCATCGGTTCGGCACGCACCTGCCCCTGCACGCCGATCACGCCCTTGGCCTGCTTGGGGCACAGGCTGAGCGAATAGCGGATGCAGTGGCGCGTGATCATCAGCGGCACTTCACCCGCCTCTTCGTGCGATTCGTAGGCGGCGGCGATCAGCTTCACGCCGTGCTGCGCGTAGAAGTCGCGCGCGGCGCTGTTGTACACGTTGGCGAGGAAAGATAGCGTCTCTTCCGGATATTGCGCGGGCGGTTCCAGCGCCGCCTTGCGCGGCAGCGGCACATAGGCAGCGAGGCGCGCGGCTTCCAGTTTCTCCACCGCATCGCGGCGCAGGGTGTTGAGCAGAGAGCTTGGTGCGAACAGCGGTTGCGACCAGTTGATGGTGATGGCATCCACTCCGTCCATGCTTCGATACGCCTCGCTGCGCGAGTCACTCAGCACGAACGGAGTGGGAGGTGCCCGTTCGCCTTGAGTAGCCGCAGGCGTATCGAAGGGCAGAATATCCACCAGTTCGAAATCCGTATTTCCCAACCTTGCCAACTGATTGCGCACCGCATCTTCCGCTTCATCGGGATTCTTCGCCGGTTGCTTCTCGAAAGCGGCAGTCGATGTCACGGTGACGCCATCCTCGTCGATGAGCGTGAGCGCATAACCTTCCGCCGTTTCACTGAAGACCATCTGCACGCCGATCTTGCGCTCGGCCGACTTCTTGCTGAGCGCCAGCTCCCAAGCGTGGTCGCTGTTGCGGTTGATGGTGAGGCCGACGCGCAGGCCGATCAGCTCGGCCATCTTTTCGTTCGGCCAGATTCGCCACGCTTGCCCCATCTGCTTCACCGTGTTGGCGCGCAGACCGCGCGTCTCGCGCTTGTGCAGGTAGTTGAGGCCGTCGCCGTTGGCAAGCGTCTCGCCGGTCTCGATCTCGAACCAGTCCGGGCCGATCTTGCTGATGCTGCCCAGCGGCAGGCCGACGAAGCTGGGCGCGTCGAACGCACCGATGTCGATCTGGCGGCCGTTGGCGAAATAGTCGGTCGCGCCGCGATGGAAGGTCTTGTCCGGGTCGGGCGTGAAGAACAGTTTCGTGCTGCCGCTGGAAGCCGCGTGCAGGTCGTGGCGTCCTTCCAGTATCTCGTCGAGCAGGCGGCGGTAATGGCCGGTGATGTTCTTCACATAGGGCGCATCCTTGTAGCGCCCCTCGATCTTGAAGCTGCGCACGCCGGCCTTGACCAGTGCGCGCAGGTTCGCGCTCTGGTTGTTGTCCTTCACCGACAGCAAGTGTTTCTCGAAAGCGACCACGCGCCCCTGTTCGTCTTCCAGCGTGTAAGGCAGGCGGCAAGCCTGCGAACAGTCGCCGCGGTTCGCGCTGCGTCCGGTGTGCGCGTGGCTGATGTTGCACTGGCCGGAATACGCCACGCACAACGCGCCGTGGATGAAGTGCTCGATCACCGTATCGCTGGGCACCGCCGCGCGCACGGCGGCGATCTCCTCCACGGTCAGTTCGCGCGCCAGCACCAGCTGCGAGAAGC
>JAJZSA010000018.1 GCA_021822115.1 Pseudomonadota bacterium
TATCGGGGAACGGCGTCACCGTGTTGGCCAGGCCGTGCACGCGCGTCAGGCGCTCGCTCACTTGCGGCTCCAGCGTGTAATCGATCCAGCGCTGCGCCAGCGCGGCATCGCGCACGTCATGCGACACGGCCCAGCAATCCAGCCAGGCCAGCGCGCCTTCGCGCGGGATGACGTAGCCGATGTCCATGCCGGCGTCGCGCAAGGCCTTCACCTGCTGCGTGCCGAAATTGGCGAACACCAGCGCCACCTCATAGCGACGCATCCAGTCCACCACTTCTTCGGCGGTGACATAGAAGGTGAGCACGTTGCGCCGCAACTGCACCAGTTCGCGCGCCGCACGGCGCATCTCGGACGGCGACAGATGGAAAGGGTCATGCAGGCCCAGCTTCAGCGCGGCCAGCGAGAAATTATGGTTGCTGGTGTTGAAGGCCAGCACACGCCCTTGATATTGCGGTGACCACAACGCCGCGATGGAGTGCGGCGGCGGCTGCACCAGCTTGCGGTTGTAGATCAGCCCCATCTCGGAATAGGTATAGGGCACGGCATAGGTCTTGCCGCCATGCACCAGGCCACCGATGGCGGACAGGTCCTGGAAGCGCGGCAATTGCCGTGCATGGTTGGGGATGCGTGACAGATCGAGCGGCAGCGCCAGGCCATCGGCGATGTAACGTTGCAGTTCGGCGGTGTTCACCGCGAACACATCATAGGCGCGCGTCTTGTCGTGCAGCTTGTCCCACAGGTCGTCGTCCGAAGTGGCATAGGTCACTTCCACCCTGGCGCCGGTGCGTTGCTCGAACTCGTGCACCACTTCGTCATCCGCATAGCCATCCCACGCCAGCACGCGCAACACTTCGGCGGCAGACGCCAACGGGATGATCCCCAGCAACAGGGACAGGCATAACAGGCGGCGGAGCAGCGCGTGACAACAGTTCATCGGCTCTCGGAATGGATTAACAAAACCGGCACTCGATGTGTACCGGCGCAATGGCCCCGGAGTGTATCAGACTATTTTTGGAATACCGTGACAGCGCCGCCGCAACTGGCCCACTACCCCTGCCACACGCCGAACCCCGCCTCGCGCAGGTCGATGCCCAGCTCTATCTCGCGCTCGCAGGCATCGTCGTAATGCATCGGGTTCCACGCTTCGTACAGGTCGGGCAGCAGGCGCAGGCCGTAGCGCTGCACATATTTGTTGGCCTGGATGCCGGCCTTGTGTTTGTCGAAACGGATGTCCGGGTCGAGACCGGTCATGCCGACGTAGACGCAGGGCTTGCCGGGGCGGTAATCGGGGTTGCGTTTCTTGAACTTGGCTTCGTAGAGCACGTCCGGCGACAGCTCGACGACATAGACGCTGTAGTGCTTGCCGCGCGCCATGGCGTACGCCTCACCCCTCGGTGGAGAACTGCTGGCGCAGCCAGGCGTTGATGGCCTCCGATTCGTACAGCCATTGCACCTGCCCCTGCGCATCGGTGATACGCAGGCAAGGCACTTGCAGCTTGCCGCCGCCCTGCTCCAGTGCGGCGCGATGGCTGGCATCGTGCTGCGCGTCGCGCAGTTCGATGTTGAGCGACAGGCGGGCGATCTCCTTGCGCACCTTGATGCAGAACGGGCAAGTCCTGAACTGGTACAACGCCAGCGCGCGCGTGCGCTCGTCCACCTGCTGTTGCGCGGCGGGCGCACGCTGGATGCCTTGGGGCGTGCTGAGCCTCTCCCACAGCAGCATGAAGGGGTTGAGCACAAGGCGCAGGGTGCGAAAGAAAAGGCGGATCAGTGTTCTCATCGGGGCTCCTGTAAGGTCGTCACACCGGCGCAGGCCGGTGTCCAGTTTTATGCACGACTGGATTCCCGCCTGCGCGGCGATGGCGGCATTCCATTAAAGTGGCTCAGGCTTTCTTCTCGCCGCCCAGCAGGTCGGCCAGCGCGGGCAGCAGCTTGCGCAACTCGCCGCTCATCAGGGCGAAATCGGCATCGAACAGGTCTTCCGCACCATCTTCCTCCGCCTGGTCCTTGAGCAGGTCGAGCGACGCCAGACGCTTGATCTGCATGTTGTCGTGCAGCACGAAGGAGAAGCGGTCGTGCCAGGTCATGGCGAGCCGGGTGACTTCCTTGCCGGCCTGGATGTGGCGCGTCACCTCGTCGGTTTCCGGCGTATGACGCACATAACGCACCGTGGCCTTCTCCTCGCCCGCGCTGCGCAGTTCGCAATCCTGGTCCACGGTGAAGGTGGATGGCAGTTCGTCGCCGGACAGCCAGCCGGTCATCGCGGCCGTGGGCGAGATCTCGGTATGCAGGAAGTTGAGCGTGAAATCGCCCAGCGACTTGACCAGCATCTCCACCACCTCGTCGGCCTTGCCCAGGCTGCCGGCATCCACCACCAGCCAGCCGTCCTGCGCATCGATCCACACATAGGTCTTGCGACGGATGGCGAAGGCGCGCGGCAGCAGTTCATCGGTGATGGCTTCCTTGAGCTGCTTCATCTGCTTACGACCCGGCTTGTAGCCTTGCTGCTCTTCCACCTCGGCGGCACGCGCCTGGGTGAACTGTTTGACGACAGTGGCCGGCAGCAGCTTCTTCTCCACGCCCAGGCTGATCAGCATCTGCGCGCCCTGCGCATGTACCAATGGCTCGCCGTCGGCCTTGGGCGGCACCCAGCCCATGCGCTGCGACTCCATGCCGGAGCACGGCTGCAAAGCATGTTCAGCCAGTTTGGCTTGCAGAGTGTCGGCGGAGAAATTCCAGTTGGAGAGACGATAGACGAGCAGATTCCTGAACCACATGACGATGACTTCGGTTTGATGAAAGGCCGGCGATTCTAACTCGGGCAGACGTCGCGCCGACACCCGCTCACGGATTTTTTCTCACACGATGTGGATAGCAGGCAGCGCGCGGCGCAGGATGACGCGCGCGGTCGCCATGACCTCGTCGCTCGGCGCATCGACGCCGGCCAGCGGGTCGACCATGCCCACCGACTCCCATTTGAAAGAACCCATCGCATGGAAGGGCAACAGGTCCACGCGCGTCAGCGTAGGGATGGCCTGGAGCAATACAGCCAGTCGTTCGAAGTGATCACTGGCATCGGTCTGACCCGGCACCACCACATGGCGCACCCAGATCTCTTTGCCCAGCGCGGACATGCGTTGCGCGCATTCCAGCACGGGTGCCAGTTCGCGCTCGGTCAGCGCCTTGTGTGCCACCGGGTCCGAATGCTTGATGTCGAGCAGCAGCAGGTCGATGGGATCGAAGAAGGCATCCGGCAGGTTGGCGTGCAGCTCGCCGTTGGTATCCAGCGCGACATGCATGCCCATGTCTTTGGCGCCCTGCGCCAGCGCATGGCAGAACTCGGCTTGCAGCAAGGGCTCGCCGCCGGACAGGGTGATGCCGCCGCCGTTGCGGTAGAAGCTTGCCAGTCCGGCGACCTTGGCCAGCGCCTCGCTCGCCGTCACCCAGGCGCCATGCCCGGCGCGCCACGACTCGGGGTTGTGGCAATAGTGGCAGCGCATCTGGCAGCCGGAAAGGAAGATGACATGGCGCAGGCCGGGGCCGTCCAGCGCGCCCGCGCTCTCATGCGAGAGCACGAAGCCGCGCAGTTCGTCCTGCCGTGCTTGCATCAACGCGCGTGGAAGGTGCGGCTGATCACATCCTGGCGCTGGGCCGGGGTCAGGCGATGGAACAGCACGCAGTAGCCCGACACGCGCACGCACAGGTTGGGATATTTCTCGGGATGCTGGTCGGCATCGATCAGCGTCTCGCGGTCGATCACGTTGAGGTTGGCGTGGTAGCCGCCCATGCTCATGTAACCGTCACAGAAGCTGGCGAGGTTGTCCACGCGCTCTTGCGGCGTGCGGCCCAGCGAAGAAGGCGCGAAGGAGACGGTCCACGAGATACCGTCCGCGCAATCGCTGAACGGGATCTTGGCCACCGAAGCGCCCGCCGCGACGAAGCCGTTGAGCTCGGCGCCATTGGAGGGGTTGGCGCCCGGCGCGAACGGCGTGCCGCCGACGCGACCATCCGGGCTGGCGCCGGTGTGCTGACCGTACACCACGTTGGAGGTGATGGTGAGCGCGCTCTGCGTCACCACGGCATTGCGGCGCGCCTTGAGCTTGCGCAGCTCGGCCATGAATCTCTGTGCCGCCCACACGGCCAGGTCATCGACGCGCGCATCGTTGTTGCCGTAGCGCGGGAAGGCGCCGCCTTCGTTCACGTAGCCGGTGATGAGGCCGCTCGCGTCGCGCAGCACGCGCACCTTGCCGTACTTGATGGCGGACAACGAATCGGCCACATGCGACAGACCGGCGATGCCGCAGGCCATGGTGCGATGCAGGTCGGTGTCGTGCAGTGCGAACTGGATAGCCTCGTAGGCATGCAGGTCGTGCGACTGGTGGATGATGTTGAGCGCCTTCATGTACACCTTGGCGGTGCGCGCCATCATCGCTTCGAAGCGCGCCTTCACGTCGTCGAAGTCGAGGTAGTCGCCGCTGACCGGCGCGAAGCCCGGTGCGCACAGCTCGCCACTCACTTCGTCGCGGCCGCCGTTGATGGCGTGCAGCAGGGTCTTCAGCAGGTTGCAGCGCGCGCCGAAATACTGCATCGACTTGCCCACCGCCATCGGCGACACGCAGCAGGAGATCGCCGCGTCGGAACCATGCTCGGGGCGGATCAGGTCGTCGTTCTCGACCTGGATGGCGCGCGAGGCGATGGACATCTTGGTCACGAACTTCTTGAAACCGTCCGGCAGGCTCTGCGACCACAGCACGGTCAGGTTCGGTTCCGGCGACGGGCCCAGCGTGGACAGGCAATGCAGCACGCGGAAATCGGACTTGGAGCACATGGGACGGCCATCCATCCCCATGCCACCCAGGCTGATGGTGACCCAGGTGGGGTCGCCCGAGAACAGCTCGTCGAAGGCCTTGGTGCGCATGAAACGGATCAGGCGCAGCTTGATGGTCAGCTGGTCCCACAGTTCCTGTGCACCCGCCTCATCCAGCAGGCCGCGTTCCATGTCGCGCTCGATATAGATGTCGAGGAAACCGCCGATGCGACCGATGGAGGTCGCGGCGCCGTCGCTCTGCTTGGCGGCGGCGAGATAGGCCAGATACAGCCACTGGAACGCTTCGCGCGCATCGCTGGCCGGGCGCGACAGGTCGCAACCGTGGGCCAGGCCGAGCGCCTTCAGCTCGTGCAGCGCACGGATCTGTTCACCCAGTTCGCCCAGCGCCTCGATGTCTTCCGCGCTCAGTTCGTCCTTGGCGCCGATGGCGGCCTTGTCGGCCTGCTTGGCGCGCTCCAGCACGTCCACGCCGTACAGCGCGACGCGGCGGAAATCGCCGATCAGGCGACCGCGGCCGTAGGCATCCGGCAGGCCGGTGATGATCATGGCCTTGCGCGCCGCCAGCACATCGGCCGGATAGGCATCGAACACGGCCTGGTTGTGGGTCTTGGCCCAGCTGCTGAAAGCCTTCTCGACCTGCTCGGGCAAGGCCTCCAGGTCATGCTCGGCCAGTGCCTGCTTGACCACGCGCAAGCCGCCGCGCGGATGGATGCCGCGCTTGAGCGGCGCTTCGGTCTGCAAACCGAAGATGATCTCGTTGTCTTTGTCGATGAAACCCGGTGCATGCGCCAGGATCGCGCTCGGCTCCAGGCTGGCGCCCAACACACCGCCGGCAGCGCGTTCGGCGCGCAGCACTTCTTCGACCTTGACCATCAGGCGCTTGGTGCGGTCGGTGGCATCGACCAAGAAGGCATCGTCGCCCGTCCAAGGGCGGATGTTGCGCGCGATGAAGTCCTGCGTATCGATAGCAGTCTGCCATGCCCCGGCAGCGAAGCCTTCCCAGGCGTTCCCCTTGGGGTTCGCGGGATTACCGATGGCACTCAATTCGTTCATATAGGACATGCTGCTCTCTCTATCTATATTATTTAATTATGTTGCCGAGACGAGAGCATGGGAGCGTCGCCTGAGCATTCAGGCCAGGGGCCGAATGGGGGTTATACGGCGCCACATATAGACCAGCAGCGGGGTGCACGCGCTTGGCCGGTGACGAGCGCGCGCGATAGTGCCAAAACTGACTGTAATAGTCAATCATCCATATGATTTGTATGGGCTTTTGCCTCAGGCTTTTTTCCCTATCAACTCAATCATGTAGCCATCCGGATCAGCCACAAAAGCGATGATGGTGGTGCCGCCGTGCATCGGCCCGGCATCGCGCACCACCTTGCCGCCGCGCCGCTTGATCTCGTCGCACGCGGCATACACGTCATCCACCTCGATGGCGATATGGCCGAAACCGTTACCCAGCTCGTATTGCGCGACACCCCAGTTATAGGTCAGCTCGATCACCGCCTGTTCGCGCTCGTCGCCATAGCCGAGGAAGGCCAGCGTGAACTTGCCCTCTGGATAATCGTGGCGGCGCAGCAAGCGCATGCCCAGCACCTGGGTATAGAAATCGATGGAACGGTCCAGATCGCCGCTCCGCAGCATGGTGTGCAATATGCGCATGTCTTTCCTCCTGTTTGATAGCGCGGCGAGTATAGGCTGAAACGGCTGTGCGGCTTGCGCTGTGCTGCGGCATTCATTACCGTGCCGTCCTCTTTTTCCATCGTCTCCCGACCATGCGCGACGGCAAACCGCTGCTGATCCTCGCCACCCTCGTCACCATGATCGCGTTCGCGGCGAACTCGCTGCTGTGCCGCATGGCGCTGAAGGAGACCGGCATCGACGCCGCCAGCTTCACCACGCTGCGCCTGCTGGCCGGGGCGGCCATGCTGTGGCTGCTGATGCGCGTGCAGCGACAGGCGCCGTTGCAACACGGCAGCTGGCGCAGTGCGCTGGCCCTGTTCCTCTACGCAGCGACGCTGTCCTACGCCTATCGCACCATCAACACCGGCGCCGGCGCATTGATGCTGTTCGGTGCGGTGCAGGCCACCATGCTGATCGCCGGTTTCCGCGCCGGCGAGCGCCTGCGCGGCTGGCAGACGGTGGGCTTCGTCGCAGCGGTGAGCGGTTTGCTGGTGCTGGTGTTGCCGGGCGTGGAGGCGCCTGCGCTCGGCGATGCCGTGCTGATGCTGGCCAGCGGCGTGGCGTGGGGTGTGTATTCCTTGTGGGGGCGCGGCCAGCCGCATCCGGCGGCGGCGACAGCGGGCAACTTCCTGCGCGCCGTGCCGTTCACCTTGCTGCTGTCTTTGCTCGCCCTGCCATGGATGCAACTCGATACGCGCGGCATCGCCTATGCCGTGCTGTCCGGTGCGGTGACCTCAGCGTTGGGCTATGTGCTGTGGTATCGCGTACTGCAACACATGCGCGCGATGACCGCCTCCACCGTGCAACTCAGCGCCCCGGTGCTGGCGGCGCTCGGCGGCATCGCCTTCCTCGACGAAGCGCTCACGCGCGACCTGCTCATCGCCAGCGTGCTGATCATCGGCGGCATCTGGCTGGTGTTGCAGCGCCGCTGAAACGGGAGTATCCCCAGCGCAGATACGGGAAGCAGGGAACCGATCCGTTCCCGCCACGGTCGATGTCGGCGTGGGCGACGTGCCCATGACCGACAAGAGAATACGAACATGCAATTCCAGATCGCCCTTGCTGCTGTGCTGCTTTCTTCCCTGATGGTGTTCCCGGTGATGGCCATCGAAGCCGACGAGGAGCGCAAACGCGCACGCGCCATGCAGCCTGCCCCGACTGCCAAATGCGCCGACCCGCAGGCCGGCCTGCCGATACATCAGCAACGTAGTGCCGACTGGAACGACACCGATTCCATCCCGCGCGAGTTCTTCGACAAATTGAAGATCGATTCCGCGAGTTTCTGATCCCGCCGTCAGCGCCTCGGCGACCGTAGTCTTAAGACATCAATGCCACACTTTTGACTTGAGCGAATACGGTCGTCCCCACATGCAGACCGAGCTGGTCGCGCGAGCGGCGCGTGATGCGCGACAGCAATAGCTGCGACTCGCCCACACGCAGTTTCACCATCACCTTGTCCGCGCCTTCGTCGCAGATCTCTTCGATGCGCGCATTGAGGATGTTGTTGATGCTGCTGCCGTGCGGCGCCTGCGTGGCGATGCTCACGTCGCGTGCCAGCACGCGGGCTCGCATCATGGTGCCGAACGGTTGCGCGACCTTGCCCACCCACAGTTCACCGCCAGCGAAGTCGAGACGGCTCAGGTGATATTTCTCGTCGTGCTGCGCAAGGCAGGCTTCGATCACCGCACCGGCATCATCGAAGTGCGCAATGGGCAGATCGAGGCGCGACAAAGTGTCATGCAGCGCGCCGCTGGCGATGACTTTGCCTTGTTCCATCAGCACCAGATGGTCGGCCAGCCGCGCGACCTCATCCATCGCGTGACTCACATAGAACACGGGGATATCCAGCTCGCGGTGCAGCCGTTCCAGGTAAGGCAGGATCTCCTGCTTGCTGCCTGTGTCGAGTGCGGACAGCGGTTCGTCCATCAGCAACAGCTCGGGGCTGACCAGCAGCGCGCGACCGATGGCCACGCGCTGGCGTTCACCGCCCGACAGGCTCTGCGCATCGCGCCGCTCGACCAGATGCGACAGGCCCAGCCATTCGATCACCTGCGCCGGTTGCACTTTGCGCTGCGCAGGCGCGATGCGCCGATAGCCATATTCCAGATTGGCGCGTACCGACAGGTGCGGGAACAGGCTCGCCTCCTGGAACACATACGCCAATGCGCGTTGGTGCACCGGCACGAAGGTCTTGTCGTCCTGCCACGTGCTGCCGTTCACCTGCAGCGCGCCGGGAGCGCGCTCCAGCCCGGCGATGCAGCGCAGCAGCGTGGTCTTGCCGGAACCGGAGTGACCGAATATCGCGGTGACGCCGCGCATCGGCGCTTCGAATGCCGCGTCCAGCGCGAAGCTGTCGCGCTGCAATTTGAACTGTGCGCGGATGCCGCTCATCGCGCCCCCTTGGACCAATTGCCGCCCACGCGGTACAGGCCGAGCAACACCAGGAAGGAGAACAGCACCATGCCGCCCGCCAGCCAGTGCGCCTCGCTATATTCCATCGCTTCGACGTGGGTGTAGATGGCGACCGACAGTACTTGCGTCTCGCCGGGGATGCTGCCGCCCAGCATCAGCACCACGCCGAACTCGCCCACGGTGTGCGCGAAGGCGAGGATGATCGCGGTGAGGAAACCGGGGCGCGCCAAAGGCAATGCGACGCTGACGAAACGGTCCCACGGCGAGGCTCGCAAGGTGGCCGCCACTTCGAGCGGACGTTTGCCTATCGCTTCGAATGCGTTCTGGATCGGCTGCACCGCGAACGGCAGCGAGAACAACACCGAGCCGACCACCAGGCCGGAGAAGGTGAACGGCAATGCGCCAAGGCCGAGTGCGCGCGTGAGTTCGCCCACCATACCCTGCGGCCCCATCAGCCACAGCAGATAGAAACCCAGCACGGTCGGCGGCAGCACCAGCGGCAGCGCCACGGCGGCGGCGACGATGCCCTTGTACCAGCGCTCGCTGTGCGCCAGCCACCAGGCCAGCGGCGTAGCGATGCCCAGCAGGACGACAGTGCTCACGCTCGCCAGCTTGAGCGTGAGGGTTACAGCTTGCAGGTCTTCGGGGGTCAAGATGTTTTCCTTACTCTCTTTTTACACCGTCATTCCCGTGCAAGCGGGAATCCAGCTATCAAAACAATTCCGCGAAGCGGACAACATATTTTGGCTTTGTCCTGCTGTGCGGGGAATATTGAACCGACTGGATTCCCGCCTGCGCGGGAATGACGGATCGATCACGGCAGTTCGTAGCCGTAGCTGCGGATCACGGCTGCGGCCTGCGGCCCCTTGAGGAAAGCGAGGAAAGCCTGTGCCGCTTCCGCATCGGCGGCATTCGACAGCAGCACTGCGCTCTGCTCGATGGGTGCGTAGTAGTGCGACGGCACGATCCACCAGGAACCTTCACGCACCTTGCCCGCTTTGGTGATCTGCGACAGCGCGATGAAGCCCAGCTCGGCATTGCCGGTGGCGGCGAACTGCCGGGTCTGCGTGATGTTGTCGCCGCGCACCAGCCTGGCTTGCACCACTTGCCACAGCCCAAGTTCTTCCAGCGTCTGCTGTGCGGCAGCCCCATAAGGCGCCAGCTTGGGATCGGCGATGGCGAGCTTGTTGAAATCGCCTTTGCGCAGAACGGCGCCTTGGCTATCGACTACGCCCGGCTGCGCACTCCACAGCACCAGCTTGCCCAGCGCATACACGAAACGCGATCCCGGCACGGCCAGCCCGTCGCCGTCCAGTTTCTGCGGCGTCCTGGTATCGGCCGCGACGAACACATCGTAGGGCGCCCCCTGCTTGATCTGCGCGTAGAACTTGCCGGTGGAGCCGAAGCTCAAGCTCACCTTGTGACCGCTCGCTTGTTCGAACAAGGGCACGATCTCCTGCATCGGCGCGGTGAAGTTCGCCGCCACCGCCACGCGCACTTCACCCGCCTGCACACTTGGCACCGTCAACAGCAGTGCACCCAACCATAAGATCTTTTTCATTCCATATTCCTCCGACGATCATCACAGGATAAGCAGCAAAAGCAATGCCAGCCTTCCCTCGCGCGCCCATATTGGCAAAACGCTTGTAGCGTACAAGCCGATTCGCGCAGATACGACAATGTCGCCGCAAATTCCCGCCCGCTTTGTCGCAATGCGACTGTGCCGCATCACGCGCGGATTATCACACAAGCTCCCCCCTGCCTTGGTTCGTCCGCCCGCTCCGTAAAAGACTGTGCGCCCTGGCGCGCTTTGGCTACACTGCGCGCCATCCCATCCATCGTGAAAGTGGCGACATGAAAAGAAGTTTCGGCACGCTGGCGCTCGGCGCCTGGCTCATCCTCAACGGTCTGTCCCATTTGCTGCACCTGAGTTTCTCCGGCATGAGCATGCTGATGGCGATCCTCGCCACGGCGGCCGGCGTGCTGCTGATCCTGGGGCTGTGAACCGCCACGAATGAAAACCTGGTTGTGCGTGCTCGCGGCCTGCCTGACGCTGGGCGGCTGCACCGCCCCGCAGGCCCCCTGGCAACAACAGCCGCTTCCCCACATCGAACGCGATGCGGTGATCCCGCTGCGGATCGTGCGTGCAGACAATCCGCGCTTGCCGCGCATGAGCGATGCCCAGCTGCACACCCTGTTGGCTGCCGCACAAGCCACCGCGCATGAACATTTCGGCGTGACGCTGCGATTCAGCGAGATCGCGCAGACCGATGTGGCCCACCTGTTCGCGCGCATCCCGCCTGCCGTGCGCGCGGCGCGCGCTCCATCGATCTACGACTTCAAATCCGGCCACGGCGATCCCCGGCGCATCGCGCACGGCCTGCTGGCGACCCTGCGCGCCAACCACACTTCGCTCGATGAAGCCTATTCCTATGCGCGGCCTTACCTGCCCGCCGCAGCGCGGCCGGCCAGCCTGCGCGATTTCAGCATGCAGCTCACGGAGGTGATGCTGACGCGCCTGCAAGCCTGGCGCACACTGCCGGCCCTGGACGGCCAACCGGTGCTGGACGCCTCGCCATATAACGAATGGATAGATTGGGACACGCTGGGCTATGGCGAACTGCCTTACGACATCGTCATCACCAACCAGTTGATCGCCAGCGCGGAAGACGATGGCGTGGACATCCATACCGCGATACGCGGCGGCCTGACGGTGGGCACCACCACTTACAGCCGGCAGGGACGCTATGGCTCATTCGTGTTCTGGAGCACCTTCCCGTTCACCGACGATTCCGCATTGAGTACGCAACTGCGCGGCGGCGAACGCTACACGTCGCAGCAAGCGGCCGAACTTTCCGGCGCTTATCTGGCGCACGAGATCGGCCATCTGCTGTTCCGCTTCGGCCACCCCTTCGAGCGCCCGGCGTGCGTGATGGCCCCGGTGCGCATGCTGCGTTTCCGCGAATGGCAACAAGGGCTGGATGCCGCGAGCTGCCGCATCGGCAGCTCGCCCGAGATGCGCCCCGGTGCGATCCCGGAGGTCTATAACGTGGATTGGCTGCGCCTGGCGCAGTGACGCCGCGCGCGGCCTCCATGGACTTGTATGTTTGCCGTTCCGGGCCGACAATCGGCCCTCGCCCACCAGCACAAGGAGGCATGCATGGAACCGAACGATCCCGCACTGAAAGCGCTGCATGCCTACACCAAGGCGCTGGCTGTCGCACTCAACTACCGCGACCAACCGACCCGACTGCACTCCGATCGCGTATGCGAGCTCTCAACCGCCATCGCACGCCATCACGGCCTCTCCAGCCAGGATATAGAAGCCGTGGAGCTCGCGGCGTCATTCCATGACATCGGCAAGATAGGCGTGCCGGACCGCATCCTGATGAAAGAGGGCGCACTCTCTGCGAGCGAGTGGGAGCACATGAAGAACCATTCTGCGATCGGTGCGGACATCATCCGCGCCACAGGACTCCAGGCCTCCGAAAGGGCGGCGCGCGTCATTCGCCACCACCACGAACATTTCGACGGTTCAGGTTACCCGGACGGCCTGCATGGCCAGGACATTCCGATCTGTTCGCGCATCATCTCCATCGCCGACAGTTACGACGCGATGGCGGTGACCCGCAGCTATCACCGTGCCCGCACACATGAACAGATCATGGATATCCTGCACGAGGAGAACCGCCGCAAGCACGACCCGGAAGTGATGGTGACCTTTTGCAAGGTCATCGAATCGGATGGCTTCAAGAGGGCGCGGTCATGATCAGCGCAACGATCCGACATAACGCCCTGCGGTCGGCTTGGCCGCCGCCCCGTCGTCACTGGTCGGCACGCCGATCATGCCGAACTGGTTCATCAACTGCACCGCGATGAGACCCCACCGTCCGATGCAATATGTTTCGCTCATTGCCCCTTACCAAGTTAATGATCCGGTATCACCATCAATCGTCCATGATTGCGCTGCTGCGCCGAGTAACCGCCTTTTAATTAGCCACTGACAGCCTCAACCAAAGCGTCGTTGCGCCTCGACCGCGAGGCCGGCGCCGATGCTGCCGAACAGGTCGCCTTCCATGCGCCGGGCCTGGGGCAGCATCGCGGCCAGGCGTTCGCGCAGCATCGGCACGCCGCTGGCGCCGCCGGTGAAGAAAATGGTATCCACCGCCTCACCTTGCACACCGGCATCGGCCAGCAAGCTGCTCAGCGTGTTGCCGATCTTGTCCACCAACTGCGCCGCAGATCGTTCGAACTCGATGCGGGTCAGCGTGTGGCGCAATCCGGGTTCCAGCCGATCCAGACGCAGCGTCGCGCTATCGCCGGCGGAGAGGGCGATCTTGGCTTCTTCCACCTGCACCGCCAGCCAATGGCCGGCGCGTTCGCGGACCAGCTTGAGCAGGCGGTCCAGGGCTTCGGGCGACTGCGTATCCAGGTACAGCTCTTGCAGGTCGGCCCAGGTACGGCGGGTGTAAGCCTGATTGATGGTGTGCCAGGTGGCGAGGTTGAAGTAGTAGCTGTTGGGCATCGCCAGACCGCTCTTGAGCTGGCTGCCATAGCCGAGCAGCGGCATCACGCCTTCCAGGCTCAGTTGCCGGTCGAAGTTGGTGCCGCCGATGTGCACGCCGCCGTTGGCCAGCAGGTCGTCGCGCCGATCCGCGAGCCGCGCGCGTTGCGGCGAGAGTCGGATCAATGAGAAGTCCGAGGTGCCGCCACCGATGTCGGCGATCAGCACCAGTTCTTCACGGTCGATCTGCCGTTCGTAGTGATAGGCTGCGGCGATGGGTTCGTACTGGAAGCTCACCTCGCGGAAGCCGGTGGCGCGCGCGATGGCCTCCAGGGTCGCCTCGGCCTTGCGGTCGGCCTCCGTGTCGTCGTCCACGAAGAACACCGGCCGCCCGAACACGGCCTGGTCGAACGAGCGGCCCGCCGCCGTCTCGGCCCGTCGTTTGAGTTCGGCGATGAAGCGGGCGAGCAATTCCTTGTAGGTCAGCGCGCGCCCCTGCACCTCGGTCTTGCCATCCATCAGGCTGCTGCCCAGCAGGCTCTTCAAGGCGCGCATCAGGCGGCCTTCATAACCTTCCAGATATTCGTTGAGGCCGGCGCGGCCGACACTGACCGAGTTCTCGTCGGCATTGAAGAAGATCACCGAGGGCAAGGTGACTTTGCCATCTTCCAGCGCCAGCAGCGGAGTGTGCTCAGGACGCAGCCAGCCGGCCGTGGAATTGGAGGTACCGAAATCGATGCCGCAGGCGCGGGCGGGAACGTCAACAGACATGGGAAGTGATGAGCCGGGAAGCCCGGCCGATAAAAACGGGCGGCAATGCTACCGTAACCATGCAGGACATGACCACGGTTACGTCAATGGGTGGAGCGCCGCGCCCCTGGCAGTCGAATCGCATACCGGCCACCTCTTCGGTGCCTGCCTTGCTACCATGGCCGTGAATTCATGCGGCGCCGTGAGCATATGAATACCATCGAGTTGCATATGGCAGACAGAGCCATTTCCTTGCGCGTCCTGTCCGGCAGGCAGGCCGGACAGCGCATCCCTGTGGGATCGCTTGCCGATGCGCACAAGCTGCTGACGCAGGGGCCGCTCACGGCCGCCAAGGTCGAAGCGGTGATCGCGGCAATCGAAGACCTGCTCATGCCGGCGCTGCGCGCCCTGCCGGATCGTGCCGCTCTGGTGGTTGTAGAAGCCGGGTGGGGCGACATCCTGCACGGTCTCGCAAGCGCAGGGGAGCCAGTCCCGGTCGCTGCGATAGAGACACGGTTCAATCAGCTGGCGGATATCGCCAGCGGCTCCCCTGCCAGGCTGCATCAGGTATCGACCGCACCGTTATCGGTGCTGAAGCTGCTACTGCTGCGGGAGGTGATGCACCATGGCGGCTTCGCAACAGTGACCGCCCGATCCGATTGAGCGGCGGTTCGCGCGCCCGATCCGAAGATGCGCAATCGCGGTCAGGCCGATTGTCTCTTCGCAAGGTATCTTGCCGCCCCAAGGAGATACGACAGTGAATACATCGAGAGCAGACTTGTACGCGACGCGCTTCAGGAAGGTGTTCGATTACATCGACCACCATCTGGATGAGGCGTTGTCGGTGGAACAGCTGAGTCAGGTCGCGCATTTCTCGAAGTTCCATTTCCATCGTCAGTTCTCCGATTACTGCGGCATCAGCGTCATGCGCTATATCCAGTTGATGCGGTTGAAGCGGGCCTCTTACCGGCTGGTCTTCAACACGCTGGAACGGATCACCGACATTGCGCTGGATGCCGGTTTCGAGAACCCGGAATCGTTCTCGCGCGCGTTCAAGAACACCTTCGGCCAGACGCCCTCCGAGTTCAGGCAACAGCCGAAGTGGCAACCTTGGAACGAGCGTTACCGGTTCCCCAATCTAGACAGGAGTACACCCATGGAAGTGAAGATCTGGGGGTTCGAGGAGACCCCCATCGCGGTACTGGAGCATCGCGGCCCGCCCGACCTGGTCAACGATTCGGTGAAGATATTCATCGACTGGCGCAAGACGAGCGGCCTGTCGCCGGTGCAGACCAGCGACACCTTCGGCATCGTCTACGACAATCCGGACACCACGCCCCCGGCGGATTTCCGTTTCGATATCTGCGGCTCGGTGATGGCCGCCGTGCCGGCCAATCCGCAAGGGGTGATCAACAAGTGCATCCCGGCCGGTCGCTGCGCGGTGGTGCGCCATCGCGGCTCGCACCAGCGCATCGGTGAAGCGGCGTATTACCTGTACCGCGACTGGCTGCCGGAAAGCGGCGAAGAGCTGCGCGATTTCCCGCTGTTCTTCCACTACCTGAACCTGATGCCGGACACACCCGAGCATGAATTGCTGACGGATGTCTATCTGCCGCTGAAGTAGCCTGCGGACTGCACCATCCGACGGTGGTGCAGTCTTAACGCCGCTTATGCGACGTCTTTTTCGTACCAGCCCTTGCTGCGTTTCACCAGATACACCACGCTCAACATCACCGGCACTTCGATCAGCACGCCGACCACCGTCGCCAGCGCCGCGCCCGACTCAAAGCCGAACAGGCTGATGGCAGCGGCGACCGCCAGCTCGAAGAAGTTGGATGCGCCGATCAGCGCGGAAGGCCCGGCCACGCAATGCGCCTCGCCGCAGCGGCGATTGAGCCAGTAAGCCAGGCCGGAGGTGAAGTACACCTGCAAGGTGATGGGCACGGCCAGCATCAGGATGATCAGCGGCTGCTCGACGATGGCCTTGCCCTGAAAGGCGAACAGCAACACCAGTGTCAGCAGCAACGCGGCGATGGAGAGCGGGCCGATTTTTTCCAGCGCACGCTGCAAGGCGGCTTCGCCGCGCTTCAGCAGCGCCTTGCGCCAGGCTTGCGCCAGCAACACCGGCAACACGATGTAGAGCGCGACGGAAGTCAGCAACGTATCCCACGGCACGACGATGGCCGACAGTCCGAGCAGCAAAGCCACGATGGGCGCGAAGGCGAACACCATGATGGTGTCGTTGAGCGCGACCTGCGACAGCGTGAACAACGGTTCGCCGTTCACCAGGCGGCTCCACACGAACACCATCGCGGTGCACGGGGCGGCGGCCAGCAACACCAGACCGGCGATGTAACTGTCGAGCTGCTCTGCCGGCAGATACGGCGCGAAGAAATGGCGGATGAACAGCCAGCCCAGCAAGGCCATGGAGAACGGCTTCACCGCCCAGTTGATGAACAGCGTGACGCCGATGCCGCGCCAGTGCTTGCGCACCTGGTGCAAAGCGCCGAAGTCGATACGCAACAGCATGGGCACGATCATCACCCAGATCAGCAGGCCGACCGGGATGTTGACGCGGGCGACTTCCAGCCCGCCCAGCCAGCGGAACGGTTCGGGCAGCGCCTGCCCCAGCAGCACGCCGACGATGATGCACAGGAACACCCACAGCGTGAGGTAACGTTCGAACAGACTCATATCCTCAATCCTGAAGGCGACCGATCTCGGCCATCTTTTCCTTCAGCACCAACCGGTCCAGCTTGGCGATGGGCAGTTGCATGAACAACTCGATGCGGCGCGCCAGTTGGGTGGCGGCTTGCTTGAAGGCGGCACGGCGCGCTTCGTCGCCTTCGATGTGCGCGGGATCGGGAATGCCCCAGTGTGCGGTCATCGGATGGCCCGGCCAGATCGGACACACTTCGCCCGCCGCGTTGTCGCACACGGTGAAGATGAAATCGAAGTGCGGCGCACCGGGTGCCGCGAACTCGTCCCAGCTCTTGCTGCGCAGGCCTGCCGTGCTGTGGCCGTTCGCTTCCAGCCATTCCAGTGCGCCCGGATTGACGCGCCCTGCCGGTTTGCTGCCGGCGCTATAGGCCTTGAAGCGGCCCTTGCCCAGCGTGTTGAACAACACCTCGCCCAGGATGCTGCGCGCGGAGTTGCCGGTGCAAAGTATCAATACGTTGTATGTCTGCTCGCTCATGATCTTCCTTTGTTTCAACATTTATTGAGAGGTGCGCATTGCGCGGCATCGCCCGCGCAGCAATGTTCGGTGAGGTAGGCGATCAGCTTGTCCATCTGCGCGTAGTGCGCGCTGTAGATCACAAAGCGCCCTTCGGTGCGCGACTTGACCAGCCCGGCCTGCGCCAGCGTCTTCAGATGGAACGACAAGGTCGCCGGCGGGATGCCTAACCGCTCGCCCAGCGCCCCTGCTGCCACCCCGTCCTTGCCCGCCCGCACCAACAGGCGGAACAGCGAAAGACGCGTCTCCTGCGCCAGCGCCGACAAGGCTGTCACCGCGATCTCTATCTTCACGACTACCTCCCATCCAGGATTCTACATTTCCAACATTATGGAAATGTTAAAGCCAGTGCATGGATTCCGCTACTGCCATTCACCCGTGCGCACAATAAGTCCGGCAGAACCAGGTTGACGCGCCTCCTGCGGCATGACCATAATCCGCCCCATGAAATTCATGTCCCTCCACCACTGCAATGTACGACCGATGCCCGCAGCGCTGAAGCGCGCGGTATGGCGCATTGCGCGCAGTGGCCCGGGAGGTTCGCAGTAAGCAGCATCCAGAAGTAGCAGCGGATTCCCCCAAGGCCACAGATTTCCCTCTGTGGCCTTTTTGTTTTTACCGTCCGTATCTCGGCCCGCGCGGACGGCTTGTGCATAGGGTCATGGAGAACATCATGTCGTTACCGGCAGCATTCGTTTCGGTCGTCCTCATCTGGTCCACCACGCCGCTCGCCATCAAGTGGAGCTCGCTCGGCATCGGTTTCAGCTTCGCGGTCTTTGCGCGCATGGCCATCGGCGTGTTGCTGTGCATCGCCCTGCTGGCACTGTTCCGCATCCGCTTCCCGCTGCACCGCAAGGCCCTGCAAGCGTATGCCGTGGGCGGACTGAGCATGTTCCTGGCGATGGCGCTCACCTACTGGTCGGCGCAATACGTCAGCTCGGGCATGATCGCCGTGCTGTTCGGCCTGTCGCCGCTGATCACCAGCGTAGGCGCCATGCTGTGGTTGGAAGAAGAGGCGCTCACCCTGAACAAGCTGCTGGGCATGCTGCTGGGATTGTTCGGCCTGTTCCTGGTGTTCCACGGCGGTCTCGATCTGGGCAGCGGCGCCGGTATCGGCGTGCTCACCTTGTTGTGCGCGGTGACCGCTCAGTCGCTGGGACTGGTGTGGATCAAGCGCATCGGCGACGACAGCCCACCGCTGGCGATGACCTGCGGCACGCTGACCGTCTCGCTGCCGCTGTTCCTGCTGGCGTGGGTTGCACTGGACGGCCACCTGCCGCACGACGCGCCGCAGCAATCCATCGCCGCCACGCTGTATCTGGGCGTGTTCGGTTCGGTGCTGGGCTTCGCGCTGTATTACTACCTGATCAAGCACATGGACACCGCCCGCGTCGCGCTGATCACCCTCATCACGCCGGTGATGGCGCTGCTGCTCGGCCATGCGTTGAACGACGAAACGGTGCTGCCGCAGGTGTGGCTGGGCACGGCCAGCATCGTGCTGGGGTTGGCTTTGCACCAGTTCGGGGGACGCCTGCTGCGCCTCAGATAGCCGGATAAGCCCTGCTGTAGACAGGGCTAAAGGGCGCGCGATTCCCGCTAGAATCGCGCGCCTTTTTTCATTCGCGGTCATGCCATGCAGCGTCTGCTCCTGACTTTCCTCGCCAGCTTCGTCCTTGCTTTCCCCGTCTTCGCCCATCCGGGTGACTTCGCGCAATGCCAGCAGGTATTCGCCGACCAGCAGCCGCCGGTGATTGCCCAGCAGGAAGAGCTGAAGGCGCGTTCGCTCTGCTTCAATGCGTTCGCCATCCTGCATTCGGGCAAGAGCCGCACGCCGTTGTATGTGGCGGAGCGATTGAACCGGCAGACCCTGCAAGCAGCCCATCAGAAGCGCAAGGACAAATTCTTCGCCGATGCGCGCCTGCCGCGTGCGGAGCGCGCCGAGCTGGATGACTATAAGGATTCCGGCTATGACCGCGGGCACATGGCGCCCGCCGCCGACATGACGACGCCGGAAGCCATGGCGCAGAGTTTCTCGCTTGCCAACATGGTGCCGCAGGCACCGCAGAACAATCGCAAGGTCTGGGCCAAGATCGAGAAAGCGACGCGCCAGTATGTGCTGCGTGCGCAAGGCGATGTGTATGTCATCAGCGGACCGGTGTTCGATGCCGCCCCTGCCACCATCGGCCCCAACCGGGTATGGGTGCCCAAGCACCTGTTCAAGCTGATCTACGATCCCTCGGCGAACAAGGCCTGGGCACATTGGGTAGACAATCAGGACATGGCGAAGACCGGCAAACCGATCAGTTACCGCGAGCTGGTGCGCCGCACCGGCATCGAGTTCCTGCCGCACTACAAGGGCAGCTAGGTAGCAAACGCGCATTGACCCTGAGCGAATCAAGGGTTAACGTGCGGCACCATCCACGGCCCCGGAGGCCTTATGTCCTGCACTTGGCGCTCCTTTTTCGCATGCCTGCTGCTGATCGCCTTCCCCGCACTGGCAGCCCCCGTCTGCCCGCCGCCGCCCGCCCAGCCCACACCAGAAGCGGTGCAGGAAGCGATGCAACAGGCACGCGACCGCGGTTTCCTGTGGCGCATTCGCAAGGATGGGCATGATTCCTGGCTGTACGGCACGATACATGTCGCCAAGTTCGATTGGATGTTCCCCGGCCCGCAAGTGATGCAAGCCGTGCAAGGCAGCCAGGTGATCGCGCTGGAGCTGGACATGCTCGACCCGGACATCCGGCAACGCATGGCCCGCAGCCTGAATGGCTTGTCCGCCCCCCCCGCTCTGCCCGCTACGCTGGTGAAACGCCTGCGCCTTCAAGCCCAGGCGAGTTGCCTGTCGTATGACGCGATCGCCCGCTACCCTGCCGAGATGCAGATCACCACGCTCACCTTGATGAAGGCCCGACTGGATGGACTGGAAGCGGCCTATGCCATCGATGCCGTGCTCGCCGGCATGGGGCACGGCGCACAGAAACAGGTGGTATCGCTGGAGACGCCTGAATCGCAGCTCGCCACGCTGAAGGTGGACGATCCGCACGAGATGCAAAAACTGGTGGATGAATCGCTGGGCGAAATGGAGCGCGGGCAGGACCGCAAGCAACTGCGTCACATCGCACAGGTATGGGCAAGCTCGGACTATGCCGAACTCGCGCGCTACGAAGAATGGTGCGAATGCATGGAGAGTCCGACGCAACGCCGCTTCATGCACAAGCTGCTGGACGAGCGCAACCCGGCACTGGCTGAACGCATCGATGCGCTGCATCAACAGGGCAGCCAGGTGTTCGCCGCCGTGGGCAGTCTGCACATGTTCGGCGACAGCGCGCTCCCCCGTCTGCTGGAGCAGCGCGGCTACCGCGTAGAACGCATCGATTTCGCGCGCTGAGCGCTACGCCAGCGCCGCGACTCAGGCGGCCTGGCGCAAGCTGCCTTCCGGCCCGGCTGCATGCAGCCTGGCGAATACTTCGTTCGCACTCTGTTCCCATGCACCTGCCGCGAAACTGATCTTCACCAGATCGCCGCTATCCACGACCCGAAAATGCCCCACCAGCCAGGTCTTCAGGAAGTACAGCATGTCGAAATAGACCGGCATGTCGCCCTGTTCGTGCTTCTTGCGCAGACTATCCAGTTGTTCCAGCAGCTTGCGATTCTCGTGCCGGTGCGTGGTCGCATCCTTGTGCGACATCTGCTGTAGCAAACGCTCCTCCAGCTCGAAGTGCGCCTGGCAATAGCGTTGCAACTTTTGCAGCATGTCAACAACGACGCTATTGGCCTTGTGTTCAAAAGCGGCGATGAACAGATGATTGAGCGTGTCGACCAGCGCTTTATGCTGGTCGTCCAAAGTCCGGATGTTGACGCTGTAAGCGTCCTGCCATTCAAAGAATACTTTCCGCACAGACATGTTTGCCTCCTTGCGTGATTGCCCGATCTCTATCGAGCAAACTTCGTGCCACAAGTACGAGCCGCCATTCACCTCTGCTGCGGAATGTGCGGCATGGATGCGCGCGCTGACTCAAGCGGCTTTCCAGATCTCCCACCACTTGCGCGATTCGGACATGCGCGCGAATGCCGCATCCGCATCCTGCGCCCACACCTCGGTGGAGAAACCGGCTCGACGCAGATCCTCGCTATACAAAGTATCGACGCCCTGGATGTGCTCGCGCAGCCAGCGCTTGAGGAAGCTCAGCATCTCGAAATAGATGGGCTTTTCTTCCTGCATATGTTTCTTGCACAACAGGTCGAGTTGATCGAGCAACTTGCGATGCTCTTCCTTGTGCGCAGCAAGATCCTTGTACTTAGCTTGCTGTAGCAAACGCTCCTCCAAAGCGAAGTGCGTCTGCGTGTAAGCCATCAATGCATCCAGGATGCCCGCGATCACCTTGTCGCCCTCGCGCTGCGACACCGCAATGAACAGGCGGTTGAGGATGTTCACCAGCTCCTGGTGCTGCTGGTCGATGGTGGCGATGCCCACGCTGTAATCGGTGGACCATTTGAAAAAGACTTCAGTATTGGACATGGTTGCTCCTGGATGACATGCGCCACATGGCGTCGTTCTGTTCACAGCAAGCAGCATGCCAAGCGTTTGTTTCAGGGATATTTCCACGTTGTCGACATGGAATAGACTCCAATCCTGCATCCCATGCACCACAAGCGCACACACGACGCACCCGAGATGTGCATCCGCAAGCTTTTATAGATGAACTCAGCCTTGGGGGAATACGTGTCGACCGCCTGCTTGATGGCATGGAACAAACGCTTCTCGCCGCGCCCCATGATCACATCCTGTTCGGTCAGATCGGTGGTCATGCCGATGCGATACAAAGTCGGTCCGGAAGAACGCGTGCCGCGGTTATCCCAGGAACTGCCCGCACACGCGATCGGCCCGTGCACGATATGAGCAACATCGGCGATCGGCAGCAGCGCGATCTGCGCCCCGTCGAACGAACAGCCGCCCGCCGTCACACCGGGCTTGGGTCGCGCACAACCGGATTTCTCCTTCTTGTTATCCGTACAGGCCGGTTCGTTCAGCAGTTCGGCGATGTCCTTGGCTTGCATGGCAATGGCTCACGAGTATTGACGCCCTCCTACTGGCAGGAAACAAGCCAACCGGCACAGGGTTGATTCCAATGGAATTTCCAATGCGCGGTTTTGTAGCAAAGCGAACAAATCACGCCCGCCCGACAAATCCGCCGCAAACGCATGAAGTCAAATATATTTGACACTCCATACCCCGCCCGCTAGCATCCCAGCCATGTTGATCGACCTCAAAAACACAGGGCAGCAGATACGCCATGCGCGCCAGCAGCGCGGCATCAGCCAGGCCGAACTGGCCCGCTTGGCCGATGTGTCGCGCGCCACCATCATCGGCATCGAGAATGGCACCGTCAAAGAGATCGGCGTGAACCGGCTGAACCGCATCGTCGCCGCCAGCCAGGTGCCGCAAGCACCATCCCGGACACGCGCCGCTGCGCAGCCCGCCGCGCGCAAATCGCAAACCCTCTCGCTCTCCTTCCCCTACGACTGGAGCAACCCCGCCATGCGCGACGATGCACTGATCGCCAAGGTGATCGAACGCGGCCTGTTCGAGGACATCGCCAAGGTCGCGGCGCGCTACGGCCTCGAACCCGTGCAACGCGCAGCCGCCGCATTCACCGCGCGCAACCCCGCCGCCGCCACCGCGCTGAACCGCATGCTCGCCAACATCGAAAAAGCGCTGCACGACTCCCCTCGCCCGCAAGCGGGAGAAGGGCAGGGGGAGAGGGCAATCGCATGAGCAAAGACAGCGCAATCAAACTCGACTTCATGCCCGAGCGTACCCGGCGCGTGTTTCTGGCACTGGCGCAAGAACCGCTGATGGACGGCTTCGTGCTGATCGGCGGCACCGCACTGTCCATCCAGATCGGCCACCGACTCAGCGAAGACCTTGATCTCTGGCTACCCGCCGCTGCCATGTCAAAGGAACGCGTCGATGCCATCCTCACCCATCTCGGCGCGCAAGGCATGCACCACGAATTCGCCACCCCGGCATGGAAACTCTCGCAAGCGCGCATCAACGGCATCGACCTGCTCGCACAAAGCCGCGACCATGTCATCGACGGCGTCAAAGTCACCTTCTTCGCGCGCAACGACACGCCCTACCGCCACTTCGCCGGGATGAAGCGGATCGCGGGCAAAACCGCCTTCGACATCGCGCACCAGGACACGATATTCGCCATGAAGTCGTGGCTCATCTCGCAACGCGTGCGCTCGCGCGACCTGTTCGACCTGATGGCGCTCATGCAACGCGGCAAGACCTTGCAGGACATCCTCGACGCCGGCGCACAAGCCGACCCCGCCTGGCAGCGCGAATACGCCAAGGAAGTGTTGGCAGGAAACGTGCCGCTGGATGCCGACGACGAAGGCTTCGACAGCATCGGCCTCGCCATAACGACGGAAGACATCCACCGCTTCTTTCTGGAAGCGGTGGATCAGTATGAAGTGGAAGTTGCCACGAGGATCAGGCGGGGGATGGAGTAAGACATCTGTTATTGCGATGCTGACCCCGTTTCACCCTATTCAATCCCCTTGAAGTAGCTTTGACAGCAAATTATTGATTTTCAAACCGCAACTCTCAAGGTGGATTTGCAACGAGGAAAGTTCTTGCAGCCCCAGAAGTCACCACGCTTCCCGCTGCGGCGGACCATCTTGATCCCACAGGATGCGCAGGTCGGTGTCTTGTAATCACCAAAGGTCGTGAACTCAAGCAATTCCGCTTGCTTGTCCTCCGGCAGCTTCTTGATCATGGCGATAAACTTTTCGCCATCAATCAAGAACAGCCTGTCGCTGTGTTCGCTGGCGAACTGCTTGGCATCGTCACTGAATGTGCTGGTCGTCATGAATATCCCCTTCCCCGCAGACTCATGCACCATCACGCCGAACAGCTCACGTATCTCCTTGACCCCAACCTTCCCTGACCAGGCCTTGCACTGAATCGCATACTGCAAGATATCTGCCCCATCCTCATAGATGCGGGCATCGATCCCGCCATCAGCACCATGCGAGATGGTCTCCACTCGCTTCCCGAGGACCCGGAAATATTCAGCCGACAACATTTCGAACCGCTTCCATTCGATGGCCTTGAGCAGATCAAGCCCCCACTCCAGCTTTGCTGGCTTGGGTGCGGTTCTCGTTGTCAACAAACCCCAGTCAGTATTTGCATGAACTACGCGATGCTCCTCTCGCTCTTCATCATTTGCAAAGTAAGAGAAAGAGGGAGCAGGAGAATTTCTATTTACGACATATGAAATCACCGCCAGCAGGATGAAGATGGCCGCCACCAAAATTGCAAAGCGCGAGGAAATTCCACCCAAACTCTGACTCAACGATGGAATCAGCCAATGCATCACAACATAAGAGAAGCCCGCCAGAAAAACACTCAGCTGCCACGGGGCATTGATGAGCAATATGACCAGACCTTCTTTTTTATTTTTATACGACATACTTATTCAATCGCAAGGAGGTTTCTCTGGCACCAATTACGATGGTGACCCCGTTTCACTCCACTGACCCCGTTTCACTCCCCAAGTAGCACCTCAGTTGGCAACTAGAATAGTGTTTGCTGGTCCTTTTGGAATTTCTTATATGCGCGATATTTTTTCCCCTGCGGGGTTTCAGTGGTGCCTCCACTGTCAGCCTTATCAAGAACAGTAATAACAGACCATCCTGTAACTTCCACTTCCCCAATTTCATTAAACTTTCGATGGATATGCAGCACACAATTTATTTGGCTACCGTGCTGAAACGTCACTCGTTCCTGTAGTACTGAATTTTTAAACTCCACATCTTTCATCGAAAAGCTAATAGCTTCGCCGTCGTAGATACCTCGCCACTTATAGTTACCTTCTTTAAGAACCGGAGCAACGATTTCAATCCATGCCCCTTCAATAATTTCAGTCGGCAAGTTGTTATCGAAAAGAATATATTTTGTGAAATCTGCTCGCGCAACAAGGCGCTCAGACACTACTTCTTGATTCTGAATATCAAGAACAGAGAATCCTACCTGGGTGGCTTTTTCATAAGCATTTAAATGCTTGTAGAAATTTGAACGCCTAGTCTGAATTTTTAGGTTTTTCTCTGTTGCCTTTGCTGCCCTTTCTATAGTCTCTTGCGAGGGCTTTCCTTCACCCATTTCCTTTTTTAATTTTTCGATAATCAGTTTTTTTTCTTCAATAGTCAGCTCTTGGATGACCCTATCACGCGCATCCCTCTCAGGATCGGATACTGGAGATCGACTAAGCGCCAGTGCAGAGATAATTACCGCCAATATGGTTAGCGTTGTATTTATCTGAACACTGTTTTCACCATAAGCCTTCCACCACTCGCGCAATCCCCCCTCCTCATATGGGAGACTTTCTATCGCAAATGATGTCCCTAAAGTCGTGCAGACCTCCTGAAATATTGCAAGCAGCTCTGCCTCACACTTGTTTCGAACGAATGCATTCATCGCATGAGATTCATTCGCCAAGTAGTAGTGAATTTGAAATTTATCTGCAACTTGCATAACCACTCCAATTACTTTCCATTCGAAATAGACCGCAAAGCAAACGGGTTTGCATCGAACTATTCTTCACCCACAGCCCGCTTCCGCCACAAATCCTATCCCGCCCCTCTTCCCGCACCAAGCAGAAATTTGGCCTATATATTTTTCAGGCTCACACAGCCCCGCTACAACTCCACACACCCGAACAACTCCCCCAGCGAATCCATGATGCAGTCCGGCTGACGCACTGCGTTCTTCTCGCAGCCTTCCCGGTACTTGCCCGTCCTGACCAGCACACCTTTCATCCCCGCTTCCTTGCCGCCTCCGACATCGGTTTCGATGTCGTCACCTATCATGGCGACGGCTGCGGCGGGTAGCCGGAGGGATTGCAACGCGAGGTCGAAGAAGCTGCGGCTGGGTTTGCCGATGATGTGCGCCTGTTTGCCGCTGACGTATTCCAGCCCGGCGACGAAGGCGCCGATGTCCACTTGCAAGCCGTCCTCGCCCTGGAAGAACTTGTTCTTGTGCATGGCGATCAGCCCGGCACCGGCATGCGGTTGCGCGAAGATCTTGTTGATGAGCGGGTAGCTCCAGGCGGCACCGATGTCGCCGACCAATCAAACGAGTCGGCATCGATAAATTTTCTGCGCCCACCGGATTCCGCACCGAATCCCATCTCGCCCAATTCCACCCAGCCCGGCAGAAATTTGGCCTATATATTTTTGAGCGATATCGCAGCCTGATGCCTCGCGTGTTGACGCCACACTCTCTGCGGGGATAATGCGCCATCTGTTTGTTGCGGGACTTTGTGCCGCGACTTCCTTCTTGGTGAGCATCCGGTCATGAACAGTTTCGATCTCACGATCCCCCCTTCCAAGTCCAGCTACGACGCGAAAGCCGCGTTGAAATTCTTCGAGGCGGCCGGCGAAACCAAGGATGTGAAAGCTGGCAAGACGCTGTTCAAGGAGAACAGCAAGGCCAGCCCGCTGCTGCTGCAAAAGGACAAGATGTATTACTTGCTGGAGGGCGTGGTGGAGCTGACTGCGAACTCGAAGCCGGTGGCACTGGTGCGCGCGGGCGAGTTGTTTGGCGAGATGACGCTGATCACCGGCCTGCCGCGCACGGCGACCGCGAAGGCCCAGACGGATTGCCGGCTGATCATGCTGGACAGGGAGCAGCTACAGGCTGCGTTGCAGACGTCTCCCGAATTCGCGTTGTTGCTGATGTATTTCATGATCACGCGCTTGCGCGATTCGCTTGCACATTTGAACGGCGGCACGGGCGGCGATGCGCTGCTGAAGGATTCCGCCGTGTTCGACAGGAAGCTGCTGAAGAGTCTGGCGGATGAATTCGACCACAGCGCGCGCATCCGTTATCCGGCGGACAAGTTGATCATCCAGGAAGGCCAGATGGGCGCGCTGATGTATGTGGTGCTGAGCGGGACGGTGGAGATCGCCATCCAGAACAAGACCGTGGGCACGATCGGGGCGGGCGGGATGCTGGGCGAGATGGCGTTGATCTCGCGTGCGGAGCGCGTTGCCAGCGCTACCGCCAAAACAGACTGCGAGCTGCTGGCGATCAACCGCGAGGTATTTCTGGATATGGTCAGCGCGAATCCGAAGTTCGCCATCTCGTTGTTGGGTGCGGTCGGTCAGCGTGCACACTTCATCGCATCGATGCGGACTTAGCGGATAACCAACTCCGCAGCTCGACTCTGGCTGGCCCTGCCGAGTGCTTTCGCTTCAATCGAATGCGCCGGCATTTAGCTTCAGCATGCCGCGATGCCTCAGCGCTATTTGGTGCAACACGTGGTGGCTGCGCGATGGGCGACGACTTCGCGCAGGATGCGGATGCCGCCATACAGCACCAGCCCGGCGATGGCGGTGCCGATGAGCAGGTCCGGGTAACGGTTGCCCAGCAGCCATACCAGTGCGCCCGAGACGATCACACCGAGATTGGCGATCACATCGTTGGCGGAGAAGATGAGCGAGGCGCGCATGTGCACGCCGCCATCGCGATGCCGGGCGATGAGCAGCAGGCAGATGCTGTTCGCCAGCAGTGCGACGGCACCGACGCCCATCATGAGCATGCTCACCGGTTCGCTGCCGTAGAGGAAACGACGCAGCACGTCGGCCAGGACCAGTACGGCCAGCGCCATCTGCAAGATGCCGCTCAACCTGGCTGCGCGATCCTGCAAGCCGGCTGCTTTGCCTACCGCATACAGACTGATGGCATACACGAGCGCATCGGCCAGCATGTCGAGCGAGTCGGCGATGAGGCCGGTCGATTGCGCCAGCCAGCCCAGCACGATCTCGAACAGGAACATGGCGGCATTGATGCCCAGTACGATGCGCAGCGTTTGCCGCTCTTGTTCGTTGCGCGCTTCCATCTCACATCCACAACCCGCCATGCCCTGCTCCCTGTCATTCAATTGCGCGAATCTGGCGCATTCCTGGTTGCAACGCAAGTCACTGTAATCAATAGTCTTATCGCACAGCAGGAAATACTAGGGAACTTTTCTCAAGTATTGCCATCTGATGCACGTCCGCAGCGTGCGGGCAACATTGCGTTAACAGAGAGGTATCAAATGAAAAAAGCTTATGAAGGTGTATCCAAGTTCGTTCGCATGATCGTCACCGGCGTGGTCTCGTTCATCGTTGCGCTGCCGACTTTCACATCCATCAGCGCATCCCTCTGACGCGGCGAACGACGACGCCCCGGTGCCTGTGCACCGGGGCGTTTTTATTTGGTCGCGGTAGAATCGCGGCTCACATCCACAGGCATGACAACATGAAACGCATCGGCATCCTCACCAGCGGCGGCGACGCACCCGGCATGAACGCAGCGATACGCGCGGTGGTGCGCGCGGCGGCTTATCACGGACTGGAAGTGTTCGGCATCGAGCACGGCTACCAAGGCATGATGGCCGGTGCGATCCGCCCGCTCGGGCCGCGCGACGTGAGCGGCATCATCAATCGCGGCGGCACCATCCTGCATACCGCGCGCAGCCGCGATTTCATGCAGCCGGAAGGTCGCGCACAGGCAGCCACCCATCTGCAACGGTCCGGCATCGAGGCCATCGTGGTCATCGGTGGCGACGGTTCCTATCGCGGTGCGGAAGCCTTGCAGCGCGAGTTCGGTATCCGCTGCATCGGCCTGCCGGGCACCATCGACAACGATATCGGCGGCACCGATGCCACCATCGGTTTCGACACGGCGATCAATACGGCGATGGAGGCCATCGACCGCATCCGCGATACGGCCAACTCGCACGACCGCATCTTCTTCGTCGAAGTGATGGGCCGCCAGAACGGCTATGTGGCGATGATGAGCGGATTGGCCGGCGGCGCCGAGGACATCATGCTGCCGGAAGCGGGCAGCACCGTGGAAGGGTTGATCGAGCGCCTGCGCGATGGCCAGCGGCGCGGCAAGAGATCGTCCATCGTGGTGGTGGCGGAAGGCTGCCAGCATGGCGGTGCGGCGGCACTGGCCAAGCTGGTGAGCGAACGTTCGGAATACACGGACAACCGCGTGACGGTGATCGGCCACCTGCAACGCGGCGGTTCGCCCACCGCCTTCGACCGCGTGCTGGCCAGCCGCATGGGCGTGCGCGCCGTGGAAGCGCTGATGAGCGGCGAATCCAGCAAGATGGTGGCGATCGCAGGACGCGAACTGCTGCTGCGCCCGCTCAGCGATTCGTGGACGCAGCGCTCGCGCTTCGACGATGAGTTGCTGCATGTCTCGCAGGTATTGAGCGTCTGACGCCCCGGTTGACACCAGAACGAACGTTCTTTACGATGCGCAGAACGTTCGTTCTTGATGATTCAGCCATGTGCCAAGCCACCTTCGATTTCGCTAGCCGCGCCCGCCTGCCGCATCAGGCGAATCTGCTCTCGCTGATGCACCCCAACCGTTCCCTGTTCGAGAAACACCGTGCGCTGTTGCGCAAGGCCATACCGGCCGGCTTCCCTTCGCCGGCGGATGATTATGTCGAGCGCCGCTTGAGCCTGGACGAGCATCTGATCGAACACAAGGAATCGACCTTCTTCATGCGCGTGGCCGGACATTCGATGCGCGGCCTGGGCATCTACGACGGCGACCTGCTGATCGTCGACCGCGCCCTGCCCGCACGCGACGGCTGCGTAGTGGTGGCGGTGATCGATGGCGAATTCACCCTCAAGCAACTGTGCTACACCGCACACGGCCGCGTGTTACGCGCCGCACATCCCGACTACCCCGACATCCCCATCCCGGAAGGCGCCGATTTCGCCATCTGGGGGGTGGTGCAGTGGAACGTGCACAAGGTGTGACGCCGCGCGCGATCGCGCTGGTCGATTGCAATAATTTCTATGTCTCTTGCGAGCGCCTGTTCCAGCCCAGGCTGGAAGGCCGGCCGGTGGTGGTGCTCTCCAACAATGACGGCTGCGTGGTCTCGCGTTCGCAGGAAGCCAAGGCGCTCGGCGTGAAGATGGCTGCGCCCTGGCATCAGATGCAGGCGCTCGCCAGACGCCACGGCATCATCGCCTTCTCTTCCAACTATGCGTTGTATGCGGATATCTCCAGTCGCGTGATGCGACTGCTCGCAGGTTTCAGTCCGCGCCAGGAAGTGTATTCCATCGACGAATCCTTCCTCGACCTGAGCGGCTTGCCGGGCGACCATATCGAGTATGCGCGCGGCATCCGCAAGAGGGTGCAACACGACATCGGCATTCCGGTATGTGTGGGCATCGCAGCCAACAAGACGCTGGCCAAACTGGCCAACCATGTCGCCAAGCAGGATGTACGCCGTGGTGGCACCTGCGACTTCAACAGCCTCGCACCGTCCGAACTGGATGATTTGTTCGCCGCGCTGGAAGTGGGCGACGTATGGGGCGTGGGCCGCCGCACTGCGGGCGCACTGAATGAACTGGCCATCCATAGCGTACTCGATCTCAAACGCGCATCGACGAGCCTGCTGCGTACCCGCTTCGGGGTGACGCTGGAGCGCACGGTGAGTGAGTTGCACGGCCATACCAGTCTGGAACTGGAAGATGTGGCCCGCGCACGCCAGCAGATCATCTGCTCGCGCTCCTTTGGCCGACTCACTTCAAGCCTGGCTGAACTGGAGCAAGCCACCATCGCGTACACCACGCGCGCCGTGGAGAAATTGCGCCAGCAGGGAGCGCTGGCCGATACGCTGCACCTCTATCTGCGCACCAATCCGCATCGCACCGAAGATCAGCACGAGCAAGCCACGATGCTGCCGCTGGCCAGTGCGAGCGACGATACGCGCCGTTTCTGCAAGGCAGCCTTGTACGGATTGCGACGGATCTATCGCAGTGGTTTCGCCTATCAGAAAGTCGGCATCGCACTGGGTGGCATCCAGCCGATCCAGACGCATACGGGCTCGCTGTTCACAGACGACGAAACGGAGCGCAGGTCGCGCATGCTGATGGACACCATGGATGCGATCAACCAGCGCATGGGCAGCGGCACCCTCAAGCTGCTGGGTGAAGGATTGAAGCAGGAGTGGGCGATGCGCAGCGGCAATCGCTCGCCGCGCTACACCTCGGAATGGTCTGAGCTACAGACCTGCCGGAGCTGATAGCCCCGGCTGCGGATCAATAACCGACCAAGCGCCCTTCGATCTGCGGCAGTTCGAAATCGACGATCAATGCCGCGATGAGGCGCGCTACGGTCTCGGAGGCGATCACGGTATGCAGATTGTTGCTGGCCAACAGTTTGCTGCGCAGCTCGCGCCGCACTTCAGGTTTGCCGGTAAGGTCGAACAGGATGTCCACTGACTCGCCCATCGCCACGATCTCATCCAGCACAACCAGCTTGACGCCGGCGGCTTGCGCCTGGGCCTTGCCCGGCGTGTCGCCGATCTCGGCGACACATACCAGATTGAGGTTCTGTTGCTTGTCCAGCATGGCGCCCAGAAATGCGGTACCGATCCTGCCCAAGCCAATGATGGCGATATTCTGCTTGTTCATGTGCGCTACTCCCTTGTCAGATTGAATCCCCCTTGGCACGACGCAGTATATAGAAAGTCGCACGCAAGCGAGACGATGCAGCCAACACGGCTACGCCCAAGCCCGAACGACTCAGGCACGATCGACGAATATTGAAGGAGGGATCCGACCAGGAATGGTCGGAGTGAGAGGATTCGAACCTCCGGCCCCTGCGTCCCGAACGCAGTGCTCTACCAGGCTGAGCTACACTCCGATGCTGCTTGTGAAACTAAAATTGCCGCGTGGCGGCAAAGTTTGCTAATTCTACCAGAGCGCGTTTGAAATGAGTATCGGCAAATGAAGAAATCGCTGCACATGCCGCTTCCGCCTCACGCAGGGCCTGCTGGCGCGTGAAATCCAGCGCGCCGGTGGCCTGGATGATGGCCTGCACTTCGGGCAACCGCGCCACATCCCCTTCCTCGATGGCGGCACGCACCACGGCAGCCTGCTCGGCGGTACCGGTCTGCATGGCATGGATCAGGGGCAGTGTGGGTTTGCCTTCGGCCAGGTCGTCGCCCAGATGCTTGCCGGTCTGTGCCTCGTCGGCGGAATAGTCCAGCACGTCGTCGATCAACTGGAACGCGGTGCCCAGATGCATGCCGTACTTGGCGGCCGCTTCTTCGTCTGCCGCGCTCGCCTTACCGAGGATGGCCCCCAGCCGCATCGCCGCTTCGAACAGTTTGGCGGTCTTGCAGTGGATCACGCGCATGTAGTTGGCCACATCGACATCGGCATCGTGGCAGTTGAGCAGTTGCAACACCTCGCCCTCGGCGATCACGTTGGTCGCGTCGGCCAGCACCTGCATCACGCGCATCTCGCCGGTCTCCACCATCATCTGGAACGCGCGCGAATAGAGGAAGTCACCCACCAGCACGCTGGCCGCGTTGCCGAACAGCGCATTGGCGGTCTGGCGTCCGCGGCGCAGTTCGGATTCATCCACCACATCGTCATGCAGCAAGGTCGCGGTGTGGATGAACTCCACCACGGCCGCCAGGTTGTGATGCTGCACGCCCTGATAGCCGAAGGCCTGGGCGGACAGCAACACCAGCGCCGGGCGCAGGCGCTTGCCGCCGCTGTTCACGATGTATTCGCCGATCTGGTTGACCAGCACCACTTCGGAATGCAGGCGCGTGCGGATCACCGCATCGACCGCCGCCATGTCCGGCGCGAGCAACTGTTTCAGATCATCCAAGGACTTCCTCCCGTTCCCGGCGCATTCCGCACTCTTGTGAAGGCGCGCATTCTCTCATAATTCCGCCGCTTTCCTGCGCCCCAGATACAGGCCGATGCCCACCCCTACCAGGCACAGGGCCATCACATAACCTGCCGGCACCTGCGGCCCGGCCAGCGGCAACAGCGAGCTGACCAGCACCGGCGTCAGGCCGCCGAACACGGCGTAGGCCATGTTGTAGGAGAAGGACAGGCCGGAGAAACGCACCGCCGGCGGGAACTGCACCACGGCCGCGCTCGGCACCACGCCGATCACGCCGACGAAGAAACCGTTCAGCGCATACAGCACATATAGATGCTGCGCGCCTGCGGCCAGGTCGTGGTACAGCCACCAGGAAGTGAATCCCAGCGCGATGCAACCGAAGGTAAGCACCCGGCCTGCGCCATAGCGGTCGGCCAGTGCACCGAATACGATGCAGCCGATGGTAAGTGCCAGCGTGGCGAAACTGTTGGCGGTGAGCGCGGTGACGCCGGGGATGGCGAACAGTTTCTGCATCAGCGTCGGCGTCATCAATATCATCACCACCACGGCGGCGGACAGCAGCCAGGTCATCAGCATGGTGAGCACCACCGCCGGACGGTGCGCGCGCACCACTTTCTTCAGCGGCAGTTCATCGGCCAGTTGCTGACGTGCCTGCATCTCCTTGAACACCGGTGTCTCGTGCAGGTACTGACGCAGCCATACCGCCAACAGGCCGAACACACCACCCAGGATGAACGGTACGCGCCAGCCTTCGGCCAGCAGGCCGGCCGGGTCGTAACTGCGGTTCACCGCCGTGGCCACCAAAGAACCGAGCAGGATGCCGCCGGTGAGTCCGGCGGTGAGCGTGCCGCAGGCGAAGCCGACATGGCGCGGCGGCACATGCTCGGTGACGAACACCCAGGCACCCGGCACCTCACCGCCGATAGCCGCACCTTGCAGCACACGCAGCACCAGTAGCAACAACGGCGCGGCGATGCCCAGCGTGGCATAGGTCGGCAACAGACCGATGAGCAAGGTCGGCACCGCCATCAGCAGGATGCTCAGCATGAACATGCGCTTGCGCCCGAACAGATCGCCGAAGTGCGCCATGATGATGCCGCCCAGCGGGCGCGCCAGATAACCGGCGGCGAAGATGCCGAAGGTCTGCACCTGGCGCAGCCAGTCCGGCATATCGGGCGGGAAGAACAGTTGCGAGATGGCCGCCGCGAAGAACACGAAGATCACGAAGTCGTAGAACTCCAGTGCACCGCCCAGCGCGGCCAGGCTCAAAGTACGATAGTCGTTGCGCGTCAGGCTAGGCACGATCCCTCCGCACCGCATACAGCAGGGAAGCCTTGAGCGTGACCCACAGCGCGTAGATCGCCAGCGGTGCATCGAGCAGGTAATCCCACAGGTTGGTCGATTCCAGCAGGTTGAAATTCCAGCCCAGCACCGCCAGTGCCAGCACTGCGGTCAGCAGATAGAAGCCGCGCCGCATCGTCCACAAGGCGAGCAGCGCCAGCATCAGCACCAGACCCACGCCACCGTAGCCCGCACGATAAGGGTCCAGGGTACCGAGGCCGAGGGCGAACGGATACAGCAGCAATGCCAATACCGCGATGAACCCGAGCAGCGCCGTGCGTTCGCGCAACGACCACCAGGGTTGTGCCTGCGGCCACAGGCGCAGATACAACGCGCTCGCCAACAGCAGCAGACTGGTGAGGCTGAGATCCCCCACCATGCCGCGCAGCCAGCCGGCCAGCGACCAGCCGCCCAGCGGGAACATCACCACCACATAGCCGAGTCCAATGAACAGCGCACGCTGTTTACCCGGCAACGCTTGCACGCGCGGCAAGCGAAAGGCCAGCAACAGCCACACCGCAGCCAGGCCGGAAAGCCCGATCCAGTCACTGCCATACATCATCTTCCACTCCCGTTCTGTAGCCGATGCTTGAGCCATTGCGCGTCGATGCGTACATGCTTGATGAAGGTGCGGTTCCAGGTATAGGCGAGATGGATATCGCCATTGTGCGTACGGATCATGTAGGGATAAGAGAATTCGAAATGGCAGCCGCCCCCACCCACGGTATTGTGGCGCGCCGATTCCACATATGGCGCGAGGGTGGCGGCATTAGCCTTGCGCAACAAAGGGTCGCTGCTGCGCAACAGGTTCTCCACCACCTCCAGGCAGGCGCCTTCCGACATGGGCACATCGTGCACCACGTTCATCTCTTCCAGACGGTGCAACTCGCGCCAAGTCTGTCCGCCATCCTCGGACAGTTGCAGACTGAGCGATTCGCGCCCCTGCGCCTCGTTGTTGAGCACCGTCAGCATGCGTCCATCCTCCAGCACCAGACCGGTGAGCGCGGCATCCGGATTGAACAATGCCGTCTTCTGCGGCGCCGACCAATGACGGCCACCATCCTCACTACGCATGGCGAGCACGCGTTTGTCCGCATCCTTGCCGGAATAGCGGTTCAGCACCAGTGCATGCTGCGCATCCTGTGCCAGCAGCACCGGCTGCAAGGTGCCTTGCCCGCCGGCCGCCAGCCGCTGCTTGTCGATGACCTTGCCGGTCTGGTCCAGCCGCAGGATCTCGGAGAACTTGGTGATGAACTCGTGATACACCGGCAGCCCCAGCGTGCCATCGGCATAGAAGAACGGCGTCCCTTTCACCAGCGTGCTGATGTTGATGAACGGCGAAGTCACCAGTCGGCGCGGCTGGCTCCAGGTGTCGCCCTCGTCGGCCGAGGTGATGAGCGTGATGGAACTGCCGGCCCAGCCGCCCAGCGATACGGTGACATAGAACAGCCACAGCTCACCGTTGGGCGCGCGCACCACCACCGGATTGCCCACCTTGGCGATGCTGCGATGCAGGCCGCGCTGCGTCGCACTGCGCCCCACCACCTCGCGCTCGCGCCACCAGGTATCGGCCTGCGGATCGAACACCGCGCTGTTGATGGTGACATCGGGTGCGCCTTCGCGACTGCCGGAGAACCAGAAGGCACGCACGCGACCATCCTGCAACTCCACCAGCGAGGCCGCATGCGTGGAGATATGCTGGCGGCTGGAGATCAGGTGCGGCTCCAGCTTGCCCAGCACCACAAGCGGCTGCGGCGGTTCATTGCGCCGTCCGCGACGCTTCTGTTTCACCACCGGCGCCGGCGCTGCGGCCTGCTCGACCACCGGCTCCGGCAAACGGAAGCCGAAGCCGAAGCTCCAGCTCGCCGCCTTGGCCAGGGCGAGTGCGAACGCACCCAGCACGAACGCCAACAAGGCGAGGCGCTTGTACTTACCCATCAACGACATTCCCCCTCGTGATTCTCTTGCTCGCCATCCGTCGGCGGCGCGCGCAACAGCCATTCGCGCACGAACAGTTGTTGCATCACGTCACCGGCCAGCATGGCCCTGATCTCTGCATCGTTGTGCCGCCCGCGTATCTCCAGGCGCTGCCCCAGCACCTCGCACCCGGCACAGGGTTGCGCATCCAGCGGCAGACGCTGCGCGAACAGCACATAGCGCGACGACGGCTCAGCCTCGGCGCGCTCGACGTAGCCGTGCAGATAAGCGCCCGGCAACAGGAAGCGATGGTCTTCCCAGCTGGCGCGGAAATCGCACGGCACCCACACATCCTGCCCGCGCACCGCCTGTTGCGTGGCCGCATCGTAACGTCCGGCCGCGCCGTCGAACGGCCGCAGGAACATGGCCAGCAACAACGAGGCGAGCAATGCCGACACCAGTGCCAGACCGCGCGTCCAGCGTGTCGCCACCAGCGCCAGCACGGCACACAACGCAGCCACTGCTAGCACCGACCAGAACGCCGTATCGTACAGCCCCGGCATCTGCTGCTCCAGATTGAATGCCAGCCAACCGAACAGCCCGCTCACCGCAGCCGCGGCCAGTACACTGGCGATGAACGCTGCGCGCGGGATGCGCTGCCAATTCAAGGCGAGCAGCAAGGCCACGCCCGGCATGGCATCCAGCAGATAGCGCGCCGAGCGCTGGCTGGGCAGCGCGAACACTGCGAACAGCACGATCATCCACATCCACAACATGCGCTCATCGTCGTTCAGACGATAGCGATGCTGCCAGGCCACGAAGAACAGTGCCGCCACCGGGAACGCCAGCAGTCCGGCATTCAGCGGATAGCCGAGCAGCAACACCCACACGCTGCTGCCGCCCCACAACAATTTGGCCCAGTAACTGCCGCCGTGCGGATCGAACTTGCCGGCGTTCTCGCCCAGCACGAATTCCTGCCACACCGCACGCGGATCGGGATCGAGCAGGAACCACAAGGCGAACACGGCCAATGCCAGACCGCCGATCAGCAGCAACTTATAAGTATCCTGGGTCAGGAAGGGATGCCAGCGATAGCGCCGCTGATGCAGATACCACCAGGCCAGCGCCAGCCCCACCGGGGCCAGCAGGGCGAACGATTTATACAACAGGCCGATGCCGGTGACCAGCCCGAGCAGCAATGGCACCGCCAGGCGCGACGCGAACGCGCGCTCGCGCCAATACAGCAGGATGAAGAACGGCAACGACAACCAGAAGGTCTCCGCCGGATTGACCAGATAGGGGCGGCCGAAGCGATAGGTGCTGAAGAACGCCAGGAACACCAGCGCCGCCGTCGCTCCGGTGGCCCATGCCCCGGACAGGCGCCAGCCGAGCAGATACACCAGCAGCGCGGTGAGCAAGGTATAGATCACGCTGGGATAGCGCAGATGCCACTGGTCCCACTGCGCCGCCATATCGGTGGACAGCATGCCCTGCCAGAACAGCAGCGGCGGCTTGGTGTTGCGCATGTGATCCAGATTCGATTGCAACGGCAACCACTCACCGGACTGCGCGGTCTGGTAGGTGATGTGCGCGTACACGTTCTCGTCGCCGTTGCGCGGGATGTGCAACCCGTCCAGCCCGTACCAGTAGACGAACACCGCCAGCAGCAAGGCAGCGAGATAGCGCAGCGGTCGCGATTCGGCAGGACGTCTCATCGGGCCGCGCAGCATGTCAGTCGTTCTTCTGCGTGACGGCGCGCGTGAAACGGAGACGGCCGAAGGTCCAGATGTCGTTGAGCAGGAAGTTCAGCACGCTGGTCACACCGATGGCGATGAAATTGGCGATCAGGTAGTAGATATGCGGCGCCAGCAGGTTGGTGAACACGAACTGCAGCGCGATGCTCACGCCGCACGACACGGTGTATTGGCCGAACTGCGCCAGCCAGGGACGATGATGCAGCTCGACGCGATCCTTCCAGGTCCACAGCCGGTTCCAGTAGAAGTTGTTCAGTGTCGCCAGGAAGATGGCGACCGCGAGCGAGATGTTGAGTTGCAGCCAGTCCACCTGCCCGGCCACGTTGGCCACATGGAACACATGCTCCTGCATGACGTACAGCGCCCCCTGGTTGACCACGATGCCGGACACGCCGACCGTGCCGAACTTGAGGAAGCGCCGGGAGAAGATACGCCGCAGCAGCGACGCCAGATGCATGCGTATCTTGAACGGCGTCATGCGGCGGCCCGCTCCTGCAACAGTTCGCGTGCGCGCGCCAGCACCTGCTCCGGCTGGATGCGCTTGAGGCACTGGTTGTCGCCGTCGCACGGCGAGTTGCGATGGTTGTAGGCGGTCAGGCAGGGCGAACAGGACAGCGCCGTGTACAGGCAATGGATGTTGGGCGCATGCGGGCTGTACAGCGCCGGCGTCTCCGGGCCGAAGAACACCAGTGTCGGCAAGGATGTGAGCGCCGCGAACTGGCCGGGACCGCCGTCGTTGGTCACCAGCAGCGCGGCGCGCTGGAACACCGCCAGCAGATGACGCACCGAGCGCGTATAGCCGGCCAGGTCGATGCAATGCTCGTGCCGGCAGTGCGCCACGATGCGCTGCGCCAGCGGCTTGGCATCGGGCAGGCCGATCAGCCCCACCACATAACCGTCACGCAGCAGCGCGTCGCACAACTGTTCGTAATACTCGGGCGGCCACGCACGGATCGGCAGGATGCCGCCGTCGGGATACACCAGCACCAGCTTCTTGCCCTGCACCACGGGGAAATCACGCTCCAGTTGCGCGATCTCGCGTTCCACCTCGCCCGGCTCGAACTGCAAAGCTGGCGGCGGCGCCACCTGCTGCGGCAGGCGCTTGGCCAGCGGCCGACCGCAAGATTCGATGGCCTCGACCATGGTGAGGAACTGTTGCGACAGGTGATGGTAGGGGTTGTACATCACCTTGCGGTTCATGAAGCTGCCGCGATACAGGCCTTCCTGCGTATGCGGCTCGAAGCCGACCTGCACGCGCGCACCGGACAGATAGGACAGTATGCTGCTGACGCGCGAGAACAGTTCGCAATCGATCACCACATCGAAATCCAGCGCACGCATGCGGCGGATGGCCTGGAGGATGTCAGGCACGAACTCGGACATCTTCTTGTCGTTCAGCGTGATGACGTGCTCTTTAGGCATCACCCCCAGCAGATCGAGCACCTCGCGGTTCTTGCGGAACATCAGCATGTGCAGCTCGGCCTGCGGATAACGTCGCTTGAGCTCGGCGAACATCGGCTGCGCCAGCACCAGGCTGCCCATCTCGGACAGCAGCACGATGAGGATGCGGCGCGGCGGCTGCACGGCCGGCGCCGCCACGAACAGCCGCTTGAGGCGTTCGTACAGGGACAGGGCGGCACAGATCGGCACCCCGGCCCAGCGGTCCACGGCTCTCTGGAAATCGATGTTCAAATGATCGTCCGGTTCGATTGAAAAAAGCCGAATGCGGTAGGACCGTCATTCGGCGCCCCGGGATTATCGGCGAAAGCGTCACCCCGGACAAGCCGCGCCACCGGCTGGCTGCCCATGCGCTCTTGGTGTAAATTCCCGGCCATGGATCAAGCCGCCACCGCCACCGCCGCGCCCCCCGTCCCCGCCTTCCTCGGCCAATACCGCATCCTGCGCCAGCTGGGGCATGGCGCGACCAGCGAGGTGTATCTGGGCTTCGACCCGTTCAACAAACGCGAGGTGGCGCTCAAGGTCATCAAGCAATCCTTCCTCAACGATGCGCGCAACGGTCGCCAGAACCGCAAGCACCTGGAGAACGAGGTCGCGCTCACCGGCAAACTGCACCACCCGCACATCGTGTCCACCTTCGAGGCCGCGATCGGCGACGAGATCAGCTACATCGTGATGGAATACGTGCCGGGCGGCACACTGGAGCAGCACATCCGCTCCGACAACCTGCTGCCGCTGGATGCGGTGGTCGAACGCATGTACGAATGCTGCCGCGCGCTCAACTACGCGCAATACAACGGCGTCATCCACCGCGACATCAAACCCGCCAACCTGCTGCTGGACGCCGAAGGCAAGATCAAGATCTCCGACCTGGGCGCGGCGGTGCGCATGGATATCGAGCAGACGCAGAGCAACGTCGGCTCGCCCAACTATATGTCGCCGGAGCAGGTGCGCGGCGAATCGCTGTCGCACCTGACCGACATCTATTCGCTGGGCGTGGTGATGTACCGCCTGCTCACCGGCCATTCGCCCTACAGCCCGAAGAACCTGGCGCATCTGTACCAGCAGATCATGAACGAGATGCCGCCGCCTCCCAGCCGCCTGCGCACGGACCTGCCGCCGCAGCTGGAACGCATCGTGATGCGCGCGCTGCAAAAACAGCCGGAAGACCGCTACGGCAGCTGGCGCGAATTCGGCGACGACCTGGCCGGCCTCGGCCATTTCGAGAAGAGCGGACTGGAAGTGGCCGAGAACCAGAAGTTCGGCATCCTGCGCAAGATGACCTTCTTCGACGACTTCAGCGACCTCGAACTGTGGGAGGTGCTGCGCATCGCCGAATGGCACAA
>JAJZSA010000084.1 GCA_021822115.1 Pseudomonadota bacterium
CAAGGAACTGGAGCTGATCAAGAACCTGACCACGCTCGGCAAGCCCGGGGTGCAGGTCGCCGTGCTGGCGCGCCGTCCGCATGGTTATTTCATCACCCATGTCGAAGGTGGCAGTTTCCCGCTGGTGAATGGTTCCTCCATCGGCGAGCAGCCGCACCAGCTGAACGATCATGATGTGATCGAACTTGCCGGCATCAAGATGGAGTTCTACTTCAAGGGTTGAGCGAGAAGGAGATGACCTTGTCGCCGGTCCCCGGAAATCAAGCGGATATTGTGCGCGGACCATGAAGAGACATGCCCTGCTGATTTTGCTGGGGCTGTTCTCTGTGTTGCTGTTTCTGGGCGATGCAGCCGGTTTCTACCAGCTAGGGTTCGTCCAGCACACCGATGCCAAGTTGTATGACTATCGATTGCGCCTGTCAATGCCCAACAGCGGTGACGAGCGCATCGTTATCCTCGATATCGACGAAAAAAGCCTGAAGCAGGAAGGCCGCTGGCCGTGGAGCCGCGACAAGCTGGCGCGGCTGATGGACCAGCTGTTCGACCGCTATGGTGTGGCGGCGGTCGGCTTCGACGTGGTGTTTGCTGAGCCGGACAACAGTTCCGGCTTGGGCGTGCTGCAGGCACTGGGCAAGCGGCAGTTCCGCGACGTGCCGCAATACCATGCGGTGCTCGACCAGATCAGCCCCTCGCTGGAATACGACGCACTGTTCGCCGAGAAGATGAAGGGGCGCAAGGTGGTGCTGGGGTATTACTTCAGCAACAGCGAGAACGGTGCTGCGGTCAGCAAGTCAGGGGCCTTGCCGCCGCCGGTCTTTGCCGCCAACGCGTTCGGTGGGCGCCCCATCGCGTTCACGCACTGGGACAGCTATGGCGCTAACCTGCCTCAATTGCAGGCCAGCGCAGCTTCGGCCGGACATTTCAATCCGCTCGTCGATTTCGATGGCGTCGTCAGGCGCATCCCCATGCTGGTCGAACATGACGGACAGTATTACGAAGCGTTGTCGTTAGCGCTGGTGCGTGCCGTGCTGGACAAGCCGGCTCTGTTGCCTGGCTTTGCTGCGGAGCAGAGCCAGGACTATGGCGGGCTGGAATGGTTGGCGCTGGATGGAGGGCTGGTCATTCCGGTTGATGCCGAGGTCAGTGCATTGGTGCCATATCGTGGCAAGCGTGGTGCCTTCCAATATATTCCGGTGGTCGATGTACTGAGCGGGCAGGTCGTGCCGGAAGCGCTACGCAACAAGATCGTGCTGGTGGGCACCTCGGCACCCGGCCTGATGGATATGCGGAGCACGCCGGTAGGTGAGGTCTATCCCGGGGTGGAAGTGCATGCCAGCATGATCAGCGGCATCCTCAATCAGGACATCAAGCAGCATCCGCCCTACATGTTGGGAGCCAACGTATTGTTGTTGCTGTTCATCGGCGTCAGTCTGAGCTTGTTGCTGCCGCTGCTGAGTCCGGTGCGTGGCATGCTGCTTTCTTTTGCCTTCCTGGCCGGGGATATCGGTTTGAATCTCGCGTTGTGGGACTATGCCGACTTGGCTATGCCGCTGGCCGGTGGACTGCTGCTGATCTTCACGCTGTTCGCGCTGAACATGAGCTTCGGCTACTTCGTCGAATCGCGCGCCAAACGGCAGATCACCGGACTGTTCGGGCAGTATGTACCGAGTGAGCTGGTGGATGAGATGGCGAAACATCCGGAAAGTGTCTCGATGGCAGGCGACAGCCGCGAGATGACCATCCTGTTCTCCGACGTGCGCAGCTTCACGACCATCTCGGAAAGGCTGGAACCCAAGGATCTGGCGCAGCTGATGAACGAGTTTCTCACCCCGCTGTCGCGCGTGATCTACAAGCAGCGAGGCACCATAGACAAATACATGGGCGACTGTATCATGGCCTTCTGGGGGGCTCCGCTGCCCGATACCGAGCATGCCTATCATGCGGTGCTGGCCGGGCTGGAGATGCAGCGTGCGCTCGCCGAATTGCAACCGCATTTCAAGGCGCGTGGCTGGCCCGAGATACATATCGGTGTCGGCATCAACACCGGCCGCGTCAGCGTGGGTAACATGGGATCCGAGGTGCGCGTGGCTTATACGGTGATGGGCGATGCGGTGAATCTCGCTTCGCGCCTGGAAGGGATTACCAAGGAGTACGGCGCGCAGGTGATGGTCGGCGAGGAGACCAGGCTGGCGGCACCGCAGTTCGTCTACCGCGAGGTCGATATGGTGCGCGTCAAGGGCAAGGAGCGGCCGGTCGCCATCTTCGAGCCGCTGGGACTGGTCGGCGAGGTCGACAAGGATGTTTTGGAACAGGTCAAGCTGTTCCATCATGCGCAGCATGCCTACCGTGAGCAGGATTGGGACAAGGCCGAACTCGAGCTGCTGAGCCTGCGCAACATGGCGCCGGACTGCAAGTTGTATCAGGTATATGCCGAGCGCGTGGCGTATTACCGCAGCAACCCGCCTGGTGCGGAGTGGGATGGCGTGTTCACCTTCAAGACGAAATGAGCTGACGGACGATGAAACTGAGAGTGCTGGGATGCAGCGGCGGGATAGGGGGGAACTTCCGTACCACCTCGTTGCTGCTCGACCATGATGTGCTGATAGATGCGGGCACCGGACTGGGCGATCTCAGCCTGGCCGAGATGAGCGTGATCGATCATGTATTCGTCACCCACTCCCATCTGGATCACATCGCCAGTCTGCCGTTGCTGGTGGATAGTGTCGGTTTCATGCGCGACAAGCCCATCGTCATCCATGCCACGGCGGAGACGCTGGATATCTTGCAGCAGCACGTCTTCAATTGGGAGATCTGGCCGGATTTCGCGGAGATCCCCAATCTGCACCAGCCGGTGATGCGTTATGAAGAGATCCGCTTGGGCGAGACCGTCGACATCGGCGGGCGCAAGCTGACCCCCTTGCCGGTCAACCATGTGGTGCCTGCAGTCGGTTTCTGGCTGGACAGCGGTCATGCCAGCCTGGTATTCAGCGGCGATACCACCACCTGTGACGCTTTGTGGGAAGCCGTCAACCGCATCCCCGACCTGCGTTACCTGATCGTGGAAACGGCGTTCTCGGATGCCGAGCGTGAGCTGGCCGTGCTCTCCAAACATCTGTGTCCGAGCATGCTGGCCGACGAGTTGCGCAAGCTGCGAGGCGAGCCGGAGATCTACATCACCCATCTCAAGCCGGGTGAGGTGGAGTTGACCATGCGCGAGATCGCCGAACGTGTGCACTGGCTGCGGCCACGCATACTGCAGAACGGGCAGACGTTCGAGTTCTGAGCGAGGAAACCATGAACGAGATCCTGGATATCCGAGTCCTCGCTGCGCTGGAACCCATCTCTTCCTTCAGCCCGGCCCGCTTGCGCGAGTTGCTGGACTACTGTCATGTCGAGAGCGTCGCGCCGGGGGATGATCCATTCCAGAAACGGCCGCTGCTCGGCCAGTCGGTGTATCTGTTGCGGGGTGAGCTGGAGCTGAACTATGCCGATGGCAACAAGGTGACGATACGCGCCGATTCCGAATGGGCGCGTCATCCCATCGGCAAGCGGCAGCCCGATATCGTCAAGGCAAGCGCTCTGACCACAGTGCAGTTGCTGCGCGTGGATGACGATCTTCTCGATCGCATGGTGACCTGGGACCAGTTCGCCAGCCACGACGACATCAAACCCAAGATCGACAAGGGCGGTACCGATGCGGCGGTGCGTCGCTTGCTCAACTCCGGCATGTTCAGCGCGGAGAATCTCAACCACGGCCCTTTCGCGCACCTGCCGCCGGCCAACATCGGCAAGCTGTTGAACCGGGTGGAAGCCATCGCGGTGTGGGAGAAGGATGTGATCATCCGCGAAGGCGAGGAAGGCGATTATTACTATCTGATCGAGAGCGGGCGTGCGCAGGTGACGCGGCTGGTCGGCGGCGCCAACCTCGTGCTGGCCGAACTGAAGGCCGGCGATGTGTTCGGCGAGGAGGCACTGATCTCCGACAGCAAGCGCAATGCGACCGTCACCATGAAGACCAATGGCGTGCTGTTGCGCTTGAAGAAGCAGGACTTCCTCGAACTGATGCAGGAGCCGTTGCTGCATCGAATCTCGTTCGAGGAAGCCAAGCAGAAGGTGGAGCAGGGGGCAGTGTGGCTGGATGTGCGCCATCCGCCGGAGTATCGCTACGACAAGTTGCCGGGCGCAATCAATGTGCCGTTGAACGATATCCGCAATGCGATCGGAGTGCTGAGCAAGGTGACGCCTTACATCGCTTATTGTCAGAGCGGTCGCCGTAGTGCGGCTGCCGCATTCATCCTGGCGCAAGCCGGATACGACGTGTATGTGCTGGAGAACGGCCTGTGGTCCGTGCCGAAAGCGCTTCAGCAGTAACAGGGGAAAACAAGCATGAATAGTCCGATGCAGGGTAATCCGAACGAAATGAGCGTGCGCCTGGAGTTCACCAAGAACCTCAATCACGTCACCAACAAGATCCATGCGACCAGCAATATCGATGAGATCATGCTGGATGTGAGCAAGGATATCTGCTCGCTGTTCAATGCCGATCGACTCACCATCTACGTCGTCGGTGACGACAAGGCATCGCTGGTCTCCAAGGTGAAGACCGGGTTGAATTCGTTCAAGGACCTCAAGCTGCCCATCGCCGAGCAGAGCATCGCCGGCTACAGCGCGGTGCACAAGAAGTTGCTGAACATCAAGGATGTGTATGACCAGCAGGAGCTGGCTGCGCACAGCAGCACGTTGCGTTTCCTGCAGGATGTGGATAAACGCACCGGATATCGCACCAAGCAGATGCTGGTGGCGCCCGTCGTGGATGAGGGCGGCGAACTGGTCGGGGTGATGCAGGTCATCAACAACAAGGCGGGCATGCCGTTCCCGGCCATGGTCGAAGAGGGCGTGAAGGAACTGGCGCAGACCCTGGCGGTAGCCTTGCGTCAACGCCAGCAACAGAGCAACGCAATCAAGACCAAATACGACTATCTAGTGGCGGATGCGGTCATGTCGGCGGCCGAGTTCGAACTTGCCACGCGCACCGCGCGCCGCAAGGGGATCGATGTCGAGAACGTGCTGATCGACGAGTTCCAGATCAAGCTCGATGCGTTGGGCGAAGCGCTGTCCAAGTTCTTCGGCGTGCCGTATGAGCCGTTCAAGGCCGATCGTGTCAAACCTTCCGATCTGTTGCGCAACCTGCGTCGCGAATATGTGGAGAGCAGTCACTGGGTGCCGGTGGACGATACACCGGAAGGGCTGGTCATCCTGACCACTGACCCGGAGCGGATCCAGGCTTCGCGCGTGGTCAACAACATCTTCCCCAAGAACCGCCTGATCTACAAAGTCTGTTCGCAGCGCGAATTCAAGATGACGCTCGATCAGTTCTATGGTGGCGGCAGCTCCGTCGAGGGCACCGGTGCCTTCTCCTCCATGGATGATTCCTCGGTGGACGATCTGCTGACTTCACTGGGAGGGGAGGAGGATGAGGAGAGCGGCGGCGTCAATCAGGAAGACCTGAATGCCGCTGCCGACAATGAGCTGGTCAAGCTGGTCAACAAAATCATCATCGATGCCTACAAGATGGGCGCCTCCGATATCCACATCGAACCGGGCCCGGGCAAGATGAAGACGCAGATCCGCGTGCGCAAGGACGGTTCGCTGATGAATTACATCGAGATCCCGTCCACTTATCGTAATGCACTGGTCACCCGCCTCAAGATCATGTGCGACCTGGACATTTCGGAGAAGCGCAAGCCGCAGGACGGCAAGATCAAGTTCAAGAAGTTCGGTCCGCTGGACATCGAGCTGCGTGTGGCGACCATCCCGTCGCAGGGCGGCGTGGAAGATGTGGTGATGCGTATCCTGGCCTCGGGTGAACCCATCCCGCTCGAGAACATGGGTTTCTCCAAGCGCAATCTGGAGTTGATCAAGACGACCGTCAGCAAGCCTTATGGCCTGTTCTTCGTGTGTGGTCCGACCGGCTCTGGTAAAACCACTACGCTGCACTCCATCCTGAAATACATCAATACGCCCGAGACCAAGATCTGGACGGCGGAAGACCCGGTGGAAATCACCCAGAAAGGGTTGCGTCAGGTGCAGATCAACAAGAAGGCCGGGCTGGATTTCGCTGCCGTGATGCGCGCCTTCTTGCGTGCAGACCCGGATGTGATCATGGTCGGTGAAATGCGCGACAAGGAAACGGTATCCATCGGTATCGAGGCCTCGCTGACCGGCCACCTGGTGTTCGCCACGTTGCACACCAACAGCGCGCCAGAATCCATCATCCGTCTGCTGGATATGGGAATGGACCCCTTCAACTTCGCCGATGCGCTGCTGGGTATCTTGGCGCAACGTCTGGCCAAGCGTCTGTGCAAGCATTGCAAGAAGCCGCATGTCGCCACGCAGGAGGACATCAAGTCGCTACTGGCGGAATATGCCGAAGAACTGCGTAACACCGAGACTTGGAAGAAGGATGCGCCAGGGGCGAGCAAGGCTTTGTATGCGGAATGGTTGAAACTGTTCGGTGACGACAAGGGGCAGATCACCCTGTATGAGAAAGTGGGCTGTGAGAAATGTGCTGGCACCGGTTATGGTGGTCGTGTCGGTCTGCATGAGTTGCTGATCGGTACCGATCCGGTGAAGAAAGCCATCCAGGAGCATGCGCGTGTTGCGGAACTGTTCGCCATCGCGCTGGAGGAGGGGATGCGTACCCTGAAGCAGGATGGCATCGAGAAGGTGTTGCTGGGCATCACCGACATCCATCAGGTGCGGGCGGTCTGCATCAAGTAAGGAGCGTGTGTGGATACCACCAAGCTCAAGGCCTTCATGGCCCAGGAGCAGGCCCAGCGAGCCATGCTGGAGAACCTGCTCAACCGCCTGAACGACCTGAATAACATCGGTGCTTCGCTCTCCAGTGAGCGCAATATCGACAAGCTGCTCGAAGGCATCCTGAGTGCGGCGATGAAGATCACCAATGCCGATGCCGGGACGCTGTATCTGGTGGATGCCGAGAAACAAGTGCTGACCTTCGAGATCATGCACAACCACTCCCTGAATATCCATCTCGGAGGCACCTCGGGCGAGCAGATCCCGTTCTATCCCATCCACATGCAGATCGATGGACAGCCTAACCATGCCATGGTGGTGAGCCATGCGGCATTGACCGGCGAGACCGTCAACATTCCGGATGCCTATATCGCCGAAGGGTTCGATTTCTCCGGGACCAAGAAATTCGATGCCAAGACCGGTTATCAGTCCCGTTCCTTCCTTGCCGTGCCCATGCGTGACCATGAGCACGAAGTCATCGGCGTGTTGCAGCTCATCAATGCCCTTGATGAGCACGGGCAGCGCATGCAGTTCACCCTGGACGATCAGAAACTGTTGGAATCGCTGGCTTCGCAAGCGGCAGTGGCGATCAGCAACCGTCGCCTGATCCTGCAGATGGAGGCACTGTTCGAGTCCTTCATCGAGCTCATCAATACCGCCATCGACGACAAATCACCTTATACCGGCGGGCATTGTGCGCGGGTGCCGGTGTTGACCATGATGCTGGCCGAGGCGGCCAGCCGCACAGACAGCGGGCCGCTCAAGGATTTCACCTTGACCGACCAGGATCGCTACGAACTCAAGATGGCTGGCCTGCTGCATGATTGTGGCAAGATCACCACGCCAGTGCACGTGGTGGATAAGGCGACCAAGCTGCATACCTTGTTCGACCGCATCCATCTCATCGATACGCGTTTCGAAGTGCTTAAGCGCGATGCCGAGATCGAGATGTTGCGCGGTACCTTGTCGCAGGCGGCCTATGAAGCGCGCATCCGGCAACTCGATGCGGATCGCGAGTTCTTGCGGCACAGCAACATCGGCGGGGAGAAGATGTCCGATGAGGACATTGAGCGTGTCTTCAACATCGCTGCCTATTCATGGCGCAACGAGGCAGGCGAGCACGCTGCATTCCTGTCCGAAGACGAGGTCGAGAACCTTACCATCCGCGCGGGCACATTGACCCCGGCCGAACGCGAGATCATCAATCACCACATCGTGGTCACCATCAAGATGCTGGAATCCCTGCCGTGGCCCAAGCACCTCAAGCGTGTACCGGAATATGCCGGAGGGCACCATGAGCGTATGGACGGCAAAGGTTACCCGCGTGGGCTGGTACGCGAGCAGATGTCGATCCAGGCGCGCCTCATGGGTATCGCTGACATCTTCGAAGCCTTGACTGCCAAGGATCGCCCCTACAAACCGGGCAAGACCCTCACCGAGTCTTTGCACATCCTGGGCAACTTCAAGCTGAACGGGCATATCGATGCCGACCTGTTCGATGTCTTCATCAGGCAAAAGGTCTATCTGGAATACGCCCGGCAGTATCTGTCATCGGAGCAGATCGATGAGGTGGATGAGCGCCAGATACCGGGATTCGAGCTATGAGGTGACGTTTTTCGTCACCTGGGTGACGAAATCGGTGACAAGTGGCGAGTGCGATCCTGCCGTGTGCTTTGAAAACAAGGGTTCCATGGCTGGCACATTAACTGCTAATATCCCTGCGCACACCTCGTGTGTAAGCCCGTTCAATCTATAGGAGGTAAACAATGAAACAAGCTCAAAAAGGTTTCACCCTGATCGAACTGATGATCGTGGTCGCAATCATCGGTATTCTGGCTGCTGTGGCACTGCCTCAGTACAAGAATTACACCATCAAATCCGCGAACAATGCTTGCCTGGATGAAGCTGCCGGTGTGACACGCGCTGCTGCGACTTCCGTTCAAACTGCCGATTTGACTATTTACCCCTCGTATACTCCAGGCTCTTGTGATACGGCAACTAATACATTCTCTGCAAAACCGGCAGATGAGGCTGCATTGGCTGCATTGGCTG
>JAJZSA010000085.1 GCA_021822115.1 Pseudomonadota bacterium
GCTGAAGTCGTCGAAGAAGGTCATCTTGCGCAGGATGCCGAACTTCTGGTTCTCGGCCACTTCCAGTCCGCTCTTCTCGAAATGGCCGAGGCCGGCCAGGTCGTCGCCGAACTCGCGCCAGCTGCTGTAGCGGTCTTCCGGTTTCTTCTGCAGCGCGCGCATCACGATGCGTTCCAGCTGCGGCGGCAGGTCCTTGCGCAGCGAGGAGGGCGGCGGCGGCATCTCGTTCATGATCTGCTGGTACAGATGCGCCAGGTTCTTCGGGCTGTAGGGCGAGTGGCCGGTGAGCAGGCGGTACATCACCACGCCCAGCGAATAGATGTCGGTCAGGTGCGACAGCGATTCGCCGCGTACCTGCTCGGGCGACATATAGTTTGGCGAGCCGACGTTGCTCTGCGTTTGCTCGATGTCCATGCGTACCGCGGCGCCCAGGTCGGAGATCTTGATCTTGCCTTCGGCGTCCAGCAGCAGGTTGGCGGGTTTGATGTCGCGGTGGATGACGCCGTTGTATTGCGCATAGTTGAGTGCGCGGCAGCATTCGTACATGCGTTCGACCACCGCGTCCAGCGGCAGCAGGTTGTCGGAGCGGATGTGTTGTTCCAGCGTGCCGCCCGGCACGTACTCCATCACGATGTAGCTGATCTCGTCGCCGATCTCCGCCTCGAAGGTGGAGACGATGTGCGGGTGGTGCAGTTTGCCGGTGAGCGCGACCTCGTTCTCCAGGTGCTTGCGGTTCTGGCGGCCGTTGCGTTCATCTTTGAGGAAGCTTTGCTTGATGACCTTGAGCGCCACCTCGCGCTTGTTGAACGGGTCGAAGCCCAGATACACCTCGCTGGTCGCACCATGCCCCAGCTGACGCAGGATGCGGTATTGGCCGAGGAAGGCGGGGACGGTGGTTGCGGCGGTGGCGGTGGCGGCTTGATCCATGGCCGGGAATTTACACCAAGAGCGCATGGGCAGCCAGCCGGGGGGCGGCTTGTCCGGGGTGGCGCTTTCGCCGATAATCCCCGGGTGCCGAATGACGGTCCTACCGCATTCGGCTTTTTTCAATCGAACCGGAAGACCATTTGAACATCGATTTCCAGAGAGCTGTGGACCGCTGGGCCGGGGTGCCGATCTGTGCCGCCCTGTCCCTGTTCGAACGTCTCAAGCGTCTCTTGGTGGCGCCGCCGACCGTGCGGCAGCCACGCCGCATCCTCATCGTGCTGCTGTCCGAGATGGGCAGCCTGGTGCTGGCGCAGCCGATGTTCGCCGAACTCAAGCGGCGTTATCCCGGTGCGGAACTGCACATGCTGATGTTCCGCAAGAACCGCGAGGTGCTCGACCTGCTGGGGGTGATGCCGAAAGAAAACGTCATCACGCTGAACGACAAGAAGATGTCCGAGTTCGTGCCGGACATCCTCAAGGCCATCCGCCGCATGCGTGCGCTGGACTTCGATGTGGTGATCGATTGCGAACTGTTCTCGCGCGTCAGCAGCATCTTGTCCTATCTGTCCGGTGCGCGCGTGCAGGTCGGCTTCGAACCTCACACGCAGGAAGGTCTGTATCGCGGCAGCTTCATGAATCGCAAGGTGATGTACAACCCCTACCATCACCTGTCGCAACAGTTCCTCACCATGGTCGAGGCCATCGAATCCTCCGGCCGGCCGCTGGCCAAGCGTCTGCCGCAGGACGTGGCGCCGCCGCCCGCCTTGCAGTTCGAACCGGGGGAGGTGGCGCGCGAGATCGCGCAACTGGAAGCCGACTTCCCGGTGGTGCAGGGCAAGAAACTGGTGCTGGTGTATCCCGACGGCGGCATCCTGCCGATCCGTGCCTGGCCGCCCGAGTATTACGAGCAGTTGTGCGACGCCTTGTTGCGCGACGGTTATGTGGTGGGTCTGATCGGCCTGCCCGATGCCAAGCCGCTGGCGCAGCGCATCGTGGCGCATTGCCGGCACGAGCACTGCATCGACCTCGCGGGCTATACCCGCTCGGTGCGCCATCTGCTGGCGGTGTTTCAGCGCGCCGCGCTGCTGGTGACCAACGACGGCGGTCCCGGCCAGTTCGCCGCGCTCACCCGTTTGCCGGTGCTGGTGTTCTTCGGTCCGGAGACGCCGGCGCTGTACAGCCCGCATGCGCCCAACATCCATTGCCTGTACACGGCGCTGTCCTGTTCGCCCTGCCTGACCGCCTATAACCACCGCAACTCGCCGTGCGACGGCGATAACCAGTGCCTCAAGCGCATCCAGCCGGAGCAGGTGCTGGCGCGCGCACGCGAACTGTTGCAGGAGCCGGCCGCCGCATGACGCCGTTCAAGATACGCATGCATCTGGCGTCGCTGCTGCGGCGTATCTTCTCCCTGCGCTTCCTCAAGTTCGGCACGGTCGGCGTGTCCGGCATCGTGGTCAACCAGGGCGCGCTCTACGTCATGCAGGAGCATGTCTTCCATGTGGCCAACGTGGCCGGGCAGGTGGACTGGCTGCAACTCAATGTCTCGCTCGCGGTGGCCATCCTGCTGGCGACGCTGAACAACTTCTACTGGAACCGCCTGTGGACCTGGAAGGATCGTGTCGAGCTGCACCATCGCCCCTGGCTGGCGCAGTTCGGCCAGTACACTGTGTCGTGCGGCGTGAGCATCGCGTTGCAGTTCGTGTTCACCAACCTGCTGGCGCCGCATGTCTATTATCTGATCGCCAATTTCATCGCCATCGGCGTGACCAGCGTGTTGAACTTCCTGCTCAACGACATCTGGACCTTCGGCCGTCTCCGGTTCTCGCGTCCGGTTGCGCGCGCGAAACAGGACTGACATGTTGCGCGACCCGATGCGAGACACCGCCGGATCGCGCCCGTTGCGTTACCTCGCTGCCGTGCTGCTGGCGGTGTTCGTCTACTGGTACGGCCTGGATGGGCTGCACATCCCGCGCAACGGCGACGAGAACGTGTATGCACACATCACTTACCAGACCGCGCAGTCCGGCGCGTGGCTGCCGCTGCGATCCGATCTCGATCACATGCGCAACACCAAGCCGCCGCTGCTGTTCTGGCAGGGCATGCTGTCCACCGATATGGGCGCGCAGTGGGACCAGTGGCATCTGCGCTATCCCAGCGTGATCTATACCTTGCTCACCGCCTTGCTGGTGTATCTGCTCGGCTGGCGCCTGTCCGGGACATGGGCCACCGGGGCGACGGCGGCGCTGGTGTTCCTGGCGTTCTTCAGCACCTATCGCTTCGGCCGTCCTTATCTGGTCAATCCGGCGGAGACCTTCTGGTTGTCGTTGCCGTTCTTCATCCTGCTGTATTGGCGCGAGCGCGCATTCGCGTCGCGCCTGGCGCTGCCGTTGTTGCTCGGGCTGGTCACCGGCATCGGCCTGCTGTATAAATCGTTCGCCCTGCTGGCCCCGGTGGGGCTGGCGCTGGCCTGGTGGTATCTGCATCAGCGCCGCTATCGCTGGCATGCCTTCCTGACCCAGGATACTTATAAGTTGCTGCTGATCGGCGCGCTGGCGCTGGCTGTGTTTGCCCTGTGGTTCCTGCTCGATCCCGATCCGCAGGCGGTGTGGCAGGAGTTCGTGCTGGGCGAGAACGCCGGCAAGTTCGACCCGCATGGCGGCAATTACTGGGCCAAGCTGTTGTGGGGCGGCAGCAGCGTGTGGGTGTTGCTGCTGGGCTATCCGCTGAATGCCGGATTGCTGGCGTTCCCGGTGGCGGCGCTGTTCTTCGTGGCCTGGCAGCGGCGTTACCGTCTGCATGAAGACGAGCGCATGCTGTGGATGTGGATGATCGTGTTGTTCGCGGTGTTCGCCTTGCCCAGCCAGCGTTCGGCGCGCTATCTGCTGGATGCCATGCCCGGCGTCGCCTTGCTGCTCGCCTTGAACTGGCAGCGCATCCCGCGCGCGGCCTTCATCGCCAGCGTGCTGGCCGCTGCAGCGGTGAGCGGGCTGTTCGGCTGGCTGGCATTCAATCTGATGCAGCAGATGCCGGGTCTGTACGATGCCGCGTTCTGGTTGGTGCTGGCGGTGGCGGCGCTGTGCGCCGTGCTGGCGCTGGGGATGGCTCGCTGGACGCGCGGCCTGGCGCTGGTGTCGGCACTGCTCACCTTGCTGCTGCTGGCCATGTTCCTGCGGCCGTTCGACGGAGCGGCCGGGCGTTACGATGCGGCGGCGCAACAGGCGGTGCGCGGGCAGGATGTGTGGGTGCCGTGCGATTTCCGCGCCAGTTGGGAAGACTATCGCTTCCTGTTGCCGGGCGCGTATCTGCACGGCTACGTCGAGCGTACTGAGATTGAGCCGCAGTCGCACTATGCGCTGTTCGCGCAACGCCTGCCGCTGGACGCCAAACCTTGTGCCGGCTGCGAGGTGCTGGGGCAGCGTCTGGAGATACGCGGGCGGCATAGCGAAGCGGAAATCAAGGCCATGTTGGCCGGTGAGGTGATGCAGCAACTGTTCGTGCGCGAATGGTTGTTGCGCGCACCGCCGACCGATGGCGAGCAAGAGAATCACGAGGGGGAATGTCGTTGATGGGTAAGTACAAGCGCCTCGCCTTGTTGGCGTTCGTGCTGGGCGCGTTCGCGCTCGCCCTGGCCAAGGCGGCGAGCTGGAGCTTCGGCTTCGGTTTCCGTTTGCCGGAGCCGGTGGTGGAGCAGGCCGCAGCGCCGGCACCAGTGGTGAAACAGAAGCGCCGCGGACGGCGCAATGAGCCGCCGCAGCCGCGCGTGGTGCTGGGCAAACTGGAGGCACATCTGGCTTCCAGCCGCCAGCACATCTCCACGCATGCGGCCTCGCTGGTGGAGTTGCAGGATGGCCGCGTGCGCGCCTTCTGGTTCTCCGGCAGCCGCGAAGGTGCGCCCGATGTCACCATCAACAGCGCCGTGTTCGATCCGCAGGCCGATACCTGGTGGCGTGAGCGCGAGGTGGTAGGGCGCAGCGCGACGCAACGCGGCCTGCATCGCAGCATCGCCAAGGTGGGCAATCCGGTGGTGGTACGCGCGCCCAACGGCGAGCTGTGGCTGTTCTATGTCACGGTGTCGCTGGGCGGCTGGGCCGGCAGTTCCATCACGCTGGTCACCTCGGCCGACGAGGGGGAGACCTGGAGCCAGCCGCGTCGGCTGGTGACTTCGCCGTTCATCAACATCAGCACGCTGGTTAAGGGGGCGCCGTTCTTCTATGCCGACGGTACGTTGGGGCTGCCGGTGTATCACGAGTTCATCACCAAGTTCTCCGAGATCCTGCGCCTGGACCAGACCGGCAAGGTCATCGACAAGCAGCGGCTGGCGGCCGGCGGGCAGGGCACCTTGCAGCCGGTGCTGTTGGCGCAGGATGCGCAGCATGCGCTGGTGCTCAACCGCTACTCGGGCAAGGATGCGGACAAGCGCGTGCTCGCCATGCGCAGCGAGGATGGCGGCCGCCACTGGTCGGCGCCGCAGAAGATGACCTTGTTCAATCCGGATGCCGCCCTCACCGGCCTGGTGCTGGAGGACGGGCGGATGCTGGCGGTGCTGAACAACGAGACGCAGGGGCGCGAATCGCTCAGCCTGCAACTGTCCGAGGATGGCGGCCAGACCTGGCGCGAACTGCACCGGCTGGAAGAGATGAACGTGGTACACGATGTGTCCATGTCGGAAGGCGCTTGCCTGGAGGTGGTGGAGAACCTGTTGCGCAGCAGCGATCCGCTGTTGCGCCAGGCGGATGAAGCCATCCTCGCGCCGTATGTGGAATCGGCGCGGTCCAAGACCGTGGGCGGCGGCAGTTGCCATTTCGAGTTCTCCTACCCCTACATGATCCGCACGCGCAACGGTGATATCCATCTCGCCTATACCTGGAACCGCACCTTCATCAAGCATGTGCGCATCGATGCGCAGTGGCTCAAACATCGGCTGCAGAACGGGAGTGAACGATGATACATGGCAGTGACTGGATCGGGCTTTCCGGCCTGGCGGCGGTGTGGCTGCTGCTGGCCTTCCGCTTGCCGCAGGTGCAAGCCTTGCCGGGCAAACAGCGTGCACTGTTCATCGGGCTGGGTTATGTGGTGGTGATGTTCCCGCTAGGCGGTTGGTCGCTGGCCGGCTGGCTGCGCGGCATGGTGGGCGACCTCAGCCTCACCAGCCTGCTGTTGCTGACGAACGCGTTGCATCTGCGCCTGTGGCCACAGGCACACCCCTGGTGGTCGCTGCGCGAACGCACGGCGCTGCTGGGATTCATCGCGGTATTGGCATTGCTGGTGTATCCGTTCGCGCTCGGCCTCGGTACGCTGGATCCGTATCGTGCGGGCTATGGCAGCGTAGGCCTGGTGCTGATGCTGGCCTTGCTCGCTTTGTGGGCGATGCGCCGCGCGTTCTATCTGCTGTCTGCGGTGCTGGCGCTGGCGGCACTGGGCTGGAATTTCAATCTGCTGGAATCGACCAACCTGTGGGATTACCTGATCGATGCACCGCTGGCGATCTATTCGCTGTGGGTCACGCTCAAGGCTTCCCTGCTGTATGCCTTGCGGAGGGATCGTGCCTAGCCTGACACGCAATGACTATCGTACTTTGAGCCTGGCCGCGCTGGGCGGTGCACTGGAGTTCTATGACTTCGTGATCTTCGTGTTCTTTGCGGCGGCCATCTCGCAACTGTTCTTCCCGCCCGACATGCCGGACTGGCTGCGCCAAGTGCAGACCTTCGGCATCTTCGCCGCGGGTTATCTGGCGCGCCCGCTGGGCGGCATCATCATGGCGCACTTCGGCGACCTGTTCGGCCGCAAGCGCATGTTCATGCTGAGCATCCTGCTGATGGCGGTGCCGACCTTGCTCATCGGCCTGTTGCCCACCTATGCCAGTATCGGCATCGCCGCGCCGTTGCTGTTGCTCGCTTTGCGCGTGCTGCAGGGGGCGGCCATCGGTGGCGAAGTCCCCGGCGCTTGGGTGTTCGTGGCCGAGCATGTGCCGCCGCGCCACGTCGGTTTCGCCTGCGGCACGCTCACTGCGGGACTTACCGGCGGCATCCTGCTCGGTTCTTTGGTGGCCACGGCGGTGAACCGCAGCTATGACCCGGCCGGCCTGCTGGCCGAAGGCTGGCGCGTGCCCTTCATCCTGGGCGGCGTGTTCGGCCTGCTGGCGGTGTGGCTGCGCCAGTACCTGCACGAGACGCCGGTGTTCAAGGAGATGCAGGCACGCCAGCAACTGGCCGACGAGTTGCCGCTGAAGAAAGTGGTGCGCGCGCACCGTCCGGCGGTTGTGCTCACCATGCTGATGACCTGGCTGCTGTCCGCCGCCGTGGTGGTGATGATCCTGATGACGCCGACCTTGATGCAGAAGTTGTTCGCCATCCCCGGCGCCACGGCGCTCACCGCCAACAGTTTCGCCACGCTGGCGCTCACCATCGGTTGCACCGTGTTCGGTGCATTAGCGGATCGTTTCAGCGCCGGTCGGGTGCTCACCTTCGGCTGCGTGGCGCTGGGATTCACCTCCTGGTGGCTGTATCACGACCTGGCGGCAGGTGCGCAGCATCTGTATGTCTTGTATGCGCTGAACGGGTTCTTCGTCGGCGTGATCGGCGTGGTGCCCAGTGCGGCGGTGGTGCAGTTCCCCTCGGCGGTGCGTTTCTCCGGTCTGTCCTTCTCCTACAACATGGCCTATGCCGTGTTCGGCGGCCTGACGCCGGTGCTGGTCAGCTCGTTGCTGCCGCTGGCCGGGGCGCAGGTGCCGGCTGGCTATGTGATGGCCCTGTGCTTGGTGGGGGTGGGTATCGGCCTGTATCTGGGGCGCGGGAAGGCGGCGGAATTATGAGAGAATGCGCGCCTTCACAAGAGCGCGGAATGCGCCGGGAACGGGAGGAAGTCCTTGGATGATCTGAAACAGTTGCTCGCGCCGGACATGGCGGCGGTCGATGCGGTGATCCGCGCGCGCCTGCATTCCGAAGTGGTGCTGGTCAACCAGATCGGCGAATACATCGTGAACAGCGGCGGCAAGCGTCTGCGTCCGGCGCTGGTGCTGTTGTCCGCGCAGGCCTTCGGCTATCAGGGGGCGCAACATCACAACCTGGCGGCCGTGGTGGAGTTCATCCACACCGCAACCTTGTTGCACGACGACGTGGTGGACGAGTCCGAACTGCGCCGCGGGCGCGAGACCGCCAATGCGCTGTTCGGCAATGCGGCCAGCGTGCTGGTGGGCGACTTCCTCTATTCGCGCGCGTTCCAGATGATGGTGGAGACCGGCGAGATGCGCGTGATGCAGGTGCTGGCCGACGCCACCAACGTCATCGCCGAAGGCGAGGTGTTGCAACTGCTCAATTGCCACGACGCCGATGTCGATGTGGCCAACTACATGCGCGTGATCCACTGCAAGACGGCCAAACTGTTTGAAGCTGCGATGCGGCTGGGGGCGATCCTGGGCAAGGTGAGCGTGGCTGACGAAGAGGCGGCTGCGAAATACGGCATGCATCTGGGCACCGCTTTCCAGTTGATCGACGACGTGCTGGATTATTCCGCCGACGAGGCACAGACCGGCAAGCATCTGGGCGACGATCTGGCCGAGGGCAAACCCACGCTGCCGTTGATCCATGCCATGCAGAACGGCACGGCCGAGCAGGCCGCCGTGGTGCGTGCCGCCATCGAAGAAGGGGATGTGGCGCGTCTGCCCGAAGTGCAGGCCATCATCCAGGCCACCGGCGCGCTGGATTTCACGCGCCAGCAAGCTTTGCGCGAGGCGGAAGCAGCGTGTGCTGCGATTTCTTCATTTGCTGATACTCATTTCAAACGCGCTCTGGTAGAATTAGCAAACTTTGCCGCCACGCGGCAATTTTAGTTTCACAAGCAGCATCGGAGTGTAGCTCAGCCTGGTAGAGCACTGCGTTCGGGACGCAGGGGCC
>JAJZSA010000086.1 GCA_021822115.1 Pseudomonadota bacterium
CTTGGCGGTGTCGCGCTTGTATTCGTCCAGCCCGTCCCATTTGTTCACCGCCAGCACCAGCGCACGCCCGGCCTGCAACACGAAGTCGGCCAGGTGCGCATCCTGCTCGGTGATCTGGTCGCGCGCATCCACCACCAGCACCACCACGTTGGCATCCTCGATGGCCTGCAAGGTCTTCACCACCGAGAACTTCTCGATGGCCTCGTCGATCTTGCCGCGCTTGCGCACGCCGGCGGTATCGATGATGGTGTATTGCTTGCCCGCGCGCTCGAAGTCGATGTAGATCGAATCGCGCGTGGTGCCCGGCAGGTCGAAGGCGATCACGCGCTCTTCGCCCAGGATGGCGTTGACCAGCGTGGATTTACCCACGTTGGGGCGGCCGACGATGGCCAGCTTGGGATGATCGGATGCCGCTTCCGCCTCGTCTTCCGTCGCCGGCAATTCCTCCAGCGCCAGTTCGATCATCTCATTCACGTTCTCGCCGTGCGCCGAGGAGATGGGGATGGGCTCGCCCAGTCCCAGTTCGTAGAACTCGGCAGCGACGCGCACGCGCTGCATGCCTTCCGCCTTGTTCACCAGCAGCAGCACGGGACGCCCGGTCTTGCGCAACTGCGTGGCGATGATCTTGTCGTGCGGCGTCATGCCATCGCGCGCATCCACCAGGAACAGCACCAGATCGGCCTCGTCCACGGCCTGGCGCGTCTGGCGTGCCATCTCGTGCAGGATGCCCTCCTTGGCCACCGGTTCCAGGCCGCCGGTGTCCACCACCAGATAGGGACGACTGCCGACGCGGCCGCGCCCGTAGTGGCGGTCGCGCGTGAGACCGGGCAGGTCCGCCACCAGGGCATCACGGCTGCGCGTGAGGCGGTTGAACAAGGTGGATTTGCCGACGTTGGGACGGCCGACCAGGACCAGGGTGGGTAACATCATCTATTCACCGTCACGGACAGCAGCTCACCGTCGCGGGTCTGCACCAGCGCACCGTCGCCCAACAGCACCGGGGCCGTCAGGATCGGGCTGCCGTCGGTGGTCTCGCGCGCCGCGATACTGCCATCGTTGATATTCAGCACATGCATCATGCCTTCGAAGTCGCCCAGCAACAGGTAATCCGGCAAGGGATACGGCGCGCTCATGCCGCGACGCAGGTGCTGGTCGTTCTTCCACAGCGTGGCGCCGCTATTGCGGTCCAGCGCATAGATCACGCCGTCGCTGTCGGTCACGTACAGATAGGCGCCGAACAGCGCCAGCCCCTTGTCGCTGGACAGGTCGCGCGTCCACAAGGTGTTGCCCTGGATCGCGTCGAAACAGACCAGCCGCCCCTGGAACGCGATGGCGCAGACTTGCTTGTCATCCACCGCCGGCAGGCTGGTGATGTCGCTGATGCGTTCCAGTTCGGTGGTGCCGCGTGGCTGCGAGACGGTCGCCTCCCAGATCACGGTGCCCTTGGTCAGCCCCAGCGCCACCATGCGGCCGGCGGCGAAACCGGCGTACACCATGCCGTTACGCACCACCACACCGGCCGTGTTGCGCACGCTCAGGGCCGGCGTCGGACGCTCATACGTCCACAGGCGTTCACCGTTCTTCGCATCCAGCCCGGTGATGCGGCCGTTGCCGGTACGTACCACCACGGTGCCGCTGGCGACCTGCGGCGCGCTCAGCACCTCGCTGGACACCTGCACGCGCCATAACTGCTTGCCGTCCGTCTCGTCATAGGCTGCCAGCTCACCCTTGTCGCCACCGACCACCACCATGCCTTCACCGGCACCGACCCCGCCGGAGATGGCGAAGCCGGGCTCGATACGCCACTGGCGCTGGCCGCTGTCGCGCTCGAAACGATAGAGGTATTCCGCACTGGCAGCGAACACCGCCTCGCGCGTGGCGGCCGGCGTCAGCACATCGATGCCGGCATCGCCGAGCGCATGCTGCCAGCGCACGCTGATGTGTGCCGCCGGCTGGAAATCGACCAATGGCGCCGGTGCGACGGCGAGTTTGTCGCTACCGCAGGCCGACAGCAGCAGGACGCCGAGCAGCAGGCAAGCGTGGCGCAACAAGGTCATTTCGCGCTACCCAGACCGTCCAGCTTGAGCTGGGTCAGATTGTGCTGTGCGCCCTGCACATCGCTCTTCTCCAGCGCCAGCTTGTAGGCGCTGCGTGCCTCGTCGGTCTTGCCCTGCGCGGCCAGCACGTCGCCCTTCAGGTCGGCATACAGGCCGTCGTAGGCGGCGGCATGCGGTGCGGCGAGCTGCTTGAGCGCCGCATCGTACTGTTTCTCGTCCAGCAACAGGGCGGCCAGCTGCAAACGTGCGACCGTCTGCACCCCGCTCTCGTCGGCATGCTCGACCACCCATTGCAGACGCACCTGGGCGCGCTTGGCATCACCCGCCTCGCGCGCCGTTTGCGCGGCCAGCAATTGCGCACGCACCGCATAGGGGCTGCCGGCATGGCGTTCCGCCAGTGCATCGGCGGCATCGCCGATACGCTTGGGGTCGCCGCTGGCGGCCTGCTTGAGCACCTCTTCGAACAGGGTGGCGGCCGCGTCCGCCTGGCCGGCCTGATGCTGTTTCCAGAACTGGCTACCGGCAAAAGCCAGCAGCGCAACGATCAATACGCCATAGACCCAGTTGCTGTTCGCTTTCCACCACGCCTTGAGCGCGTCGACTTGTTCCTGTTCATGCAAATCCAATTCAGCCATTTTCCGTTCCTTGTTTGATCGATCCACGAATCTTGTGTGCCAGTTCAGCCAGCGCGACGCGCTGCTGCTCGCCGCCCTCGCGCAACGGCTTGAGCATGGCCGCCTGTGCCGCCGCCTCATCGTCGCCGATGATGACCGCACATTGCGCACCGCTGCCGTCCGCCTTCTTCATCTGCGACTTGAAGCTGCCGCCGCCGCAATGCAGCAGCACGCGCAGGCCCGCATCGCGCAGACTTTCTGCCGCCTGCCATGCCACGCTCGCCGCCTGCTCGCCCTGATGCACCACATACACATCCAGCGGTGCAGCGGGTGCGCGCATGCCGTCTTCCTGCAACAACGCCAGCAGACGTTCCACGCCCATGGCGAAGCCCATGGCCGGCGCCGGTTTGCCGCCGATCTGTTCGATCAGGCCGTCGAAACGACCACCGGCGCAGATGGTGCCCTGCGCGCCGAGGCGCGTGGTGACCCACTCGAACACCGTGCGGTTGTAGTAATCCAGCCCGCGCACCAGGCGCGGGTTGATCTCATAGGCGATGCCATGCTGTTTGAGGATGGTCTGCACTGTCTCGAAGTGTTTGAGCGCGTCCTCTTCCAGTTCGTCCATCAGCTTGGGCGCCTTACCCACCAGTTCCTGCATCGCCGGGTTCTTGGTGTCCAGGATGCGCAGCGGGTTGCTGTACAGGCGGCGTTGCGCATCGGCATCCAGCGCGTCCTTGTGATGCTCGAAATAGGCGATCAGCTTGTCGCGATGACGCTGGCGCGAAGCGCTGTCGCCCAAGGTGTTCAGTTGCAGCGACACATCCTTGATGCCCAGCTTGTTCCACAGCCGCGCGCACATCACGATCTGCTCGGCATCGATGTCCGGCCCGGCGAAGCCCATGGCTTCCACGCCGATCTGATGGAACTGGCGATAACGCCCCTTCTGCGGGCGCTCGTGGCGGAACATCGGACCGCTGTACCACAGACGCTGCGGCGCGTTGTACAGCAGGTTGTGCTGCAACACGGCACGCACGCAGGAGGCGGTGCCTTCCGGACGCAGCGTGAGGTGATCGCCGTTCAGGCTATCCTCGAAGCTGTACATCTCCTTCTCGACGATGTCGGTGACCTCGCCGATGGCGCGCTTGAACAGCGCGGTCGGCTCCACCAGCGGCATGCGGATGTTGCGATAGCCATAGGCTTCCAGCCACTCGCGCACGGTATCCTCGAACCACAGCCACTGCGTTGCCTCATCGGGGAGGATGTCATTCATGCCTTTCACGGCTTGCAACGCATTACTCATTTCTTCACGTACTTTCTTGCTACATAGTCATTGACGAGCTGGGTGAATTCGGCGGCGATATTGTCGCCGCGCAGGGTCACTGTCTTCTCGCCGTCTTCATAGACCGGGGCGGAAGGTGTCTCGCCGGTGCCAGGCAGACTGATGCCGATGTTGGCCATCTTGCTCTCGCCGGGACCGTTCACGATGCAGCCCATCACCGCCACCGTCATCTCTTCCACGCCACTGTACTGTTCGCGCCACAGCGGCATCTGCGCACGCAGATAGGCCTGGATGTCCTGCGCCAGTTCCTGGAACACGGTCGAGGTCGTACGGCCGCAGCCAGGACAGGCGGTAACCATGGGCGTGAACGAACGCAGCCCCATGGTCTGCAGGATCTCCTGCGCCACCACCACCTCTTCGGTGCGTGCGCCACCCGGCGGCGGCGTCAGCGACACACGGATGGTGTCGCCGATGCCCTGCTGCAACAGCACGGCCAGCGCAGCGGTGGAGGCGACGATGCCCTTGGAACCCATGCCCGCCTCGGTCAAGCCCAGGTGCAAAGCGTAATCGCAACGCTTGGCCAGCTCCTGATATACCGCGATCAGGTCCTGCACCTCGCTCACCTTGCACGACAGCACGATGCGCTCGCGCGGCAGCCCCAGTTCTTCGGCACGCTGCGCGCTCTCCAGCGCGGAGACGATCAGCGCTTCGCGCGTCACCTCGCTGACATCCTTGGGCTGCGCCAGCTTGGCGTTCTCGTCCATCATGCGCACCACCACGTCCTGGTCCAGGCTGCCCCAGTTGACGCCGATGCGCACCGGCTTGTCATACTGTTTCGCCACCGCGATCATCATGGCGAACTGGTCCTCGCCCTTGCGGTTGCGGCCGACGTTGCCGGGGTTGATGCGGTACTTGGCCAGCGCCTGCGCGCATTCCGGATATTCGGTGAGCAGACGATGGCCGTTGTAATGGAAGTCGCCGATCAGCGGCACCTTGCAGCCCAGCGCGTCCAGCCGACGGCGGATATGCGGCACGGCCGCGGCCGCCTCCGAGGTATTCACCGTGATGCGCACCAGTTCGGAACCGGCCTGTGCCAGTTCATGCACCTGCTTGGTGGTACTGGTGATATCCGCGGTATCGGTGTTGGTCATGGACTGCACCACGATGGGTGCGTCGCCGCCGATGACCACGTCACCGACGCGTACGCCGCGCGTGGCATGGCGCCGTATGGATGGATGCATCTCGTTCTACTCCAGAATCATCTTGCCGACACTGCCCGGGGCCAGACCAGACAGGTCGACTTCCTTGCCGTGATAGTACATGCGGATCGCGGACGGTCGGGCGATGGTGATGTCATACGGTGCACGGTGGTTGCCGCCTACCCACTTCTCCTCGCCCGCCTTGGTCACGCGCGACAGCAGGATCTCGCCTTTCACATCCTTGATCTCCATCCAGACTTCTTCCAGGAACACGATATGGATGGGACGTTTCATCAGTTGCGCCAGCGGCATGGCCGGTTTCGCCGGCGTATCGCTATCCGCCCCGGCAGCGTCCGGCGCATCTGCGGCCGCCGCTTGCACCGGCTTGGATGCAGGCTGTGCCGCCACCGGTGCGGCAGGTTTGACCGGCGCAGTCGCGGGCGGTGGCGACACCGGCTTGGCCGGTTCTGTCGGGGCGGCTGCCGGAGCCGGTTTAGTCGCCACGACAGGCTTCGGCGTCGCGGCCGGTTTCACCGGCACCACCGGTGCAGGCTTGCTCTCGACCGCCACCGGCTTGGGTGTCGGCGCCGGCGCTGCCGGCTTCACTGCTGCGGGGGCGGGTTTCTCCACCGGTTTTTCCACTGGCTTGACGGCAACCGGCTCAGGTGTTTTCTGCACCACTTTATCCACCACCTTCTCGGGCAGCGGGGTGGCCGTCTTCTCCGGTTCCGGCGCGACCGCGGCCGGTTCGGCTGGCGCGGCCTCCGCGACGGCGGAGGCGGCGCCCTGCTCCTGCGTCGCTTCGACCACAGGCGGCGCCACCTCGGCCGGTTTGGCCGGCGGCGCTTCCAGTACGCCACGGTTGGACCAGATGAACACGGCCAGCACGAAAGCCAGCAGCAGCGCGCCGTACATCAGGTAATTGCTGCGCCGGTTGTTGTCGCCGGAATGCGGCAACGGCGCCCCGCCCGCCTGCACGTCGGTGACGTCGAAGTGATGTTCGGTCTCGGTATGCGTGGCCAACAGCAGTTGCGCCTCGTCGATGCCCAGCACGCGCGCATAGCTGCGCACGAAACCGCGCAGGAAGGTGCCCTGCGGCAGGTGCGCCATATCGTCCTGCTCCAGCGCCTCGACCTGACGCACGCTGAACTTCACGCGCTCGGCGATCTCCTCCACGGTGAGTCCCTGCGCCTCGCGTGCGGCGCGCAAGGTCGCGCCTACGCTCAGAGTCGCCGTCGCTTCCGGCATTGCGTCCATCCCTGCTTTCCTCTCTTCCATCACTCCCTCGCTTGCAGTCGTTGAGCCTCGGTAGAATCGGGGAACCGGTTGCGCAGCTGCATGGCGTAGCTGGCCTCGGCATTGCGGTCATTCATCTTGCGCGCGATACGCACCGCCAGCCACAGTTGCGCGGCATCCAGTTCCGGATCGGTCTGCAGGAAACGTTGCCAGTGCATCCGGGCCATCACGTAATCCCCGCGCGTGTAATTCAGTTCGGCCATCCCCACCAAGGCTTCCGGCATCTCGGGATGCAGGATCAGCGCGCGCTCCAGATAGCTGCTCGCAGCAGCGAAGTCGCCCGCCTTGATCGAGCACACGCCGGCATTGGCATAGGCCAGGTCGGGCGTGGCGTAGAGCGGGTCCTTCAGCGCTTCCATGAATTGCGGGATGGATTCCTTGGCGCGACCGCGCTGGCACAGGAACCAGCCATAGTTGTTGTGCGTACCGGCGTTGCCCGGTTCCAGTTTGAGACTGCGCCGGAAGTCGCGATCCGCCTCCTCATCCTCCTTCAGCGTCATACGCACCAGCGCACGCACGTTGTAGGCCGGGGCATAGCCATCGTCGGCCTGCAACGCGGCGCCGATCTCCTGCAAGGCGATGGCATATTGTCCGCGCTCGAAATAGGACGCTGCCAGCTCGGTGTGGATCTTCGCGCTCTTGCTCGCGCGCTCATCGACTTCCGACGCCCCGCCACAAGCGGTCAGCGACAACAGCAGCAGCGGATACAACAGACCACGCTTCATCATCGGCTCGCCTCCATCAGACGCAAGGTACGTTTGGTCTTGTCCTGCACCTGCCCCGCCAGCTGGCCGCAGGCCGCCGCGATGTCGTCGCCGCGCACCTTGCGGATGGTGGTGACAAGATTCGCCTGCATCAGGATGTCGCGGAAGCGCTTGACCGTCTCCATGTCGGAACGACGATACGGCGCTTGCGGGAACGGGTTGAACGGGATCAGGTTGAACTTGCACGGCACCTCGCGCACCAGTTCGATCAGCTCGCGGGCGTCTTGCGGACGGTCGTTCACGCCGGCCAGCATCACGTATTCGAAGGTCACGAAATCGCGCGGCGCCTTCTCCAGATAACGCTGGCAGGCCGCCATCAGTTCGACCAGCGGATATTTCTGGTTGATCGGCACCAGTTCGTTGCGCAATGCATCGTTCGGCGCATGCAGCGAGATCGCCAGTGCCACCGGACATTCGTCGCGCAGCCGGTCCATCGCCGGCACCACGCCCGAGGTGGATACCGTCACGCGGCGGCGCGACAGGCCGTAACAATGATCATCCAGCATCAGGCGCAAGGCGCTCACGCTGTTCTCGAAATTCAGCAGCGGCTCGCCCATGCCCATCAGCACCACGTTGGTGACCGGCCAGTTGCCGTCGGCATCCTTGCCGATCTCATGGTTGGCCCACCACACCTGGCCGATGATCTCGGCAGTGGACAGGTTGCGGTTGAAACCCTGCTTGCCGGTGGAGCAGAAGGCGCAATCCAGCGCACAGCCGGCCTGGGTCGACACGCACAAAGTGCCGCGCCCCTCTTCCGGGATGAACACGGTCTCCACTGCATTGCCGGTACCGACATCCAGCAGCCATTTGCGCGTGCCGTCAGTGGCGAGTTCCTCGCGCACCACGGTCGGCGTCCGGATGCAGGCGAGCTGCTTGAGTTTTTCGCGAAGAGAGATCGCCAGATCGCTCATCGCATCGAAATCGGACTCCCCGTTCTTGTAGATCCAGCGCAGCACCTGCCGGGCGCGGAACGGCTTTTCGCCGTGCGCCGCGAACCAGGCGGTCAGAGCTGCGGGTTCAAGATCGAGGAGGTTCTGCTTCACTACGTCGCGTTTCTGATCAACGGGAATAGACGTTCAGTGCCGGGAAGAAATAAGCGATCTCCACTGCGGCGGTCTCCGGTGCATCGGAACCGTGCACGGCGTTGGCATCGATGCTGTCGGCGAAATCGGCACGGATGGTGCCCTTCTCTGCCTTCTTCGGATCGGTGGCGCCCATCAGGTCGCGGTTCTTCAGGATCGCGCCTTCGCCTTCCAGCACCTGGATCATCACGGGACCGGAGATCATGAAGTTGACCAGGTCGTTGAAGAACGGACGTGCCTTGTGCACTGCGTAGAAACCTTCCGCCTCGGCGCGCGACAGTTGCGCCATGCGTGCGGCGACGATCTTCAGACCCGCGTTCTCGAAGCGGGTATAGATCTGGCCGATGACGTTCTTGGCAACGGCATCCGGCTTGATGATAGAAAGGGTACGTTCGACAGCCATGCTTCTCTCCAAATGATTATTGTGAATCAGAAAATTCTGAGGGCGCGATTCTAGCAGGCTTTATGCGCCCTGTCGCAGGGCGCGACAGGGCTG
>JAJZSA010000087.1 GCA_021822115.1 Pseudomonadota bacterium
AACTATTCCAATCAAGATAATCACACTACTGGAGGAAACATCATGAGACTGATCCTGTTGGGCGCACCCGGCGCCGGCAAAGGCACCCAGGCCAACTTCATCAAGGAGAAATTCGGCATCCCGCAGATCTCCACCGGCGACATGCTGCGCGCCGCGATCAAGGCCGGCACCCCGCTCGGCCTGGCCGCCAAACAGGTGATGGATGAAGGCCGCCTGGTGTCGGACGACATCATCATCAACCTGGTCAAGGAACGCATCAAGGAAGCGGATTGCGCCAACGGTTTCCTGTTCGACGGTTTCCCGCGCACCATCCCGCAAGCACAAGCGATGAAGGATGCGGGCATCAAGATCGATTACGTGGTGGAGATCGACGTGGCCGACGACGAGATCGTCAAGCGCATGAGCGGCCGCCGCGTGCACCTGGCCTCGGGACGCACCTACCATGTGGTGTACAACCCGCCCAAGGTCGCCGGCAAGGACGACGTGACCGGCGAAGAGCTGGTGCAACGCCCGGACGACGTGGAAGACACCGTGATCAAGCGCCTCGATGTCTATCACGAGCAGACCAAGCCGCTGGTCGAGTATTACACCGCGTGGGCGAGCACCGGCGATGCCAAGGCTCCCAAGGTGGCCCACGTGGCCGGCATCGGCAGCGTGGATGCCATCCGCGAGCAAGTGTTCAAGGCGCTGGGAGCCTGAACATGGCGAGCAAGCCGGTATTGACACTGGAAGATGCCAAGCGCGTGGCTGCGGCAGCGGATGCCGAAGCGCGCGCCAACGACTGGAAGGTGTCGATCGTGATCGTCGACGATGGCGGCCACATGCTCTACATGCAGCGCAGCCACGAGACGCGCTTCGGCAGCGTGGAGACGGCGACCGCCAAGGCGCATATGGCGGCAGCGCTGCATATGCCCTCCAAAGCTTCGGAAGATGCCGTGATGGGGGGCCGCTTGATCCACCTCGCCCTGCCCGGCGTGATCCCGGCGGAAGGCGGCGTGCCGCTGTTACGCGACGGCGTGGTGATCGGCGCGATCGGTATCAGCGGGGTACGTTCCACCCAGGACGGACAGATCGCCGCAGCCGGCGCTGCGGCACTCTAGAAAAACGAACTGCGCCGGGTTCTCCGGCGCAGCTTCATCACACTTCGACGCTCGATAGTCACTTCGGAACGCGATAGTTTTCCTGCGTCATCAGGTCGATGCCGCACGGCAACGCCTCGATCCAGTTCAGGAACTCGTTCACCATCTTCTTGCCTTTGAACATGCGGCCATGCTGCGGCACGATCATCTCGACGTCCATGCCGCGCACCATGTTCACCCAGAAGCGGCAGATCTTGTTCGAGATCATGTAACGCTTGTGGAAACCTTCCATGTACTGGATATGGTCCTTGAAATCCTCCACTGGCGTGTCGGCTGCGTCGTGCGGCACGATGGAGGCGCCCATGTCGCCGGTGAACAGGATCTTGCTGACCGGATCGTAGAACTGGAAGTTGCCTTCCGAGTGCATGAAGTGCGCCGGGATGGCCTGCACCACCGATTGCCCGAGCGGCAGATTCATGCCTGCGTCAGGGATGCCTTCCACACGGCCCGCGGCATTGCCCACGCTGCAGAAGTGCGGCACGAAACGCGCCCACAGCTTGGAGATCATCACCTTGCATTCGGAATGGATCATCCACTTGTTGACCGAGGCGATGATGTCCGGATCGGCATGCGAAGCCAGGATGTAATCCAGGTTCTTCGGCGCGAAGTAGTTATGCATGGCCATCAGCAGGCCGTTGTAGGTCATGTTGCCGCCCGGATCGAGCAAGGCACCGTGACCGTTGTCGACGATGAGGAACTGGTTGGCCTGCACCGCCTCGCCCATGGAGTCATCCACCAGGTCGTCGAACATCAGGCACTGGTGCTTACCATTGTTGAACAGCTCGATCGCCATAACTCTGCACTCCTGTCTATCTTTAGATTCGTTTCGGGACGCGCATTCTGCCCGCTCGCCGCGGCGGCCGCCTTGATGAAAATCAAATCCATCGCCGGATACCGCTAGCGGGAAAACAGCGTAAGATAACCGCCGGCGATTTCCATCCATGTTTGAGGGGAAGCATAACATGTCGACGAAGAAGAACGCGTTCTATGCTCAATCCGGCGGCGTCACCGCCGTCATCAATGCATCAGCCTGCGGCGTCATCGAGACCGCCCGCAAACACAAGGACAAGATCGGTAAGGTATACGCGGGACGCAACGGCATCATCGGCGCACTCACCGAAGACCTGATCGACACCAGCAAAGAATCCGCCAAAGCCATCGCTGCGCTGCGCAGCACGCCTTCCGGCGCCTTCGGTTCCTGCCGCTTCAAGCTCAAATCGCTGGAACAGAACCAGCGCGAATACGAACGCCTGATCGAGGTGTTCAAGGCGCACAACATCGGCTACTTCTTCTACAACGGCGGTGGCGATTCGGCCGACACCTGCTACAAGGTGTCGCAACTGTCCGAGAAGATGGGTTACCCGGTGCAGGCCATCCACGTGCCCAAGACCGTGGACAACGACCTGCCCATCACCGACTGCTGCCCCGGCTTCGGCTCGGTCGCCAAATACATCGCCATCTCCACGCTGGAAGCCAGCTACGACGTGCGTTCCATGGCCAAGACCTCGACCAAGGTGTTCGTGCTGGAAGTGATGGGCCGCCATGCCGGCTGGATCGCCGCGGCCGGCGGTTTGGCCGAGGCGCAAGGCATCCCGGTGGTGATCCTGTTCCCGGAGATCGAATTCGACCAGCAGAAATTCCTCGCCAAGGTGGATGCCATGGTCAAGCAACATGGCTATTGCACCGTGGTGGTATCCGAAGGCTGTCACTGGCCGGACGGCCGCTTCCTCGCCGAACAGGGCAGCAAGGATGCCTTCGGCCATGCGCAACTCGGCGGCGCTGCACCGGTGGTGGCCAACATGGTGAAGGAAGCTTTCGGCTACAAGTTCCACTGGGCGGTGGCCGACTACCTGCAACGCGCCGCACGCCACGTCGCCTCGAAGACCGATGTGGAACAGGCCTACGCATTGGGCAAGGCCGCCGTCGAACTGGCGCTCAAAGGACACAATGCGGTGATGCCCGCCATCCAGCGCGTCTCCGACAAGCCTTATAAGTGGAAGATCGCCACCGCACCGCTGGCCAAGGTGGCCAACGTGGAGAAATTCATGCCGCGCAACTTCATCAGCAAGGACGGCTACGGCATCACTGACAAGTGCCGCGCCTATCTGACGCCGCTGATCAAGGGCGAGGACTATCCGACCTACAAGGACGGCCTGCCGCAATACGTGCAACTGAAGAACGTCGCGCTGCCAAAGAAGCTGCCCGAGTTCAAGCTGTGACACAGTCTCTGCACCGACAACATCCCATCCGCCACCAACCGAGGAGGCTCTTATGTCTGACGGTCTGATCTTCGCCCTGTGCTGCGCCTTCATCGCCATCCTCTATGGCGTGCTCTCCATCCGCTGGATCATCCGGCTGCCCGCCGGCAACGACAAGATGCGCAGCATCGCTGCCGCCATCCAGGAAGGCGCGCGCGCCTATCTCAACCGGCAATACCGCACCATCGCGCTGGTCGGTGTCGCGCTGTTCCTCGCCATCGGCCTGTTCCTGTCGTGGAAGACCGCTGTCGGCTTCCTGATCGGCGCCCTGCTCTCCGGTGCGGCCGGCTACATCGGCATGAACGTCTCGGTACGCGCCAACGTGCGCACCGCACAAGCCGCGTATGACGGACTCAACGCCGCACTCAACGTCGCTTTCCGTGGCGGTGCGATCACCGGCTTGCTGGTGGTCGGACTCGGGCTGCTCGGCGTAGCCGGTTATTACGCCTACCTCGCCGCGACCGCCCCGGCCGGGATGAGCATGGCCGAGATCATCGAACCGCTGGTGGGGCTGGGCTTCGGCGGATCGCTGATCTCCATCTTCGCCCGTCTCGGCGGCGGCATCTTCACCAAAGGTGCGGACGTCGGCGCCGACCTGGTGGGCAAGGTGGAAGCCGGCATCCCCGAGGACGATCCACGCAACCCGGCGGTGATCGCCGACAACGTGGGCGACAACGTGGGCGACTGCGCAGGCATGGCAGCCGACCTGTTCGAGACCTATGCAGTGACGCTGATCGCTACCATGCTGCTGGGCGGACTGGTGCTGAGCCATGCCGGCGCGAGCGCCGTGGTCTATCCGCTGGCGCTGGGCGGTTTTTCCATCATCGCCGCCATCGTCGGCACCTGGTTCGTCAAGACACAGGAAGGCGGCAAGATCATGAACGCGCTGTACCGTGGCCTGGCGGTGTCCGGCGTGCTGTCGCTGATCGCCTTCTACCCGATCACCAACTGGCTGATGGCCGACAACGGTCTGTATAGCACCAGCTCGCTCTATGGCGCAGCCGTAGTCGGGCTGGTGCTGACTGCGGCGCTGGTGTTCATTACCGAGTATTACACCGCCACCGAACATGACCCGGTGCACCATATCGCCGCCGCCTCTACCACCGGTAGCGGCACCAACATCATCGCCGGGCTGGGCGTCTCCATGCGCGCCACTGCAGCACCTGTGCTGGCGGTATGCGCCAGTATCTATGTCGCCTATGATCTGGCCGGCCTGTACGGTATCGCCATCGCCGCCACCTCGATGTTGTCGATGACCGGCATCGTGGTCGCGCTCGATGCCTATGGCCCGATCACCGACAATGCCGGCGGCATCGCCGAGATGGCCGGCCTGCCGGAAGAGATCCGCAACATCACCGATCCGCTGGATGCAGTGGGCAACACCACCAAGGCGGTGACCAAGGGCTATGCCATCGGCTCGGCCGGTCTCGCGGCGCTGGTGCTGTTCGCCGACTACACACATGCACTGGAGCGTCATCTGGGCGAAGCGACACGCTTCGATCTGTCCGACCACACCGTCATCATCGGCCTGTTCATCGGCGGCCTGGTACCCTACCTGTTCGGTGCGATGGGCATGGAGGCAGTGGGCCGCGCGGCAGGCAGCGTGGTGGAAGAAGTGCGCCGCCAGTTCCGCGAGATGCCCGGCATCATGCAAGGTACGACGCGTCCGGATTACTCACGTGCGGTGGACATGCTCACCCGCTCCGCGATCAAGGAAATGATATTGCCTTCGCTGATGCCGGTGGCCGTGCCCATCGTGGTCGGTCTGTTGCTGGGGCCCAAGGCACTGGGCGGTGTGCTGCTGGGTGCCATCGTCACCGGCATCTTTGTCGCCATCTCGATGACCACCGGCGGCGGCGCCTGGGACAACGCCAAGAAATACATCGAGGAAGGGCACCTGGGCGGCAAGGGCTCCGAGGCGCATAAGGCGGCGGTGACCGGCGATACGGTGGGCGACCCGTATAAGGATACGGCGGGACCTGCGGTGAACCCGCTGATCAAAATTATCAACATCGTGGCACTGCTGATCGTGCCACTGCTGTAACAGTATCAGTAGCGGCGGGCGCGCCAGTCGGCGCCCCGCCCGCTAGGCAGCGCCGCCTCAGGCCGTCTTCCAGACCTCCCACCACTTCTTCTTGCTGCTCAGCAAAGCGAATTCGGCATTCGCCTCGCGCTCCCAGCTGCTCACCTGGAATCCGGACTTCTGCAAGGCCGCGCTATAGAGCGTATCCACCCCCTGGATATGCTCTTTCAACCAGGATTTCAGGAAGCTCAGCATCTCGAAATAGATAGGCTTATCTTCCATCAGGTGCTTCTGGCACAGTCCGTCCAGTTGCTCGATCAGTTTGCGATGCTCTTCCATATGGGCAGGCAAGCCCGGATAGTTGGCCTGACGCATGAGCCTCTCTTCGAGTGCGAAATGGGTCCTGGTGTAATCCGTCAGGGCATCCAGTATCCCCGCCACCACTTTATCCCCTTCGCGTTTGGAGACTGCCACGAACAAGCGGTTCAGGATATTGACCAGTTCCTGATGTTGCTCGTCGATCGTTTTGATGTTGACGCTGTAATCCTGCGACCATTTGAAGAACACTTCATCAGCAGACATAGCTACCCCCCGGTTCAGTTAGGTACATTTATCGATCCTCTGCGCCGCCGAACGACGACTGCGCTAAGGGTTGATGCAACGGCCATGGGGAGGTGTAAGCAGGGACAGATGGACGGTGCCGTATCTGCCGCAGTCCCGCTACCATAGTCTCCCTTAGGCCGGTGACTTTGCGTCCATATCTTTCGATATGTTTGCCAAGTGGAGGCGATATTACCCCCTTGCCGCCACATGGACAATATCGCTGCGATGTTCGGCCGCCGTGACTGCCTGCGCACGCATGGAGAAATTCCTTTCATCATTTGCGCGCTTTGGTTTATCCTTTCCCGCCCCACGGCTATTGCCAGAACAGATGAACAGTGTCGATTCCTTAACCGGATTCCTCAATCGCTTCGGTTGCTTTCATACCGCCATGCGACTGGCCGCCCTCGCCTCCGGTCAAGGCCGGGCGTTCGCCGTCATCTGGCTCGACCTGGACCGTTTCAAGCAAGTCAACGATTCGTTCGGCCACCTCATCGGGGATGAAGTGATCGAGAACCTGGCACTGCGCTTTAGCGCCCGCATCGGCAGACGCGCCGAGATCTCGCGTGTGGGCAGCGACGAATTCGCCTTCCTGTTGCTGGACCATGACCGCGAACGGACCTTGGGGTTGGCCAAGGAACTGGCCAGCACGGTGGAAGAACCATTACGCATCGGCAGCCTGACCTTGCGCCCCACGGCCAGCATCGGCGTGGCATTGCTGGAGGCGCAGGAGGATCCGCTCAATCTGCTGGAGCGCGCGGACCATGCGATGTTCGCCGCCAAATCGAAAGGTGGCCATTGCATCGTGTGCTCGGGCGACGACCCCATCCCCGGACGTCTCGGTATCACGCTGGCGCGCGAAGAACTGGCCGTGGAAGGCACGCTGCATAGCGCACTCGAATCGGGCGGCTTCAGCCTGCATTACCAGCCCATCCTGCGTGCCGACGGTTCCGTCGAAGCGGTGGAAGCGCTGATGCGCTGCAATGTGGAAGGCGCAACACTCCCACCCACGAAGTTCATCCCGGTAGCGGAGAAGACTGGCCTCATCGTGCGCCTCGGCGAACTGAGCCTGCTCAAAGGTGCCAAGCATGCGCGCGTGCTGCAGGATGCCGGTTACCACACCAAGGTGGCCATCAACGTATCGCGCGCGCAGTTGATCTCACCCAAGTTCACCCAAGCCCTGCATGCCGCCCTGATCTGCTCCAATGCCGATCCCGAGATGATCGAACTGGAACTGACCGAATCCCTGTTCATGGATATCTCGGACACGGTGCAGCAGAACCTGAAGAACATCATCGCCGCCGGCATCGGCCTGTCCATCGACGATTTCGGCACCGGTTATTCCTGCCTGGCCAATCTGAAAGACATCCCCGCCGGTAAACTCAAGCTGGACCGCGCTTTCGTCACCGTCCTGCCACAGGACCAGCGCGCATTGTCCGTGGTGCGTGCGGTAACATCGCTGGGACATGATCTGGGCATGACCATCGTGGCCGAGGGCTGCGAATCGCAGGAGCAGATCGATGTCTTGCTGGAAGCCGGAGTGGACGCTATCCAGGGCTTCTTCCATGCCCGCCCGATGCCCGGCGACGACCTGCTGGACTGGCTGCACACAAGGAAAATGTCATGAACGCCTTGCAACACAAGAACGATCCTTCCGCCCTCGATGCGCTGTTCGAACGGACCGTGCTCGACCTCGGCATCCCGCCTTGTCCGGCCATCCTCACCCGCTTCATGGATGAGGCGCAGAAGGATGAGCCGGACTATCAACGCCTGGCCAGCATCATCTCTGCCGATGTGAGCTTGTCCGCCAGCCTGATCAAGACCGCCAATTCGCCGTTCTTCGGCGTGCGCCAGCGCGTGCGCTCGATCAATGAGGCGCTGATGCTGCTCGGTCTCAATATCGCCAGCCGCGCCGTAGCCGGCATCATCCTGCGCAAATCGTTCCCGGCCGAACTCAACCTGGAGCGTTTCTGGGATGCCTCTGCGCGCTTCGCCCGCCTGTCCGGCTGGCTGGTGCAGCAACTCGCCATCCCCAAGATGATGTCGGAAGATGCCTATACCTTCGGCCTGTTCCGCGACTGCGGCATCCCGGTCCTGCTCGGACGTTTCCCGGCTTATCACGGCGTGCTCGAATCTGCCAACCATGAAACCGAACTGCTGTTCACCGAGGTAGAAGAAGACATGCTGCCCACCAACCACGCGATGGTGGGCTGTGTACTGGCACAGAGCTGGTGGTTACCCGAAGAGTTGTGCCTGGCCATCCGCCATCATCATGAACGCAGCGTACTGGATATGAACAGTCCCGGCCTGCCACTGCTCAGTCGCAAACTGATCGCCGTGACGCAACTGGCGGAACATCTGGTGCAACAGCATTCCGGCCTGAGCTTCACGCAGGAATGGGCCAAACTGGGCACCGCCTGCATGCAGTTGCTGGAAGTGGATAAAGCTCATTTACAGACCCTGTACGCGGAAGCTGCCCCCATCATCGTCGCCGAGGAATAGTCTTTTCCCGTCATCGGGTAACGGCTTGCATGGCCTTGGGCAGGCAGCCGCGCAGTGATACAATTCGCGCCTTCTTTTTTTCCTGAC
>JAJZSA010000088.1 GCA_021822115.1 Pseudomonadota bacterium
GTTGCTGGATCTGGGGGTGTCGTCGCCGCAACTGGACGATGAGAGCCGCGGTTTCAGCTTCCGCTTCGATGCGCCGCTGGATATGCGCATGGATACCAGTGCGGGGCAGACGGCGGCGGAATGGCTGGCCACGGCGGATGAGAAAGAACTGGCGGAGGTGATACGTGATTACGGCGAAGAACGGTTTGCTGGGAAGATTGCAAGGACGATTGTTGCTGCACGCCAGGAGCGGCCGCTCGCCACGACCCGGCAACTCGCCGATCTCGTGGCGCAGTGCGTGCGCACGCGCGAACCTGGCAAGAACCCGGCCACGCGCACCTTTCAGGCTATACGGATTCATCTCAATCGCGAGCTCGAAGAGCTCGAGAGTGTCCTGCCGCAATGCGTGGAGTACCTGAAACCGGGCGGGCGCATGGCCATCATCAGTTTCCATTCGCTGGAAGATCGCATCGTGAAGCACTTCATGCGCGACATGGCGCAGGGCGACAAGCTGCCGAAATTCGTGCCGGTGCGTGCGGCGGACGTGCCGCAGGGCAAGCTGAAGCTGGTGGGCAAGGCGATCCAGGCTTCCGCAGCGGAACTGGCGGCCAATCCGCGCGCACGCAGTGCCGTGTTGCGCGTGGCGGAGCGCAGCGGTGGCTAGGCTGAACGTGTTGTTGCTGGTGCTGGTCGTCGTTTGTGCGCTGGGGGTGGTCACTTCCCAGCACAAGGCGCGCAAATTGTTCGTGGAATTGCAGTTCGAAAAGGAGCGTGCGCAACAGATGGATGTGGAATGGGGCAAGTTGCAACTGGAGCAGAGCACGCTGGGGATGCCGGCGCGCGTGGAGAAGCTCGCCCGTCAGCAGTTGCAGATGCACCTGCCGAACAACGACCAGATCCGCTATGTGCGTATCGATGAGACGGGGGCGCGGCCGTGAACTACGCCAGCCTGCCCCAGACCGCCGCCCAACTTGCTTTGCCGGCATGGCGCTCGCGCCTGCTGTTCGTGCTGCTGTTGCTGGCGATGCTCGGTTTGCTGGCGCGCGGCGTCTATCTGCAAGGCATCCACAACGACTTCCTGCAACAGAAAGGCGATGCGCGTTACGCGCGGGTGATCGAGGTGCCGGCGCACCGCGGCATGATCACCGATCGCAATGGCGAGCCGCTGGCGATCAGCACGCCGGTGGAGTCGGTGTGGGCCAGTCCGGGCGAGGTCGAGATCGACCTGCGCCAGTTGATGAACCTGGCGCGCGTGCTGGACATGACGCCGGAGGCACTCAAGTCCAAACTGACTGCGCCGCGCGAGTTCGTCTATCTCAAACGTCAATTGCCGCCCGAGCTGGCGCGCCAGGTGGCCGCGCTGGGCATCCCCGGCATCTCCTTGCAGCGCGAATATCGCCGCTACTATCCGGCCGGCGAGGTGACCTCGCAATTGCTGGGCTTCACCGATGTCGATGACAACGGGCGCGAAGGTGTCGAGCTGGCGTTGCAGTCGCAGCTGGGGGGCAAGCCGGGCAACCAGCGCGTGATCAAGGACCGGCGCGGTCATATCGTGGAAGATGTGGCCAGCCTGCGCGCGCCCAAGGAGGGCGCTGATGTCGCGCTCAGCATCGACAGCAAGTTGCAATTCCTGGCCTATCGCGAGATCAAGCAGGCGGTGATCGACCACAAGGCCAAATCCGGGTCCATCGTGGTGCTGGATGCCAAGAGCGGCGAAGTGCTGGCGCTGGCCAACTGGCCGTCCTACAACCCGAACAATCGCAGCGGTGCATCGCTGGCAGTGATGCGCAACCGTGCCGTGACCGATCTGTTCGAGCCCGGTTCGACCATGAAGCCCTTCGCTGCTGCCGCAGCGCTGGAGTCTGGCAAGTTCCAGCCGGATACGCGCATCGACACCGGCGATGGGCGCATGACCATCAATGGCCGCACCATCCATGACACGCATCCGGACGGGGTGATGACCGTGGCCATGGTGTTGCAGAAATCGAGCAACGTCGGCGCTGCCAAGATGGCTCTGTCGCTGCCGCCGCAGACTTTCTGGCAGGACCTCAGTGCCTGCGGTTTCGGCACTGCTACCGGCAGCGGTTTCCCGGGCGAGGCCTCCGGCATCCTGCGCGACTATCACACCTGGCGCCCCATCGAGCAGGCCACCATGTCCTACGGCAACGGCATCTCGGTCAATCTGCTACAGATGGCGCGCGCCTATACCATCTTCGCCAACGACGGTGAGCTGAAGCCGATCAGCCTGGTGCGCGGCGGCGCGGCGAGCGGCGAACGCGTGTATTCGCCACGTACCGCACGCGCGGTGCGCGACATGCTGGAGCTGGTGGTGCAGCCCGGCGGCACTGCACCGCAGGCGCAGATCCAGGGATATCGCGTGGCCGGCAAAACGGGCACCGCACACAAGTTGCAGAACGGCCGCTATGTGGACGAGTACGTGGCGTCCTTCATCGGCCTGGCACCGGCCTCCGATCCGCGCCTGATCGTCGCAGTGATGGTGGATGAGCCCTCCGGCCGCGAATACTACGGCGGTCTGGTGGCGGCGCCGGTGTTCAGCAACGTGATGGGCGCTTCGCTGCGTGCGCTGGATGTGCCCTACGACGCACCGTTGAACAACGTGCTGCAATCCAGCGTATTGGTGGAGGAAGAGACATGAACGCACTCCGTCTCGGCGAACTGGAAAAGCTCGACATCCAGATCTCGCGCCTGGTCTCCGACAGCCGCAAGGTGCAGCCTGGCGATACTTTCGTCGCGTATCCCGGCGAGGCCAGCGACGGCCGTCGCTACATCGCACAGGCCATCGCCAATGGCGCCAATGCGGTGATCTGGGAGGCGGACGGTTTCGAATGGGACCCGGCATGGACGGTGTCCAACCTGCCGGTGCATGGTCTGCGTCTGCAAGCCGGTCTGATCGCCGACAAGGTCTACGGACATCCTTCGCACAAGCTATGGATGGTCGGTGTCACCGGCACCAACGGCAAGACTTCGATCAGTCAGTGGCTGGCACGTTGCTTCGGCGGTGTGGGGAGCAAGAGTCTGGTCATCGGCACCTTGGGCAACGGATTCCCCGATGCCCTGCAACCCAGCGCCAATACCACGCCGGATGTGCTGCATCTGCATGGCTTGCTGGCCGATGCCATCGCGCAAGGCGCGCAGGCGGCGGTGATGGAGGTGTCCTCGCATGCGCTGACGCAGGGGCGGGTGAACGGTGTGAAATTCGATGTGGCGCTGCTCACCAACCTGACGCGCGACCATCTCGACTATCACGGCGACATGCGGCATTACGCCGCAGCCAAACGCCGTCTGTTCGACTGGGCCGGGCTCAAGTTCGCCGTGGTCAATCTGGACGACGCCTTCGGATGCGAGCTGGCCGAGCAGTTGCGCGATGGCACGGCAGAAGTCATCGGTTATGGCGTGACTGAAGAGGCCTTGCAGCGCGCCGGCCGTCTCGGTCTGCGCATGGTGCATGGCAGTTTGCAGCGCGCCGACATGCAGGGACTGTCCTTGCTGGTGCGCAGCAGCTGGGGCACGGCCGAACTGCACAGCCGCCTGATCGGCCGCTTCAACGCCTCCAATCTGTTGGGCGCGCTGGCGGTGCTGCTGGTGAGCGAAGTGGGTATCGACGATGCCGTGCGCGAACTCGGCTTGCAGAAGGCTGCGCCGGGGCGCATGCAGGCGCTGGGCGGCAAGGATGCGCCGACGGTGGTGGTGGACTATGCGCACACGCCGGACGCACTGGAGAACGTATTGCTGACCTTGCGCGAGGCGACGCAGGCGAGCGGCGGTCGGGTGATCTGCGTGTTCGGTTGCGGCGGCGACCGCGATCGCGGCAAGCGGCCGATGATGGGGCGCGTGGCGGCACGTTTCGCCGATGTCAGCATCGTCACCAGCGACAACCCGCGCAGCGAGGAACCGCAAGCCATCATCGCCGATATTTGCGTCGGCATGGAAGGCGAATGCCAGGTGATCGAGGAGCGGGCGCGTGCCATCGCGCAGTCCATCGCCAAGGCGCGTACCAACGATGTCGTGCTGATCGCCGGCAAGGGACACGAGGATTACCAGGAGATCAAGGGCGTGCGCCAGCCGTTCTCGGACAGCGAACTGGCGCAGCGAGCATTGAGCATGTGGAAACCGGAGGAGCGCTGGTCATGATGCAACTCGCGCAACTCGTCCAAGTGCTGCACGGCCGCCTCGTCGGCGGCGATGTGCACTGCACGGCCGTTTCCACCGATACGCGCAGCATCCAGCCGGGCGACTTGTTCATCGCGCTCAAGGGCGAGCGCTTCGACGGCGCGCAATTCGTGGCGCAAGCGGTGCAGGCCGGTGCGGTCGCGGCCATCGTGAACGAAGGCAGTGTGCCGCCAGGCGTGTCGTGCCCGCTGCTGTATGTGGCCGATACCCGCATCGCGCTGGGCCAGCTGGCGGCCTGGTGGCGTCGCCAGTTCGACCTGCCGCTGGTCGCCGTGACCGGCAGCAACGGCAAGACCACGGTGAAGGAGATGCTGGCCGCCATCCTGCAAGCGCATGCAGGCGGGGAGGCACAGGTGCTGGCCACGCGCGGCAATTTCAACAACGACATCGGCATGCCGCTCACCCTGCTCAAGCTGCGCGCCAGCCATCGCTACGCGGTGATCGAGATGGGCATGAACCATGCGGGCGAGATCGACTATCTGACGCGCATCGCGCAGCCGGATGTGGCGCTGGTGAACAACGCCAGCGGCGCGCATCTGCAAGGGCTGGGCAGCGTGGAGGGTGTGGCGCGTGCCAAGGGTGAGATCTTCGCCGGGTTGAAAGCACAAGGCACGGCCGTCATCAATGCCGACGATGCACATGCCGCACTGTGGCGCACGCTGGCCGGAGCCCATCGCGTATACGACTTCGCGCTGACGCATCCTGCGGCCGTGCAAGGTAGCTGGCAGGCGCAGGGCTATGGCGGAGCGTTGCGCGCCCAGACGCCGGCCGGTGAATTGCAGCTGCTGTTGCAAGTGCCGGGTGAACACAATGCGCGCAACGCGCTGGCGGCAGCCACCGCAGCGCTGGCCTTGCAGGTGCCGCTGGCTACCATCGCCCAGGCGCTGGCTGCGTTCGGCGGTGTGGCGGGACGTTTGCAGCGCAAGCCGGCACTGCATGGTGCCACGCTGATCGACGATACTTACAACGCCAATCCCGCCTCCATGCGCGCCGCGCTGCAAGTGCTGGCGCAAGCATCCGGCAAACGCATCTTCGTGCTGGGCGACATGGGCGAGCTGGGTGACGATGCTGCGCAATTCCACCGCGAGCTGGGGGCTACCGCGCGTGCGCTGGGTATCGAGCGCCTGCATGCGTTGGGTGAGTTGAGCGCGCTGGCGGTGCAGGCATTCGGCGCCGGTGCCATGCATCACGCCGACATCGAGACTTTGCAACAAACACTGAAGGACGAACTGGATGCGCAGACCACCGTGCTGGTGAAGGGGTCGCGCTTCATGAAGATGGAACGTGTCGTGCAGGCATGCGCGGCATTACAGGAGGATACATGCTGCTCGCATTAGCCCAATGGCTGGCCCAGGACATACGCGCATTCAGCGTATTCAATTACATCACGTTGCGTGCCGTGTTGGCCGCGATGACCGCACTGATCATCTCGTTCATGCTGGGGCCGTCGATGATCCGCAAGCTGACCGCGATGAAGATCGGTCAATCGGTGCGCACCGACGGTCCGCAGACGCACTTGGTCAAGGCGGGCACGCCGACCATGGGCGGCGCGCTGATCCTGATGTCGGTCGCCATCACCACCTTGTTGTGGGGCGACCTGCACAACGCCTATGTGTGGGTGGTGTTGCTGACCACGCTGGGCGTGGGCGCCATCGGCTGGGTGGATGACTATCGCAAGGTGGTCTACAAGAACCCGGACGGCCTGTCGGCACGCGCCAAGATGTTCTGGCAATCGCTGATCGCGCTGGCGGTCGGCATCTTCCTGTGGGATCACGCCACCTTGCCGCAGCACACCGAAATCATCGTGCCGTTCTTCAAGAATTTCGCCATCCCGCTGGGCATGGTCGGTTTCATCGTGCTGGTCTATCTGGTCATCGTCGGCAGCAGCAATGCGGTGAACCTGACCGACGGTCTGGACGGTCTGGCCATCATGCCGACGGTGATGGTGGCGGCGGCGCTGGCGATATTCGCCTATGTCGCCGGCCACGCGGAATTCTCCAAATACCTGGGCGAGCCATCCATCCCCGGCGCGGGCGAACTGGCGGTGTTCTGTGCGGCCATCTCCGGTGCCGGTCTGGCCTTCCTGTGGTTCAACGCCTATCCGGCGGAAGTGTTCATGGGTGACGTCGGCGCGCTGGCGCTGGGCGCGGCGCTGGGCGCGGTGGCGGTGATCATCCGCCAGGAGCTGGTGCTGTTCATCATGGGCGGTGTGTTCGTGGTGGAAGCGGTGTCGGTGATGTTGCAAGTGTCCTGGTTCAAGTACACCAAGAAGAAATACGGCACCGGCCAGCGCATCCTGCTGATGGCGCCGCTGCACCATCACTTCGAACAGAAGGGCTGGAAAGAGACGCAGGTGGTGGTGCGTTTCTGGATCATAACGATGTTGCTGGTCTTGATTGGACTGTCCACGCTTAAACTGAGATGACCTCTTTGCGCGACAAATCGGTGCTGATCCTCGGTCTCGGTGAGACCGGGTTGTCGCTTGCGCGTTATCTGCACGCGCAAGGCGCGCGTCTGCGCGTGGCCGACAGCCGCAACGATCCGCCCGGCGTCGCCGTGCTGAAACAGGAACTGCCGCAAGCAGAGTTGCATTGCGGCCCCTTCGATGCATCGTTGCTGCAAGGCATCGAGCGCATCGCCATCAGCCCCGGCGTGCCGGTGGCGACGCCGTTGGTACAGCAAGCCATGGCGCGCGGCATCCCGGTCGAGGGCGATGTCGAGTTGCTGGCGCAGTTGCTGGATACGCATGATTACCGCCGCACGACCAAGGTGATCGCCATCACCGGCGCCAACGGCAAGACCACCACCACCAGCATGGTGGGGGCGATGTGCGCGGCGGCCGGGCTGGATGCGCAGGTGGCGGGCAATATCTCGCCGGCGGTACTGGATGCCTTGCGCGCACGTACCCAGCAACCGCAGGTATGGGTACTGGAGCTGTCCAGCTTCCAGCTGGAGACCACGCATACGCTGTGTGCCGATGTGGCGAGCGTGCTCAACGTGAGCGAAGACCACCTCGACCGCTATGCCGGCAGCATGGATGCCTACGCCGCCGCCAAGGCGCGCATCTTCCAGGGCAATGGCGTACAGGTGTTGAACCGCGACGACGCACGCAGCATGGCGATGGCGCGCGCGGGACAGAAACAAGTGAGCTTTGGTCTGAACCTGCCGCGCAATGCGCACGACTGGGGCATCAGCCGCGAAGGCAGCTTGACCTGGCTGGTGCAGGGGACGCAGAAGATCATGCGTGCCGACGAGTTGCAGGTGAGCGGCCTGCACAACGTGGCCAATGCACTGGCCGCTCTGGCGCTGTGTCGTGCACTCGATCTGCCGCTGCCGCCGCTGGTCGCCGCGTTGCGTGCGTTCAAGGGGCTGCCGCACCGCGTGGAAAAGGTGGCCGAGATCGCTGGCGTCACCTATTACGACGATTCCAAGGGCACCAACGTCGGTGCGACCGAAGCGGCATTGAAGGGATTGGGCAAGCCGGCCGTGGTGATCCTCGGCGGTGACGGCAAGGGGCAGGATTTCTCGCCGCTGCAAGCCGCCGTGGCGCAGCATGCGCGCGCCGTGGTGCTGATCGGGCGCGATGCGCCGCTCATCGAACGGGCCATCGCCGGTTGCGGCAAACCGCTGTTGCATGCACGCGATATGGAAGCGGCGGTGGATTTGGCGGCCTCCCATGCGCAGCGTGGTGATGCGGTGTTGATGTCGCCGGCTTGTGCCAGCTTCGACATGTATCGCAACTATCTGCATCGGGCGGAAGCCTTCATCGCGGCAGTGAAACGCAGGGAGGCGGCATGCTGAATACCGCACTCAACGCGCCGCGCCGTGCCTTGGCGGAATACGACACCGTGCTGACCTGGGTGGTCACTGCCTTGCTCGCCATCGGTCTGGTGATGGTGTATTCCGCATCCATCGCCACGGCCGAGGCCGGCAAATACACCGGCCATCAGGCGACCTACTATCTGGTGCGTCACGGCATCTTTATGTTGATCGGGCTGGGAGCCGCAGTGCTGGCGTTCCAGGTGCCGATGCAGACCTGGCAGAAATACGCGCCGCTGCTGTTCGTGGCCGGCGTGCTGTTGCTGCTGCTGGTGCTGATCCCCGGCATCGGTAAATCGGTGAACGGCAGCCGGCGCTGGATCTCGTTGGTGGTGTTCAACATCCAGCCCTCCGAACTGATGAAACTGTTCGCCGTGCTGTATGCCGCCGACTATGCGGTGCGCAAGGCGGCGGTGCGCGATCGTTTCGTGCAGTCCTTCGTGCCGATGTTCATGGTGATGGCGCTGGTCGGTGCGCTGTTGCTGTTGGAGCCCGACATGGGCGCGTTCGTGGTGGTGTGCGCCATCGCCATGAGCATGCTGTGGCTGGGAGGCTTCAACCTGAAGATCTTCGGCGCGCTGACCATCGCGCTGCCGCTGGC
>JAJZSA010000089.1 GCA_021822115.1 Pseudomonadota bacterium
CGGCATTGGCCGCGGCCGACGCCTCGGATGTCGCTACCATTACCCTGCTGGTGACCGGCGCCGCACTGGACAGGCCGGCCGACAATTGCGCGATCAGTTCACGCCGCACGCGGTCGGCGATGACGGCCTCGTCGCCGGCGCTCTTGCCGATAGCGGCCACATCCTTGAGCTGGCGCCAGAAGTGCTGGCGCTCTTCGCAGGCGTTGACCATCTCCTGCGACACCAGCACGCGCATCAGGCGCTGCTTCTTGTCCACCGCCCAGATGTACGGGTACTTGCCGTCGCGCGCGTCGCCATCCAGCTGGAGGAAATCGGCCAGCAACACCATGTCGTCGTTCCAGGTCTCCGGCGGCGCCTTCTTGAACTGCTTGGCGAAGCGACCTTCGGTGAGCGCGAAATCGGCGAAGGTGAACGGCAGCTTGATCTTCTGCGCGGCGCCCTGCTCGTCCAGATAGCTGAGCGAGTATTCGACCCACTCTTGGTCCAGCGCCGGGTTGCCTTCCAGGCTGACGCAGTCGGACAGCGCGATGCCGGCATCCGGATCGAAGCGGAACAGCGGATAGGCGCGCGATTCGATCGCCATCTTGCTCTGATGGGTCAGCATGTCGTCGCCCACGCCCTGTTCCGGCGGGCACACGGCATACACGTTGAACAGTGCCGGGCGGCGGCTGTTCAGGCCGTCGATGTAGCTCTCGATCAGGTGCGTCGGGTTGGCCACGGTGCCCTGCATCACGTAGGCGGAACGGTGCGCCATGCCGATCAGGCTGATCTCCTTGCGGATCTCCTTCTTGCCGTGGTCCTTCTTGCCATAGGGCGACATGTCCGCCACCTGGCCGATGAAGCCGGAGGTACAGGCCTGACCGCCGGTGTTGGAATACACCTGGGTATCCACCACCATCACCTTCACCGGCAGGCCGGACATCAGCATGCGCGACAGGTTCTGGAAGCCGATGTCGTACATCGCGCCGTCGCCACCCATGGCCACCACCGGCGGACACAGGTGCCACTCCTCATCGCTCAACTGCTCCCAGTTGAAGTGCGTGAAGAAGGCGTCGCGGTCGGCTGCGGCATAGCCCTCGGCCAGTTCGATCTCGGCCATGCGCACGGCCTTGAAGCCGTCGATCATCTTGGCCATGTGACCTTCGAACACGCCCATCGCCACCGACGGTGCATCCTGGAACAGGTGCGAGGTCCACGGGAACGGATAGGGGTTGAACGGGAAGGTGGACGCCCACACCGAGGTGCATCCGGTGGAGTTGATGATGCCCATCTCGGCACGGCCCTGGCTGTTCGGGCCTTGCGCATAGCGCCAGCGCAGGTCTTTCAGCTTGTCCAGCAACTGGCTGACCCAGCGCAGCCATTCCTGATCGATGGGTTCGCCGCCGGCGGCCAGCGTGGACAGCGTCAGGTCGCGCCCCTGATTGGCCTGCAAGGCTTGCATCAGCGCCTGTGTATCGGTCAGGTCCACGGTGGACGACAGCTTCAGGCGGATATGACCTTCCAGCTTGCCGATCACCTCGTCCAGCTTGCTCACGAACGCCTTCACGCGCGGTTGCATCAGTGCGGTGACGGTAGCGGTGAACAGGTGGATCGCGGTCTTCTCGCCGCAACCCAGACAGGCGCCGTCGCCGCTGACCAGCGAACCGTAGTTCTTCTTGTCCAGCAACAAGGTCTCCAGCGCACCGATCTTGTCGTCCAGACTGTCGATGCGGCTGTACTGCACCGGCGTGCTGGGCAGATCGAGCCAGAAATCCCAGTCCTTGCGCAGCGTGGCGATGCTGTCTTCGGTCTGCGTCACCATCTTCAGTGCATTGTCGCTACACACATCCACGCACACCGCGCAGCCCTTGCAGGTATAGGGATTGACGGTGATGGAGAACAGTCCGCCGCTGTTCTTCTCCTTCTTCTCGCGCTGCGTCCAGTACGGCTTGGTGGTGGCGAACTTGAAGCCGCCCAGTGTCTCGCGCAGCAGGTTCAGCTCCACTTCCAGACGGGTGCGTTCCTCGCCGGTCGCCGGGTCTTCCGCGAACGCTTCGGTGATGGCGTTGTTCATCAAGGCACGCACATCGAGGCCGTCGCCTTCCAGCATGTTGCGCAGTTTCTTCTCCACACCACGCGCGAACTTGCGCAGGAAGCGGGTGGGACGACCGGACAGTTCTATCTTCTGGATCGCGGTACCCAGCACGTCGGCCACCGGGGTGACCAGACCAGGGATGGCACTGTCCGGGCACTGTGTGTAGCACTCGCCGCAGGCGGTGCAATTCTCGGCGATCCATTCCGGATGCTCGAAGCGGATCTGCGTCATGTCGCGATACACGCCGGTGGCAGCCGGGATCAGCGTCAGCCCCATGAAGGGGTCGACCAGATTGTCGGAGCCTTGGCCCTTGAGGTAGAAGTTGCCGGTCTGCTCCCAGAAACGATGCACGTCGGCCGCACCGCCGTCGCCTTCCGGCAGACGCTTGAGCATCACCGGCAGCGTGGCAGCCGGCTTGGCTTCGGCCTGCTGGCGTGCACCGACGCGCTTGGCGGCGGCAGGGATCTCGAAGATTTCCTCGTAGCCACGCTTCACCACGCGCAGGTTGTCTTCCACGATGCGCTTACCCTTCTTGCCGAACTTGGCTTCGAGCTGGTTCTCGATGGCCTTGAACAGCGTATCTTCGTTGAGGCCGGCGCGTTCCTTCACGTCGGAGGCATGGAAGAATGCGCCCTGGAAGGCATTGCCCTGCATGCGCAGTTGCAGGTCCGGGTTGGAGGATTCCTCGCGGGCGATCTTGAACGCATCGAGATAGAACACGCGGATGTCGTTATCCACGATGTACTTCTGGATGTGCATCGGGAAGGTGGCCCACACGGCTTCCGGCGTAGCCAGGTTGCTCTGGATCACGAACACGCCGTTCTGCTTGAGACCGGCCACCGCGTTGGTGTGCAGGAACACCTGCGGGTCAGGCGACAACGCCACGTCGATGTGGGTGTATTCGCAGTTGATGCGGATGGGTTCCGGTGCCGCCGACAGATAATAAGTGGTCGGCTGGCCCTTCTTCTCGGAACCGTATTTGGGGTTGGCCTTGATATCCCAGCCCAGCAGTTCGAACAGCGTCATCGCCAGGTTCTTGCCGGTGGTCACCGCGCCCCAGCCGCCCACCGAGTGCATGCGCACCGCGATGGCGCCCTTGGGCAGCAGATTAGGGTTCTCGCTGCCACGCAGCGCCAGTTCCTTGATGCGCGGATAGGCTTCCTGCAGCGCCTGCTGGCGGATCTCCTGCTTGGGATTGGCCGACTCGTCGCGTACGAAATCCACCGACAGGTAATAGAACTTGCGGCGTGCGGCGCCGGGCAGCATGTTCTCCACGGCGGCGATCAGTCCTTCCGGTTGCAGGTCGCGCGAGCCGAGACCGTAGCAGCCGGAATACAGCAGCGGCGCATCCTTCACGCTGGCGTAGCTGGCATAGCCTTCGTGGCCGCCATCGGCACCGTTCTCCAGACACTTGGATACGGTGGCGCGTACTTCGCGCATCAGCGGCAGGTCTTCCGCCAGCGGCTGGTCGGTGCGCTCCAGCACCGCCACGCCCTTCTTGCCCTTGAGCAGCTTGCCCAGCACATCGCCAGGGAACGGACGGAACATGGTCAGGTTGGCGACACCGACCTTGATCTTGCGTGTCTCGCGCAGCCAGTCGGCCACGGCAGCGGCTTGCACCACCATGCTGCCCTGACCGAGCAGGATGTAATCGGCATCCTCGCAACGGTAGGCTGCGACGCGCTCATAGCGGCGGCCGGTCAGTGCGTAGAACTCCTGCGCGCTCTGATCGAACAGTGCCGGGATGTGTTCGAAGAAATACGGACGCTGCGCGGCCACGGCCTGCATGTAAGCGTCCTGATTGGTTACCACACCGGACTGCACCGGCTGGTCCACGTCCCACAGCAGCGGCACGCGCCGACGCTTGTCGCCATAGATCAGCTTCTGCGCCGGGGTGGGCGTATCGATGATGTCTTCCGGCAGACCGAGGTATTCGGCCACCAGCGCCTTCTCCGGTACCAGCACCGGCTCGATCAGGTGGGTGGTGAGGAAGCCGTCCTGCGCCACCATGGCCGGCGTCAGTGCCAGCTCGGCGGTCTTGCGCGCGATCATGTTGAGGTCGGCCGCTTCCTGTGCATCCTTGGCGAACACCTGGATGAAGCCGGTGTCGTCGGCACAGTGGTAGTCGTCGTGGCCGCAGTGCACGTTGAGCGAGCTCTTGGTGATGGCGCGGCAGCCCACGTTGAGCACATAGGGCAAGCGCTTGCCGACCGCGGCGTACAGCGATTCATGCATGAAGGCCATGCCTTGCGCCGAGGTGAAATTCACCGCACGCATGCCGGTCATCGCCATGCCGGCGGTGACGCCGGCGGCAGCGTGTTCGGATTCCGGTTCGATGAAGGACAGCGCACGACCCGCGTTGTTCACATGGCCGGCGGCGACCGCCTCGGCCCAGTATTCGCCCATCTGCGTGGATGGCGTGATGGGGTAGGCGCCGGCGCCGTCGGAAGCTTCGCGCTCCACCATGATGACGGCGGTGTTGCCATCGATGGCATCGCGCACGCCGGGATACTTGAATTCGGTCTGCTGCTCGGCCCCGGTGATGGCATCGAGCAACTTGAACTGTTTGATCTTGTTCAGCATGGCAGGTCTCCTTGAGAGAGGTCAGGCTTCTGCCATGACTGGCAGGGGTTGGATACGGATGATCTTGCGGGCGGCGCGCCCCTTGTCGGCACGGGCACCGTCCAGCCACACGATGGCCCCGGTGGGACAGCGCTCGATGGCGGCACGATCGGCCGAGGCGTTCTTGCTGTAATCGATGACGGCGAGGTTGCGCTCGAGCTTGATCAGGCCGGGCGCAGCATCCATGACACAGCGGCCGCAGGCGGTACACGACACTTCGCAGGCATTTTCCGAGGCGTTGGGGTCAGCCTGGTTCTTGCAGGCCACCCACAGCTGGCGCGACATCGGCTCCAGCGAGAACAGTCGCTTGGGGCAGATGTCCACGCAATCGCCGCAGGCGGTACACTTGGCTGGGTCCACTTCGGGCAGGCCGAAGCGGTTCATCACGATGGCGTCGAAATCGCACACCTTGGCGCAGTCGCCGAGGCCGAGACAGCCCCAGCTACAGCTGCGGCCACCGCCGCTGATGACCGAGGCCGAGCGACAAGTGGAGAGACCGATGTATTTGGCGCTGCTCTTGGCGACGTTGTTGCCGCCGGCACAGGCGAGGCGCGCGATGCGCTTCTCCACTTCGCCCAGGTCGATGCCGAGGAAGGCGGCGATGCCCTGGTTCTGATCGGGCGCATTGACGGTGCAGCGCGCAGGTTCGAGCTTACCGGCGACCACCTGCTCGGCGAAGTTGCGGCAGCCGGCGGTGCCACAGGCGCCGCAGTTGGAATGCGGCAGCATCTCTTCGACCTGGTCGATGCGCGGGTCTTCGAACACATAGAGGCGCTTGCTGGCTTGCGCCAGGAACAAAGCGAGCAGGCCGCCCAAGGCAGCCATGAACGTTGCGGCAAAAATGACCGATTGCAGTATCTGCATCGTGGTCTCCTCTCCCTTGCGTCTGCCTCGGCGGGCAGTCTGCACATTTACTTTGTGGGAATAAGGGTATTAAAGTTACAATCATTTGCCGAATCAATAATTTCAATTTTTATTATTAGTCAATAAAGAATAGTTGCGGGGAGGTGGCACCATGGCAAGGGAAGGACAGGCTTACTATAAAGACAGCCGGATCAAGCAGATGCGTGCGTTCTGTGAAGTCGTGCGTAGTGGTAGCGTGACGCAGGCGGCACAGAACCTGTTCCTCAGTCAGCCCTCGGTGACCTTGCAGATCCAGGCGCTGGAACGCGAACTGAACACCACCTTGTTCGAACGGCGCGGACCGGTGCTCAAGCTCACACCGGATGGCGAGGCTTTATATGGTCTGGCCGAACCGCTGGTGAAAGGCGTGGACAGCCTGCAAGAGAATTTCGCCGCCATGCATGGCCGGCTGGAATCCGGCGAGCTGAACATCGGCGCCGGCGAATCCACCATCCTCTATGTTTTGCCGGAAGCGGTGCGCCGCTTCGTGGCCGCCTATCCGCGCATCCATACCAAACTGCACAACGTGACCGGCCGCGACGGCCTGAAAATGCTGCGCGCCGACGAGATCGATTTCGCCGTCGGCTCCATGCTGGAAGTGCCGGACGACATCATCTATGAACCGGTGGCCATGTTCGACCCGGTGCTGATCGTGCCGCTCGACCACCCACTGGCCTCCTATGATGAAGTGACACTGGAAGCGGTGAGCCAGTACGGCATGATCCTGCCGCCGCGTCATCTGTCCACCTGGAACATCGTGAAGTATGTGTTCCAGCAACATAACCTCACCTTCAAGGTAACGCTGGAAGCCGGCGGCTGGGAAGTCATCAAGAAATATGTCGAGCTGGGCATGGGCATCTCCATCGTCACGGCGATCTGCCTCACCGGCAACGAGAAGCTGAAGCGCATCCCGCTCAAGCAGTATTTCCCGCAGCGCGGTTACGGTCTGGTGTTGCGCAAGGGCAAATTCCTGTCGCCGCAGGCACGCCGTTTCGTGGAGATCCTGCACGAGGTGTATGGCACCACACCGAGCTATTGAACTGCGTCCGGACGAGACCTCACCGTGCCGGCGCAGGCCGGCGATACCCCCATACAACGTGTGACCGCTCGCCCGCCCGGCTTGTCTTTTCCGCGTGATTCCAGTACCTTGCGTCCCTCGCTAGGGGTCTGCCGCAAGGCAGTGAGAGACACCCTTTGAACCTGTACGGGTCATGCCGTCGTAGGGAAGCATCCTTCCGGTGCTTTCTGCAATCTTCAGGAGCACCATCATGAACGCACCCGAATTCCTCGCTTCCTCCGCCCACGTCGACGAAGCCGCCATCAAGCCGCTGCCCAACTCGCGCAAAGTCTATGTGCAAGGCAGCCGCCCCGACATCCGCGTGCCGATGCGCGAGATCACGCTGACCGACACCCACACCAGCAATGGCGTGGAGAAGAACCCTCCCATCTACGTCTACGACTGCTCCGGCCCCTACACCGATCCTCAAGTTACGATCGACATCCGTTCCGGTCTGGAAGAGATGCGTGCCGGCTGGATCGCCGAGCGCAACGACACCGAAGAATTGCCGCGCCTGAGCTCCGACTACGGCCAGCAACGCCTGAACGACCCTGCGCTGGCGCACATGCGCTTCAACCTCAAGCACACGCCGCGCAGAGCCAAGCCCGGCATGAACGTCACGCAGATGCACTATGCGCGCAAAGGCATCATCACCCCGGAGATGGAATACATCGCCATCCGCGAGAACCAGAAGCGCGACGGTCTTTCCGAGATGCTGCTCAAGCAGCATCCGGGCGAGAACTTCGGCGCGAAGATGCCGAAAGAGATCACGCCAGAATTCGTGCGCAGCGAAGTCGCCGCCGGCCGCGCCGTCATCACCGCCAACATCAACCACCCCGAAGTCGAGCCGATGATCATCGGCCGCAACTTCCTGGTGAAGATCAACGCCAACATCGGCAACTCCGCGCTCGGTTCCAGCATCCAGGAAGAAGTCGAGAAGATGACCTGGGCCATCCGCTGGGGCGGCGACACGGTGATGGATTTGAGCACCGGCAAGAACATCCACGAGACGCGCGAATGGATCATCCGCAACTCGCCCGTGCCCATCGGCACCGTGCCGATTTATCAGGCGCTGGAGAAGGTGAACGGCAAGGCCGAGGACCTGACTTGGGAGATTTTCAAGGACACGCTGATCGAGCAGGCCGAACAGGGCGTGGACTACTTCACCATCCACGCCGGCGTGCTGCTGCGCTACATCCCCATGACCGCCAAGCGCATGACCGGCATCGTCTCGCGCGGCGGCTCCATCATGGCCAAGTGGTGCCTCGCGCACCACAAGGAAAATTTCCTCTACACGCACTTCGAAGAGATCTGCGAAATCATGAAGGCCTACGACGTGACCTTCTCGCTCGGCGACGGCCTGCGCCCCGGCTCGGTCTACGACGCCAACGACGAAGCGCAACTCGGCGAACTCAAGACGCTGGGCGAACTGACCCAGATCGCGTGGAAGCACGACGTGCAGGTGATGATCGAAGGCCCCGGCCACGTGCCCATGCACATGATCAAAGAGAACATGGACCTGCAACTCAAGTGGTGCCACGAAGCGCCGTTCTACACCCTCGGCCCGCTGACGCAGGACATCGCCCCCGGCTACGACCACATCACCAGCGCCATCGGCGCCGCGATGATCGGCTGGTTCGGCACCGCCATGCTCTGCTACGTCACCCCCAAGGAGCACCTCGGCCTGCCCAACAAGGCCGACGTGAAGGAAGGCATCATCACCTACAAGATCGCCGCCCACGCCGCCGACCTCGCC
>JAJZSA010000090.1 GCA_021822115.1 Pseudomonadota bacterium
ATCGCGCGGTAGCGGGCGACCTCAAGCTGGCCTATGCGCAGTTCGAGGAGCTGGAGACCTTCGCGCGTTTCGGCACGCGGCTGGACGAACACACGCGCAAGATCATCGAGCACGGCCAGCGCATCCGCGCCTGTCTCAAGCAGGGCGAGTTCGCGCCCGCCACGCTCACCGAGCAGGTGCTCGTGCTGCTGTCCCTGACTGGTCGCCTGTTCGACGCGGTGCCGCTGGCACGCATGCGCGAGGCCGAAAAAGCGCTGCGCAAAGCGGCGCGCGACATTCCGGGCGAGGTGGTGCAACGCCTCGCCACGGCGGACACGCTGCCGGATGAGGATCGCACGATCATCCTGCAAGCCGCACGCACGGCGCTGACCGCGTGGCAGGCGCAGCATGAGTGAGTCGCTGGAGAGCCTGCACCACAAGATCGGCAGCGCGGTCGAGCTGGGCTCGGTGGTGCGCACCATGAAGGCGCTGGCCGCTTCCAGCATCACGCAATACGAACGCGCCGTGCATTCGCTCGACGATTACTACCGCACGGTGGAACTGGGCCTGATCGCCTGTCTGCGCCAGTCCGGCACGCAGCTGCCACGCAGCGCGGCACACCAGCCGGTGACGCTGTGCGCCGTGGTGTTCGGTTCCGATCAGGGGCTGGTGGGGCAGTTCAACGAAGTGCTCTGCGAATATGCCCTGCAACAGTTGCAGCCGCTGCCGGGCGAGCGGCGCATGCTGGCGGTGGGCGAGCGCGTGCAGGGGCATCTGGCGGCGCAGGGGCAACAGGTCGTCGGACGCGAGGCGGTGCCCAATGCCATCGCCGCCATCACCGCCACGGTGGCCAACCTCCTCGTCACGCTGCAAGCGCAACGTGAAGCCGGGCGCGAGTTGCGGGTGTACCTGTTCCACAATCGCCCGCGCGCCGCCGCCTCCTATGCGCCGACCATGCAATGCCTGTTGCCGCTGGATAGGGCCTGGCAGCAGGGCCTCTCGGATACGAAATGGCCGACCGGCAACTTTCCGCAAGTGATCGGCCCGGTGACGCAGACGCTGGAAGAGCTGCTGCGCGAATACCTGTTCATCTCGCTGTTCCGCGCCTGCACCGAATCGCTGGCGAGCGAGAACGCCAGCCGCCTCGCCGCCATGCAGCGCGCGGAAAAGAACATCGATGAACTGCTGGAAAGTTTGCAGCGCGACTACCATCGCCAGCGCCAGAGCAACATCGATGCGGAACTGTTCGACGTGCTGGCCGGCTTCGAGGCGTTGAACCGCACTTAGCTGCGCATCAGGCGGGGGCGCTCACCCACTGCACGGGGTCCAGTCCCCATTTCTCGAACGACTCATGCGACTCCACCTTGTCGTCGGCCTCAGCCAGATCGATCACTTCAGGCGGGATGAGACAGGCGCGCGTGCAGTCGAAGATTAGCTGCACCACCGGCTGCAACAGTTTCTCGGAAGAGACATGGCGCACGATGCCCAGCCTGCCGCTCTGCATGCGCACCAGCGAGCCGGCCGGATAGATGCCGATGCCCTTGATGAAGGCATGCACCAGGCGCGTGTTGAAATGCGAGCCGGCGCCTTCCATCAGACGGCGCAGCGCCTCGGTGGGCGGAATGGGTTTGTGGTACACGCGCAGCGAGGTGAGCGCGTCATACACATCGACGATGGCCATCATCTGGCCGTGCAGGCTGATCTGTTCGCCTTGCAGCCGTTGCGGATAGCCGCTGCCGTCATAGCGCTCGTGATGCTGGCTGGCAGCGTTGAAGGCGACCTCGCTGAGGCCGGCGTCCTGGAGCAGATGAGCGGTGTGGCTGGCATGGTCGCGCATCACCACGAACTCGTCGTCGGTCAGCTTGCCCGGCTTGTTCAGGATGTGGCCCGGCACCTTGGCCTTGCCCACATCGTGCAGGAAGCCGCCCAGCGCCGCCTGGCCGATCTCGTCGCGCGGCAGGTCGAGCACGCGGCCGAAAGCCACCGTCAGCGCCGCCACCGACACCGAATGCTGGAAGGTGTATTCATCCTTGCTCTTGATCTGCGCCAGCGGCAGCAAGGCCGAGGGCAGATTGAACATGGAATCGACGATATGCTCGATCATCGGCTCGCAGCGGTCGATGCGCAGCTGCTTGCCCAGACGCACATCGTGCATCATGTTCTGCATCAGCTTGCTGGCATCGGCGTAGACCTTCTTCGCGCGCTGGTATTCCTCGGTGGGCGAGAGTGCCGCGAGGCGGCCGGGCAGGGTGGAGAGTTCGCATTGCGGCGACGTATCGGCGGGCTGGTCCGGGGCTGCGGCCGGCACATCGAGACCGCGCGCGGTGTCGATGCTCAATTCGCGGATACCCGCCTGCAGGATCTTCTGCCGGGTGGCTTCGTCATCGATCAGGAACTGGCTGCGAAAGAAAGGATGGTCCATCCACCCGCAATGCAGGTCGTGCACGTACATGCCGACGCATAACTGCGTCACCGCTATCTTTTTGATCATGCTGTTCCCCTGAGCAGCGTGGCCTCTCCGTTTGCCGGCGGGGTCTCTCATCTCCCGCAGCCGGATGGCCGTATATTTTATGGGGGCGAATGCTACAGGCGGATGCCGCCGTGCTCAATAGGCCAGATGGCCTATATATGTAGACAGAAAGATATAGATCGGGCGGTCGCCTCAGCGGTGCGGGTGGAAGGTGATGGGCACCACGGAAGGCGGCGGCGACTGCAGGATGTGCTTCTTCGCCTTGCCCATCACGTGCATCTCGCACTTGCGGCAATCGAATTCCAGACGCAGCTTCTCGCTGCCGTTGACCAGCGTCATCGGCTCGGCGCGCACCTGGCCTTGCACACCGATCACGCCCCTGGCCTGTTTCGGGCACAGGCTCAACGAATAGCGGATGCAGTGGCGCGTGATCATCAGCGGCACTTCGCCCGCTTCCTCGTGCGCCTCGTAGGCGGCGGCGATCAGCTTCACGCCGTGCTGTGCGTAGAAGTCGCGCGCGGCGCTGTTGTAAACGTTGGCGAGGAAGGACAGCGTCTCTTCCGGATATTGCGCGGGCGGCTGCACCGCCGCCTTGCGCGGCAGCGGCACATAGGCGGCGAGGCGCGCGGCTTCCAGTCTCTCTACTGCCTCGCGGCGCAGGGTGTTGAGCAGCGAAGTGGGGATGAACTGCGGCTGTGACCAAAGCACGTCCGCCGCTTCCAGCTCGAAGTCGGTGTTGCCCAGTCGGGCGAGTTGCGCGCGCACAGCGTCTTCCGCGCCTTCGGGTTGCTTGGCGGGCTGCTTGTCGAAGTCGGCGCTCGCGCTGACTTCGATGTCGTCCTCGTCGCGCAAGGTCAGCGTGTAACCCGTCGCCGTTTCTGCCAGCGTGGCGTGCACGCCGATCTTGCGCTCTGCCGATTTCTTGCTGAGCGCCAGCTCCCACGCATGGTCGCTGTTGCGGTTGATGGTGAGGCCGACGCGCAGGCCGATGAGTTCGGCGATCTTCTCGTTCGGCCACACACGCCAAACGCTTTGACTAGCCTGCTGCGCAGCCAGATCGCCGCGTTGCGCGGTGCTCGCTTCCTCGCCTACCCCGCTTGGTATGTCTCGTCGCTCCGCTCCGTGCGCCTTGCGCTCTGGCTGCTCGCGACGGCTATTCAAAGCGTTACTCATATTTTTTACCGTGTTGGCGCGCAGGCCGCGCGTCTCGCGTTTGTGCAGGTAGTTGAGGCCGTCGCCGTTGGCGAGCGTCTCGCTGGTCTCGATCTCGAACCAGTCCGGCCCGAGCTTGCTGATGCTGCCCAGCGGCAGGCCGACGAAGCTGGGCGCGTCGAACGCGCCGATGTCGATCTGGCGGCCGTTGGCGAAATAGTCGGTCGCGCCGCGGTGGAAGGTCTTGTCCGGGTCGGGCGTGAAGAACAGTTTGGTGCTGCCGCTGGAAGCCGCGTGCAGGTCGTGGCGGTTCTCCAGGATCTCGTCCAGTAGGCGGCGGTAATGGCCGGTGATGTTCTTCACATAGGGCGCATCCTTGTAGCGCCCCTCGATCTTGAAGCTGCGCACGCCGGCCTTGACCAGCGCGCGCAGGTTCGCGCTCTGGTTGTTGTCCTTCACCGACAGCAGATGTTTCTCGAAAGCGACCACGCGCCCCTGTTCATCTTCCAGCGTGTAAGGCAGGCGGCAGGCCTGCGAACAATCGCCGCGGTTGGCCGAACGGCCGGTGTGCGCATGGCTGATGTTGCACTGGCCGGAATAGGCCACGCACAGCGCGCCGTGGATGAAATGTTCGATCACCGTGTCGCTGGGCACCGCCGCGCGCACGGCGGCGATCTCTTCCATGGTCAGCTCGCGCGCCAGCACCAGTTGCGAGAAACCCACCTCGGCCAGGAACTTCGCCTTCTCCGGCGTGCGGATGTCGCACTGCGTGGAAGCGTGCAGGTCGATGGGCGGCAGGTCGAGTTGCAGCAAGCCCATGTCCTGCACGATCAGCGCATCCACCCCGATGTCGTAACAATCCTGCGCCAGCTTGCGCGCAGGCGCCAGCTCCGCATCGTGCAGGATGGTGTTCAGCGTGACATAGACCTTGGCGTGGAAGCGATGCGCATAACGCACCAGCTCTGCGATGTCGGCGATGGCATTGCCTGCCTTGTCGCGCGCGCCGAAAGAAGGCCCGCCGATATACACCGCATCCGCCCCATGCGAGATCGCCTCGCGTGCGATGGCGACGGTCTTGGCGGGGGCGAGCAGTTCGAGGGATGAAAGGGGGGTAGGCATGGGGGCGGATTATACCGATAGGGGGTGGGTTCCACTGTGCTTTACGCAGGGTTGCTTGCTCGGTCGAGTCGGCCGTAGAGGCTGGAGGCGTATCAGCCCCAGAGCGGGCAAGCCTCCGTTAGTTCGCTCCAAATACGGCCTTGCGGATATGTCAGTTCGGACATACACTGCTCGCCATGAGCAAACAGCATAAACCGCTGGTATGGCTGCATGGCGAAGTCAAAACACCGCCATTCTCTGCTGCCGCGAGGATCGAAGCCGGTGTGTATCTGCGACAGCTACAGGCCGGGGTCAACATAGCGCTGCCGCACTCAAGGCCAATGCCTAGCATCGGTCGTGGATGCAACGAATTAAGGATTCCTGACGAGAATCGAACATGGCGTATCGTGTACTACGTCGATGTGGTCGCCATCGTGATCCTTGAAGTGTTCGCCAAGACGACCAGACAAACGCCGCAACCGGTGATCGATGTTTGCAAGGCGAGATTGAAGCAGTACAAAGCGATTTAACAGGAGGGTGATGTGATGAAGACCAATAAATTGGAACGCCTGAAGGCCGCGGGGTGGGAAGCAGGAAACGCCGAGGATTTTCTGCAATTGAGCGATGAAGAAGCAAAGCTCGTCGCGCTGAAACTCGCGCTGATCAGCGCGGTGAAAAAATCGCGTATCAAACACAAACTCTCGCAAACCGATCTCGCGCAGCGCATGAAATCCAGTCAATCGCGCATCGCAAAGATCGAAGCGGGCGACGCTTCCGTTTCGCTGGACTTGGTCGTGCGCGCACTCATCGCCAGCGGCGCAACGACGCGCGATATTCAGGCGGCGTTCACGGCACAGTAGTTGGGAATTTGTGGAAGCCTGAGTGCGGAATGTCGTAATGCAAGACCTGACCTCGATCCTCTACTCCGACTCCGATTGTTTTCTACTAAAGGACACTTGATATGGATGCATCTACAATTGTATTTATCCATGAACATTTGACTGAGTATTTTGCCGATAAGGATGACCCCATAAGTCCACCTGGAGTAAAAAACATGGAGACGGTCGAATCGGCCGCCGCAAGGCCAATTGCTACTGTTGGTGGTCGCGATGCATATCCTACGGTCTTCTTAAAGGCAGCATCACTCTTTCATAGCATTGCCTGCAATCATTCTTTTCACAATGGAAACAAGCGCACTGCCCTTTTATCGACCCTTTATTACTTGGGTGAACACGGCTATTGGCTTGATCGATGCGATGATGATGAGATGTATGAGTTCACTCGAAAAATGGCGGCGCATGAAATCACTGAAGATCGCCGGGATGAAGTGAAGGTAATCGCCGACTGGCTTGAGCATAACGCAAGAAAACAACAAAAAGGCGAGAGGCAATTAAAACTTGTAGATCTTCGGGAAGCACTTGGCCGGTTTGGATTTGAACTTCGTGAAAATGGCCAAACTTTACAGATTATTAAGGATGATTCCGTTGTTGAAACGATTCGAAAGAAAGGCACACAGGGCTTCGAGGATTACGACCACCAATATATTGCTGAGCTTCGTAAACGATTGCATCTTACAGTTGAGGATAATGTTGATAGTGCGCGGTTCTACGGTCAAAAAGGGATATCAGAAGACTTAAATCAGTTTATGCAGCTTCGACTGGAAGTCATGAAACGGTTGGCAAAAATTTGAACAACGAATGCCTGCCAAGGGCCGAAAACTCGCCGTTACGGGGAGTGTCAGAAATTCTGTGTGTGAGGCGGGTTGAGACGTTCCCACATCAGGTTCGCCTGGATTCATTTTACCGGACTGTCCGAACAAAGCGATCATCGTACAGAATCGCGAACTGATTCATCGCCTCCTTCCAGTCCCTGGCCGCCTAAACAAAAGGTACCGGAGTGGAATTGCTGTATTACTCAATTGAAAATGGATACGCTCAAACGAGCACTTCCAGCCCATGCTTCTCCACCACGCTCAACAGTCGCAAGGCCATCCCGCTCGGGCGCTTCTGGCCGGTTTCCCATTTCTGGACGGTGGATTCGCTGGTGTTCAGGTAACGCGCGAAAACGGGTTGGCTGACGTGGGCGTGTTCGCGGATGCGTTTGATGTCTTCGGCCTTGAACTCGGGTACGGCATCCAGGCAGAGGGCATCGTATTCGCGCAGCGTGGTTTTGGTGATGGCGCCTGCGCGGTGTAATCCGCTGGCGGCACTATGGATGGCAGCGAAGGCGTCGCTCTTGGGTTGGGTTTTTGCGGTTTTAGTCGTCATGGCATATCTCCAGTAATTCCTTGTCTTTCAACAGTGCGGCGATCTTGGCTTCGCCTACGCTCGCATAGTCTTTTGCCAGTTTCTTGAAGGCGGTCAATTCATTCGGCGTGATGTTCGCCCTGTCTTTCTTCGCGTAAAGGTAGGCATATATCCAGTGCTTGCCTGCCTTGGCCAGAATGATCGCGCGGTGCAGGTTGTCGTTCAGGCGTTTCTTGAACACCCCGCCGCCCAGATCATCGGCCTGTCCTTGCATGACTTGCCGGATGGCCCGGCATAAATCGCTGTCGGCGATCTTCGTTTTGCGGGCTTCCTTGGCAAACCACGCCGTTTTGAATGCGCGAACTGTGATTTGTGGCTTGTTGGTCATGGCGCATGGTAGCACTTGGTGCTACCGCGCTCAACCGGGGAGAAGAGACTGGATTAGGGGTTTCGCAGGATAACCTGCCACCCAGTGCGTGGCAGGCTTGCTTGGTCGATTCAGCCGATCATCTTCTTGCTACGCAGCGTCATCGATGATCTCGTTGATCACACCCGGATCATCGATGGTCGAAGGCACGTTATACGGCTTGCCGTTGACGATGCCGTTCAGCGTCTTGCGCAGTGTCTTGCCGGAGCGGGTCTTGGGCAGGCGTTTCAATATCACGGTGTCCTTGTAGCAGGCGATGGCGCCGATGTGTTCGCGGATGCGGGCGATGAGTTCTTTCTGCAACGCTTCTTCTTCCACGCTGACGCCGGACTTGAGCACCACCAGCCCCTTCAGCTCAAAGTGGTCAGCTTCGAATGATTTTCTTGCCGCGATTGCAATGTGCCGCTAGCCGACTGCCCTAGTAAGTCTTGTAAAGAACCTTAATGTTGAGAGCCGATCATCTGATCGTTGTTTAGCCATGCCATCGCTTCGCGCTGGTCTGCGGTGTCGGTTCCTGCGGCGAATTTCGCGCAGGTTCCGCTCAGCAGTGCGTGCGCATCGGCGCTGCGGCCTTGCTGCAACCATAGCCGGGCCAGGCTGGTTGCGGCGCGCAGTTCCAGTGCGGGGGCTTGCTGGTCGCGGCTGAGTGTCAGGGCTTGTGCGAAGCGGTCGGCGGCGTAGGTGACATCCTGCGCATCCAGCATCAGGTGATATTCGCCTTGCAGCCTGAGTATCTCGCTCTCCCAGAAGCGGTTGTCCTTCTCGTGGCAGGAGGCCAGTGCCTGGTCCAGCGTGCGTATG
>JAJZSA010000091.1 GCA_021822115.1 Pseudomonadota bacterium
GCTGTCCCTGCCCGGGGTCGACCTTGAATTGCTGCCCTGGTCGGCCGACACGGAGGCACGACTGGTCGCCGAGTGTGATATCGGCATCATGCCGTTGCGCGACACGCCATGGGAGCGCGGCAAATGCGCCTACAAACTGATCCAGTACATGGCATGCGGATTGCCGGTGGTGGCTTCGCCGGTGGGGGCGAATCGTGAAGTCGTCGCAGAAGGCGTGAGCGGATTCACTGCCGGCTGTGCGGATGCGTGGCTGGCTGCGCTGGAGCGTCTGCTCGGCGATGCTGCATTGCGCCAGCGCCTGGGGCAGGCCGGGCGGCGCAGGGTGGAAGAGACGTATTGCCTGCAGCAGGCCGCACCGAAGATGCTGGGATTGCTCACGGCGGCAGGAGAACACAGATGTGCGGCCTAGCGGGGTTCCTGGGCGGCGCGCCGCAGGCTGGCGACGAGGCGGTGCTGCGCCGGATGGCCGCACCGCTGCATCATCGCGGACCCGACGATGAAGGAATCTGGAGCGACAGCGTACAACGCATCGGCCTTGCCCATCGCAGGCTGTCCATCGTGGACCTGTCGCCGGCCGGGCACCAGCCGATGGTCTCGGCGACCGGGCGCTATGTGATCGCGTTCAACGGCGAAATCTACAACCACGGCGAGATCCGGCATGAGCTCGAACAGTCTGCCGGCATGCGCGGCTGGCGCGGGCATTCCGACACCGAGACTCTGCTGGCCGGGATCGAGGCATGGGGGCTGGAGGCCACGATCGAGAAATCGATCGGCATGTTCGCCATCGCCCTGTGGGACCGGCATACGCAGACCCTGAGCTTGGCGCGCGACCGGCTGGGCGAGAAGCCTCTGTACTACGGCTGGCAAGGCAACGGTAGCGGGCGCGTGTTCCTGTTCGGTTCGGAACTCAAGGCACTCAAGGCGCATCCCTGCTTTGCAGCGCCCGTCGATCGCGGCGCGCTGTGCCTGCTGTTGCGCCATAACTACATCCCGGCGCCCTATTCCATCCATGAGGGCATTGCGAAACTGGCTCCCGGCTGCCTGCTGACGGTCTCGCTGACACAGCCTGAACCGGTTATCCGGAAATACTGGGATGCGGTCCAGATTGCGCGCGAAGGACAGTCGCATCCGTTCCGCGGCACGGCCGATGAAGCAGTGGATGCATTGCAGGCATTGGCCAGCGATGCGATAGGCAAACAGATGGTCGCCGATGTGCCACTGGGGGCGTTCCTGTCCGGCGGTATCGATTCCAGCACGGTGGTGGCGCTGATGCAGGCTCAGTCAGCACGGCCAGTCAGGACCTTCACCATCGGCTTCGACAACGAGGGCTATAACGAAGCCAGGCATGCCAAGGCGGTGGCTCGACATCTGGGAACCGAACATACCGAACTGTATGTCACGCCGGCGCAGGCGCTGGAGGTCATCCCGCGCCTGCCGCAACTGTATAACGAGCCGTTCGCAGATTCATCGCAGATCCCCACTTTCCTGGTCAGCCAGCTGGCCCGGCAGCAGGTGACCGTCTCCCTCTCCGGCGATGCGGGCGACGAGCTCTTCTGCGGCTACAACCGTTACCAGATGACGGCGCGCCTGTGGCACAAGCTGGCGCGCGTCCCGGTGCCATTGCGTGCCGCCATCGCCAGGGCCATCACGGCCGTGTCGCCAGCCCGCTGGGACAGCCTGGCGCATTTCATCCCCGGCTCCGGCAAGCTGCGCCTGTTCGGCGACAAGTTGCACAAGGGCGCCGGCGTGCTGGCCAGCAGGACGGTGGACGACCTTTACCTGGGCGTGGTGTCCCTGCAGCGCGACCCTGCAGGATGGGTCATCGGCGGTCAGGAGCCGCCTACCTTGCTGACCGGACGGCGTCCGGACCTGCAGGGGCTGGGTGCGGTGGAACAGATGATGGCACTCGACATGGTCTCCTATCTGCCCGATGACATCCTGGCCAAGGTGGATCGGGCGGCCATGGGGGTCTCGCTGGAAAGCCGGGTGCCGTTGCTTGACCATCGTGTGGTGGAGTTCGCGTGGCGGTTGCCACTGGAGTACAAGCTGCGCGAGGGTCAGAGCAAGTGGCCGCTGCGCCAGCTGCTCTATCGTCATGTGCCGCGCGAACTGGTTGACCGTCCCAAGATGGGGTTCGGCATACCGCTCGATGCATGGTTGCGCGGACCCTTGCGGGAATGGGCGGAGAACCTGCTCAATGAGGAACGTCTCCGGCGCGAAGGATATTTCCAGCCGCAGCCGGTGCGCAGGATGTGGGCCGAACATCTGGCGGGCGGCAGGAATCGAGCCAACAATCTGTGGGGGGTGCTGATGTTCCAGGCATGGCAAGAAAGCGAGCGGTCCTGATGCGTGTGGTTGTCTTTGGAGGTTATGCCGACTCGCTGATCAACTTCCGCGGCCCGATGCTGCGGGCCATGGCTGCGAAGGGCCACCACGTCACGGCCATCGCGCCGGCGGCTTCGCCGAAGGTCGTGGCGGCGCTGGCCGGGATGGGGGTGGCATATCGCGATGTCCCGCTCAGCCGCACCGGTCTCAATCCGCTGGCGGACCTGTGGACGCTGTTGCAGCTCTACCGACTTTTCCGCGAGCTGCGGCCGGATGCGCTGCTCTCTTACACCATCAAGCCGGTGATCTATGGTTCGCTGGCAGCCCGCTTCGCAGGCGTGCCTGCCATCTATTCGATGATCACAGGGCTGGGCTATGCCTTTGGTGCAGGGCGCCGCTCCTGGGTCACGCAGCTGGCGAAGAACCTCTATCGCGCTGCGATCAGGCGCAACCGCAAGGTCTTCTTCCAGAATCCGGACGACAGGGACTTCTTCGCCGGAGAAGGCATTCTTGCACGCGATGACCAGCCGATATTGATCAACGGATCGGGGGTCGATCTGCAACGCTTCGTCCATGTGCCATTCGGCGGCGGGGCTTCGCCCTTCCTGCTGATCGGTCGCCTGATCAGGGACAAGGGCATCGTTGAATATGTGGAAGCGGCCCGTTTGGTAAAATCCCGTCATCCGTCGGTCGAATTCAGGCTGCTGGGTCCGCTCGACTCGAACCCTTCGGCGATCTCCGCAGAAGAGGTGCGGGCCTGGGAGAACGAAGGCGTGATCGCCTATCTGGGGGAAACGTCGGACGTGCGCCCTGCGCTGCATGAATGTGCAGTGTACGTGCTGCCCTCCTACGCGGAAGGCACGCCGCGTACGGTACTGGAGGCGATGGCGACGGGTCGAGCGGTCATCACCACGGATGCGCCGGGTTGCCGCGAGACCGTGATCGACGGGATGAACGGTTTCCTCGTGCCGCCGCGCGATGCTGCAGCGCTGGCAGAGGCGATGGAAAGGATGATCGCCTCCCCCGGGCTGGTGCAACAGATGGGGGCGGCAGGCCGCCGCATGGCGGAAGAGAAATACGATGTGGTGAAAGTGAACGCAGTCATCCTGGCTGCGATGGGATTGTGAGGAAACTTGTCTAAACGGCTTTTCGATCTGCTGGTGGCCCTGTCCATGCTGGTAGCGCTTTCTCCCATATTGCTGCTGTTGGCGCTGCTGATCCGGGCAAAGCTGGGGAGTCCGGTGATCTTCCGCCAGGTCCGGCCGGGAAAGGACGGAGCGCCATTCACCATGTACAAGTTCCGCACCATGACCGATGCGCGGGATGCGCAGGGCCAGTTGCTGCCGGACAAGGACAGGCTGCCCCCTTTCGGACGTTTCCTGCGCGCGAGCAGCATGGACGAACTGCCTGAACTGCTCAATGTGCTGAAGGGTGAGATGAGCCTGGTGGGGCCGCGCCCGCTGCTGATGGAGTATCTGCCGCTCTATTCTGCAGAGCAGATACGGCGGCATGAAGTGAGGCCGGGCATCACTGGCTGGGCACAGGTGAATGGGCGCAACGCGATCAGCTGGGATGAGAAGTTCCGGCTCGATGTGTGGTATGTGGACCATCAATCGCTGAGGCTGGATGCGCGTATCCTGTGGATGACGGTCATGAAGGTCGCTGGCCGTTCCGGCATTAGCCAGGAAGGGCATGCGACAATGGAAAAGTTCCGTGGGAACAACTAGAGCAGAAGACGATATGGCAGCATTACTGATCATCGGAGCTGGCGGGCACGGCAAGGTTGTGGCAGATGCAGCCCTAGAGACCGGCCGCTGGGATGAGATACTGTTTCTGGACGATGCGTGGCCCGAAAAATCGCACAATGGCAGGTGGAAGGTGCAGGGCAAGATTGACCGGTTGGATAGCTGGCTGGCACAGACTAAGCAAGCTGTCATTGCCATGGGAAACAATCGCCTACGGGTGGAGTTGCAATCGAAGTTGGCCGAGGCCGGCTTCGACATACAGACCATTATCCATTCTTCTGCACAGGTCAGCCGGTTTGCGCGGATTGGCGCAGGCAGCGTGGTGTTCGCCAATGCTGTGGTCAATGTCGATGCGGAGATCGGCGAAGCGGCCATCATCAACACTGCAGCGACGGTCGACCATGATTGCCTTTTGGGCAGGGGAGTGCATGTCGCACCCGGCGCCCACCTCGGCGGTGGGGTCAGGGTCGACGATTTCTCCTGGGTCGGGATAGGAGCGGCGGTACGCCATTACATCACCATCGGTGCCGACGTCACTATCGGAGCCGGTGCTGCAGTGGTCGAAGACATACCTGACGGCGTGATCGCCGTGGGCGTGCCGGCGCGTCCGGCGAACAATTAATCTGGGAGTCCGTGTTGCTGAATACCCCTTTCTCACCCTGGCCATCGTTTACTGAAGAAGAAGGCACAGTTGTTCGTAGCGTGCTGCTGTCGAACCGGGTCAATTACTGGACCGGCACCGAGGGACGGGCCTTCGAGAAGGAATTCGCGGAATGGGCGGGATGCACTCATGCGATCGCACTGGCGAACGGGACGGTGGCCATCGACCTTGCCCTGAAAGCGCTCGATATTGGGCAGGGCGACGAGGTTGTCGTGACGCCACGGACCTTCCTGGCTTCCGCCAGCTGCATCGTCAATGCGGGAGCGGTCCCGGTGTTCGCAGAAGTGGATGCCGAGTCGCAGAACATTACCGCCGCAACGATACGTGCGGTGCTCACTTCGCGGACCAGGGCCGTCATCTGCGTGCATCTCGCCGGGCTGCCCTGCGAGATGGACGAAATCATGGCACTGGCCCGGGAGCGCAACTTGTATGTGATCGAGGATTGCGCCCAGGCGCATGGTGCCCGCTACAAGGGGAAGTCTGTCGGCACGATCGGGCATATCGGCGCATGGTCGTTCTGCCAAGACAAGATCATGACCACCGGCGGCGAAGGTGGCATGGTCACTACTAATGACGAGACCTTGTGGTCCAGGATGTGGTCATATAAAGATCATGGCAAGTCTTTTGATACCGTGTACAAGGTGCAGCATTCGAAAGGTTTCCGCTGGTTGCATGAATCGTTCGGTACCAACTGGCGCCTGACCGAGATGCAGTCCGCCATCGGCCGGATACAGTTGCGCTACATGCCATCTTGGCAGGCGGCGCGCAGGCGTAATGCTGAAGCTATTCTGGCCACAGCGCGCCGCTGCCAGGCTCTGCGAGTGCCCGAGGTGCCCGACCATGTCGAACATGCTTGGTACAAGTGCTATGTCTTCGTCAGGCCGGAGATGCTGCAAGAAGGTTGGACGCGCGACCGTATCGTGGACGAAATCAACAACCGAAATGTCCCTTGCTATCTGGGATCGTGTTCCGAAGTCTATCTGGAGAAGGCCTTCGACAATACTGGATTGCGGCCTGTCGAGCGTCTGCCGGTGGCGAAGCTGCTGGGCGACACCAGCTTGATGTTCCTGGTGCATCCCACCCTCACACAAGCTGAGGTGACCCGGACCGGTGAGGTACTCCAGGTAGTGATGCACGAAGCAACCAGGCCTTGATGGCCAGAACTATAGGCATGTGACGTGAACAGACAGATACCAAAAGTTACAGGGTTGAGCGCCGCAGAAAAAATCACCGCGCTGGTTTTGCTCGCCTATCCTGCCCTGATGATCAGCGTGCAAGGCGGGATGAACGGTGCATTTATCGTGATGCTGCTGATTGCGATTGGTGTGCTGATCTTGCGGCCAGCCGGTCTTCCGCAAATCGTACGCGACCGCGACACCGTCCTCTATTTGGTAGCGATGGCATCAATGTCGCTGGCCATCATGTTGAGCCAAACCTATCATCAGCATTTCAGTGCGCATCCTTACGATCCTGCCTCGCGCCTGTTGCTCTCGGTGCCGGTGTTCATATGGCTGCGGCATGCCAGGTTCAATATCGTCGCGGCGGTGCAATACGGTATCCCGCTTGGTGCTATCACCGGGTTGCTGGTTGGTGATACGACCGGCGGGCGTATGCGGACTCCCTTCTTGGACCCAATCCATTTCGGCGATTTCGAATTGATCCTTGCCGTGCTATCGCTGGCTAGTCTGGACTGGGTGGGACGGGACAAACTGCCTCTGCGCGCTTTGAAGATCGCGGGCTTCCTTGCCGGAGCATTCGCAACCTTGCAGTCCGGTACGCTGGGCGCTTGGGTTGCGATTCCTTTTCTGCTCGCGGTTGCGATCTATTACGGCGTGCTGAGGTTTTCAGCCAAGCAGTCCGTGATCGCCGTGGTCATCGTGCTGGTCGCTGCAGTATTGGCTTACCAGTACAGCGCAAGAGTACGCTGGCTGATCGATACACCATTGAAGCGCGAAGCAGCGATGCTGCAGGGCAATCTGGATACCGATTTGGGTGTGCGTTTGCAACTGTACAAGGCAGCGCTCCTGCTCATCTCGCAGAACCTCTGGTTCGGCGTTGGCCCGGAAGGGTTCAAGGAGCAGATGGATGGTCTGCAGCAGTCCGGCATGATTAGCCCCAAGGCAGCCCACGCGGGACATGGCGAGGTGCATAACGAGATCCTGTCGAGGGCTGTGGAGATGGGAGTACCCGGATTCGCGGCAATCCTGCTGGCCTATTTCGTTCCGTTCTGGCTGTTCGCGCGCAGTGTTAGATCAAGTTTTGGTGCTGTCAGGCGTGCTGGGTTGCTCGGGATCTTCTTCGTGACTGGTTTCCTGGTGTTCGGCCTATCGCTGGACGTTCTCAATTTGACGATGGCGATCGCCTTCTACAGTTTCACGGTCGCTGTCCTGCTGGCGGCCTGCTATAACGTCCATCACGGTGGGCATGCTGCAGCCCGGCAACCGGAATAAAGGAAATCCAATGTTCAGCATCGTCATCCCTAGTTGGAATAACCTCGCCTACCTGAAGCTTTGCGTCGAGAGCCTGCAGCGGCACTCGAAATTCGAGCACGAGATACTGGTGCACCTGAACGACGGTTCGGATGGATCGTTGGAGTGGGTCAAATCGCAGGGTATCAAATACACGCAGAGCGCCAAGAATGTCGGCGTCTGCCTGGCGGTGAACCATCTGGTGGCGCGGGCCAGGCATGACTGGGTGCTGTTCATGAACGACGACATGGTGGCCGCGCCGGGCTGGGACACGGCCTTCGTCGATGCCATCCAGTCGCTGGATACCGACCTGGCCCTGTTCTTCGGCACGATGATCCAGCGGGAAACCGGTGGTGGCGAGGTCATCATCAAACAGGACTTCGGTGCGTCACCGGAAACCTTCGATGAAGCGGAATTTCTGCAGGGTTATATGGCGGACGGACGTGGCGACAAGGAAGGCGCTGCTTCGCAGCCAACGCTGTTCCACAAGAAATGGTGGAACATGGTCGGTGGCTACAGCCTCGAGTATTCGCCTGGCATGAGCAGCGACGACGATCTGATGATGAAATACTGGGTGGCCGGTTGCCGCAATTTCCGCATCGTCGGCGCCAGTCGCTTCTACCATTTCGGCTGCAAGAGCACCGGACGCATCAAGCATAATCTGGGTGGCCGCATCTTCGTGATGAAGTGGGGCATCACCCAGATCGAGTTTCATCGCTTGTATCTGCCTTCGCTCAGGA
>JAJZSA010000019.1 GCA_021822115.1 Pseudomonadota bacterium
GATGACGAGCAGGATGGGATAGAGGCGAGCCGGAATCTGGATGTGCTCGATCTGGTTGAGGATGAATTGCTGCTCTCGTTGCCTTTTGCCCCCAGACATGACGATGGCGTCTGTGAACTGGCGATTGCAAGTGCAGGGCAGGCCGATGACCGATTCGGGATGTTGGCTAGATTGAAACAAAACAAGTAGTTTATCGAGGAGTTATAGCATGGCTGTTCAACAGAACAAAAAGACCCCGTCCAAGCGCGGGATGCATCGTTCGCACGATTTCCTGACCAACCCGCCGCTGGCCGTCGAGCCTTCCACCGGCGAAGCGCATCTGCGCCACCATATCAGCCCGAGCGGCTACTATCGTGGCAAGAAGGTCGTCAGCACCAAGTCTGAATAATCTCGTTTGCTTTTGCTTAAGCCATCCCGCACCAATCGGGATGGCTTGCGTTCGACCTTTTTTCGTATCTGGGGATGATTGATGGGTGTCACGATCGCCATTGATGCCATGGGCGGCGACCACGGCGTTTCTGTCACAGTGCCAGCTGCGATGGCTTATCTGGGCAAGCATACGGATGATGACATCGTACTGGTTGGCCTTGCAGAGGCGATCCGGGCTGAGTTGCGTACGTTAGGCATCCCTGAGGATCAGCCTCGTCTGCGCATCCATCACAGCAGTGAAGTCGTCGGTATGGATGAGCAGCCGCAATCTGCGTTACGCGGCAAGAAAGACTCCTCCATGCGCGTGGCCATCAATCTGGTCAAGGAAGGCGCTGCCCATGCCTGCGTCAGCGCGGGCAATACCGGTGCGCTGATGGCGACGGCACGCTACGTACTGAAGACCCTTCCGGGGATCGACCGCCCCGCCATCGCCTCTTTCCTGCCGACCCATTCCGGGCAAGTCTGTATGCTGGACTTGGGTGCCAACGTCGATTGCACCGCGGAACATCTGTTGCAGTTCGCGCTGATGGGCAGCACCCTGGTCTCAGCGCTGGAGCACAAGGAGAGCCCGACGGTAGGCCTGCTCAACATCGGCAGCGAGGATATCAAGGGCAATGAAGTGGTGAAGCAGGCCGGTGAGCTGCTGCAATCCAGCGACTTGAATTTCTATGGCAATGTGGAAGGCGACGACATCTTCAAGGGCGTCACCGATGTAGTGGTCTGCGATGGTTTCGTGGGTAACGTGGCGCTGAAGACTGCCGAGGGGGTAGCCAAGATGATGGGCGGCTTCCTGAAAGAAGGGTTCGGTCGCAACCTGTTTACCAAACTGGCCGCTCTCGTAGCCTTGCCGGTTTTAAAGGCGTTCAAGCAACGCCTGGATCATCGCCGCTATAACGGCGCCAGTTTCCTTGGCCTGAAAGGCATCGTGGTCAAGAGCCATGGCTCGGCGGATGCCTTCGCTTTCGAGTGCGCGATCGAGCGCGCAGCGGAAGAGGCGCGCGGTGGTATGCTGGAACACATCAGCGAACATATTGAGAAGTGGCACCTGGCGCGCCAGGCCAAGGAAGGGGAGGCGGTTTGAGGACTTATTCCAGAATTATCGGCACGGGCAGTTACCTGCCAGCCAAGGTGCTGACCAATCACGACCTGGAGAAGATGGTCGAGACATCCCACGACTGGATCGTCTCACGTAGCGGCATCACCGAGCGTCATATCGCTGCCGAGACCGAATTGACCAGCGATCTCGCCCTGCAAGCCAGCCGCAAGGCTATCGAGGCAGCGGGGATCGAGGCGGACGAGATCGATCTGATCATCGTCGCCACCACTTCGCCGGATCTGCCCTTTCCCAGCACGGCCTGCATCCTGCAAGACAAATTGGGTATCCGTAACGGCAGCCCGGCTTTCGATATGCAAGCGGTATGCGGTGGATTCGTCTATGCCTTGAATACGGCGGACATGTATATCCGTGGCGGCCAAGCGAGGACCGCCTTGGTGGTCGGCGCGGAGGTGCTGTCGCGCATGCTGGACTGGAACGATCGCACGACCTGCGTGCTGTTCGGCGATGGTGCCGGTGCCGTGGTGCTGCGCGCAACGGAGAAGCCGGGCGTCGTTGCGGCCAAGCTGCATGCCGATGGTCGTCATCGCGAGATGCTCAAGGCCGATCCCAAGATATCGATGGATGGTCAGGCGGTTTTCAAGTTCGCAGTCAAGGTGTTGAGCGAGGTCGTTGAAGAGTTGCTGGAAGATGAGGGGCTGCAAGGTTCCGACATCGACTGGCTGGTGCCGCATCAGGCCAACATCCGCATCATCGAGGCTACCGCCAAGAAGCTGGGCTTGCCCATGGAGCGTGTGGTCAAAACCGTGGACCTGCATGGCAACACGTCTGCGGCTTCCATTCCGCTGGCGCTGGATAGCGCGGTGCGCGCAGGCAAGATCCAGCCGGGGCAACACATCCTGATCGAAGCCGTGGGTGGTGGTTTCACCTGGGGCGCGGTTCTCATCAAGTGGTAGGGCATATCCAATGACGCAATTCGCTTTCGTTTTCCCCGGTCAAGGTTCCCAGTCGCGCGGCATGATGAACGGCTATGCCGACTTCGCCGTTGTGCGCGACACCTTCGCGGAAGCCTCTGAAGTGTTGAAGCAGGACATGTGGCAATTGGTCGCCGAGGGCACCGATGCCGAACTGAATGCCACCGTCAATACACAACCCATCATGCTGACCGCTGGTGTCGCGGTCTATCGTGCCTGGCAGTCGCAGAAGGGGCCGCAGCCGACCATCATGGCCGGCCACAGTCTGGGCGAATATACCGCCTTGGTGGCGGCGGGCGCCCTGAGCTTTGCCGATGCACTGCCGCTGGTGCGCTATCGTGCCCAGTGCATGCAAGAAGCCGTGCCGGAAGGCAAGGGAGGTATCGCTGCCATCCTCGGTCTGGACGATGAAGTGGTGCGTGCGGTCTGTGCCGAAGGTGCGCAAGGCGAAGTGCTGGAAGCGGTGAATTTCAACTCGCCGGGACAGGTGGTCATCGCCGGCGACCGCAGCGCCGTCGAACGCGGCATGGAACTGGCCAAGGCCAAAGGCGCCAAGCGTGCCTTGATGCTGCCGATGAGCGTACCGTCGCATTGCAGCCTGCTCAAAGGTGCAGCCGAGAAACTGCGTGCCCGTCTGGAGATGCTGACGATCAATGCGCCGGCCATTCCAGTGCTGCATAACGCCGACGTGGCAGCCTATAACGATGCCGCCAAGATCAAGGATGCACTGGTGCGCCAGCTGTATTCGCCGGTACGTTGGGTCGAAACCGTGCAGGCCTTCGGCCAGCAAGGCGTCACCCATAACGTGGAATGCGCTCCGGGCAAAGTGCTGGCCGGGTTGAACAAGCGCATCGATACCAATCAGCAGGCCCTGGCCATCAACGATGGCGAAGCGCTGAAGGCCGCCTTGGCCGCACTCGCATAAGGAGAAGGATATGACTTTGCAAGGACAGATCGCACTGGTGACCGGCGCTTCGCGCGGCATCGGCCAAGCCATCGCACTGGAACTGGGCAAGCAAGGGGCGACCGTGATCGGCACCGCCACCTCCGACAAAGGCGCGCAGGCCATCGCCGACTATCTGGCGGCGGCGGGTGTGAAAGGCACCGGTCTGGCGCTGAATGTGAACGATGCAGCGCAAGTTGAGGCGGTATTGGACAGCATCCGCAAACAGTTCGGCGAGGTCTCTATCCTGGTCAACAATGCCGGCATCACCAAGGACAATCTGCTGGCACGCATGAGCGACGAGGAATGGGATGATGTATTGACGACCAACCTGAAGTCGGTGTTCCGTCTGTCGCGTGCCGTGCTGCGCGCCATGATGAAGGCTCGCGCCGGCCGCATCATCAACATCTCTTCGGTGGTCGGCAGTAGCGGCAATCCCGGTCAGACCAACTATTCTGCTTCCAAGGCGGGCATGGTCGGTTTCACCAAGTCGCTGGCGCAGGAGATCGGCAGCCGTAACATCACCGTCAACTGTGTGGCCCCCGGTTTCATCGATACCGACATGACCCAGGTGCTGGGCGAGGAACAACGTGCCAAGCTGGTCGAGCATGTGCCGCTGAAACGTCTCGGTCAGCCGGCCGATATCGCCGCCGCCGTCACTTTCCTGGCCGGCGCAGGCGCCGCTTATATCACGGGCACGACGCTGCACGTGAATGGCGGCATGTACATGGATTAGGGCAGTTTGGAATTCGGCGCGAGTTTGGTAGAATGCCCGCGCTTTTTATACATTAACTTAACGGGAGCAAAAGCAATGTCCAACAACGAACAACGTGTCAAGAAGATCGTCGCAGAACAATTGGGCGTGAACGAATCCGAGATCAAGAATGAATCCTCTTTCGTGAACGACCTGGGCGCTGACTCCCTGGATACCGTCGAGCTGGTGATGGCGCTGGAAGAAGAATTCGGCGTGGAGATCCCGGACGAAGACGCCGAGAAGATCACCACCGTGCAGCAAGCGCTGGACTACGTCAACGCGCACGCCAAGTAATCCCTGTAAAACAATAACATCGGAGTCCAGTTTGACTAAGCGTAGAGTTGTCGTGACCGGCTTGGGCGCGGTCACCCCCGTAGGTATCGGTGTGGCTGCAACCTGGCAGAACATCGTGGCAGGCAAGTCCGGCATCGGACGCATCACCCGCTTCGATGCCAGCGCATTCGCCAGCCAGATCGCCGGCGAAGTCAAGGATTTCGATGTCACGCAATATCTCCCGGCCAAGGATGCCCGCAGAATGGATCGTTTCATCCATCTGGGCATGGCGGCCGGGATCGAAGCGTTCAAGGACTGCGGGATCGAAGTGACTGAGGCCAACGCCGATCGCATCGGCGTCTGCATCAGCTCCGGTATCGGCGGTCTGCCCTCCATCGAGGAGACGCAGAACGACTATCTGGCCAGCGGTCCCCGCAAGATCTCCCCATTCTTCATTGCCGGAACCATCATCAACATGATCTCCGGCAACCTGTCCATCATGTACGGCCTGCGCGGCCCCAACTTTGCGGTGGTGTCCGCCTGTACCACGGGTACCCACAGCATCGGCGAAGCCATGCGCATGATCCAGTACGGCGATGCAGACGTGATGGTGGCCGGCGGTGCCGAATCGACCGTGTCGCCGCTGGCGATCGGAGGTTTCGCTGCCTCGCGCGCCCTGTCCACCCGCAACGACGATCCGGCGACTGCCAGCCGTCCGTGGGACAAGGATCGCGACGGTTTCGTACTGGGCGAAGGTGCTGGCGTGCTGGTGCTGGAAGAGTACGAGCATGCCAAGGCACGTGGCGCCAAGATCTATGCCGAACTGGCGGGCTATGGCATGAGTGCCGATGCCTATCACATCACGGCCCCCAACATGGACGGCCCCAAGCGCAGTATGCAGAACGCATTGCGCGATGCCGGCATGGTGGCCAGCGACGTCCAGTACGTCAATGCACATGGTACATCCACACCGTTGGGCGACAAGAACGAATCCGACGCCATCAAGGCGGCTTTTGGCGACCATGCCAAGAAGCTGGTGGTGAACTCGACCAAATCCATGACTGGCCACCTGCTGGGTGGCGCGGGCGGGATCGAGTCGCTGTTCTGCGTACTGGCGCTGCATAACCAGGTGTCGCCACCGACCATCAACATCTTCGAGCAGGATCCGGAATGCGATCTGGATTACTGCGCCAATGCTGCGCGCGACATGAAGATCGACGTTGCCATGAACAACAACTTCGGCTTCGGTGGCACCAACGGCACCTTGGTCTTCCGCAAGATCTGATCCACTTCAGACCGTGATGCTGGTCAACGGCAAGCCGGCTGATTCCATTCCCGTTGAAGATCGAGGTCTCCTGTATGGGGACGGGGTGTTTCGCACACTCCGTGCCCACGCAGGCCAGCCCGCGAACTGGTCGCGTCATTACCACAAACTACATCAGGATTGCACAGCGCTGGGCATGACTTGTCCGGGTGCAAGCGTGCTGCTGGATGACATCGCGCGCTTGTCCGTGCAGGGCGATGCCGTGATCAAACTCATCGTTACGCGTGGGGCAGGGGAGCGCGGTTATACCCCCATTGTGCCAGCCAGTCCGACCCGCATCGTCGCGTGCTACTCAGCCCCGGCCGTGGAGCTGCGGCCTATGAATCTGCATCTGTGCGAGATAAGGCTCGCTCATCAACCGCGTTTGGCAGGAATCAAGCATCTGAATCGGCTGGAGAATGTGCTCGCAGCACAAGAGTGCAGGCAGGCCGGCAAACCAGAAGGTGTGTTGCTGGATGAAGCTGGCAATGTCATTTCCGGTACACGCTCGAATCTGTTCGTCGTGGCACAACAGCGCCTGTTGACGCCGGATCTGAGCCAAAGCGGCGTGGCCGGCGTGCAACGCGAGCGGGTGATGGCATGGGCGGCGGCGCAGGCAGTGCCTTGCACCGTCAGTCACCTGTCTTTACAGACTCTGCGAGAGGCAGATGAGATTTTCCTGGTCAATAGTGTGTTCGGTATCTGGTCGGTAGCGACCTTCGCAGACCGCGAATATGATGACTACCGTTTTGCCGACGCCATACGTCCCTGGTTGAATGATGTTCAGAACTAAGAAACGCAATCACCTGCCAGCGTTGCTGGCCTTGCTGGTATTGGCCGCAGGCGCGTTGTTTTATCACGTGTATGCCCCGCTGGGGCAGGCCGGCCTGCCGCTGGAATTCACGGTGGAGCCCGGTCATGGCTTGCGCCAGACGGCTGCCGGGTTGAAGCAGGCGGGTGTCTTGCAGGACGACTGGGGCTTCGTGCAACTGGCCCGCCTGCTGGGCAAGACCAAGAAGATCAAGTTCGGTACCTACCGTCTGGAAAAGCCGGCTTCCATGCTGGAGGTGCTGGAACTCATCACATCCGGACGTTTCGCCCAAAGCCAGATCACGCTGGTCGAGGGCCTTTCGTTCCGTGAGGTACGCAAGCTGCTGGATGCACATCCAAAATTGCGTCATGACAGCAGTGCCTTGACTGAACAGGAGATCCTGCGACGTTTGGGCGCAAGCGAGAGTGCTGCGGAAGGGCTGTTCTTTCCGGATACCTATATCTTCGCCATCGGCAGTAGTGACCTGGCGGTATTGCAGCGCGCCTATACCACCATGCACAAGAAGCTGGACACGGAGTGGGCGCAGCGCGACCCGGACCTGCCGTTCGCCACTCCCTATGAGGCGCTGACGCTGGCGTCGGTGGTGGAAAAGGAAACCGGCAAGGTGGAAGACCGGCCGATGATCGCAGCCGTGTTCATCAATCGTTTGCGCCGCGGCATGCGTCTGCAGACCGATCCCACGGTGATCTATGGTCTGGGCGAGGCGTTCGATGGTAACCTGCGCAAGCGCGATTTGAAGACGGATACGCCCTATAACACCTACACCCGCGGCGGTTTGCCGCCGACACCGATCGCCATGCCCGGCTTGGCGGCCCTGCAAGCAGTGTTGCATCCGCCGAAGAGCAATGCCTTGTATTTCGTAGCCCGCGGGGATGGTAGCTCGGCATTCTCCAGTAGCTTGAAAGAGCACAACAAAGCGGTATCCCAATATCAGTTGAAGAAATGATCCAAGGAAAATTCATCACCTTCGAAGGCGTGGACGGGGCAGGGAAGAGCACCGGCCTGGAATGGTTTGCGGCAGCACTGCGCCAACGCGGCATCGACCTGCTGGTCACGCGCGAACCTGGCGGCACCCCGCTGGGCGAGAAGCTGCGCGAACTGTTGCTGCACGAGCCCATGCATGCCGAGACCGAAGCCCTTTTGATGTTCGCCTCGCGCCGCGAACATGTGGAGCAGGTGATACGTCCGGCACTACAACGCGGGACATGGGTCATCTCTGATCGTTTCAGCGATGCCAGCTTTGCCTATCAAGGTGGCGGCCGAGGCGTGGCGGTAGCCAAATTGGAGCAGCTGGAGCAATGGGTGCATGGCGACCTTCAACCCGACCTGACCTTGCTTTTCGATATCCCTATCGAAGTGGCCCGCCAACGGCTTGCGGCCAATCTTAGCCTGGATAAATTCGAGCGCGAGCAGGGAAGTTTCTTCGAAAAGGTACGGCAGGCATACTTGGCGCGAGTGGCCAAAAATCCTCAGCGCTATGCCGTGATACGTGCCGAACGTACCTTGGACGACGTTCAACGGCAACTTGCAGATATCGTTGCATCACTTTGATAATGAATAAGCTTTATCCTTGGCAGTTCGAATCGTGGCAGGCTCTGCAAGGGCTGCGCACGCGCATGCCGCATGCCGTGCTGCTGAAAGGCGCACAAGGTATCGGCAAGCTCGATCTGGCATTGAATTTTGCCCAGTCGCTGCTGTGTCAGCACCCTCAGGATGCCGGGCTGGCTTGCGGTCATTGCGATGCCTGCCGCTGGTTCGAGCAGGACAGCCACCCCGACTTTCGCCTGATCCAACCGGATGCGCTGGCTGCCGCCGATGAAGAGGATCTGCCCAGTAGCGGTAAAAAGCCTTCCCGCGAAATATCGGTGGATCAGATCCGTGATCTGTCCGGCTTTGCCAATCTGTCTGCACACTGCGCTGGATACCGCATCGTAGTGGTCTACCCAGCGGAATCGATGAACACCAATGCGGCGAATTCCTTGTTGAAGACTCTGGAAGAGCCGACCGAGAGTCTGCTCTTCTTGCTGGTCACACATAAACCGCAGCAATTGTTGCCGACCATCCTGAGTCGTTGCCTGGCTTTCGCTGTCCCCACACCATCCCCCGAAGTCGGTGTGGCATGGTTACGGGAGCAGGGGCTCAAGCAGCCGGAACAGGCCCTGGCACAGACCGGATTCGCCCCGCTGCAAGCTTTGCTCTGGTCCGAATCGGGCGAGGGGGCAGAGGAGAGGGCGATCTTGCTCGATGCTGTGCGACAGCCATCGCGACTGGATGCGCTGGCACTGGCTGAGAGACTGCAGCGCGGCATCCCGGTGCACATCATCCATTGTCTACAGCAATGGAGCCACGATCTAGCCGCTATCAAATTGGCCGGACGTGCTCGATATTTCCCCAAACAAACCAGTCACTTGCAAAAACTTGCTGAAGCAACTTCCACGATGGCATTGCTTCGTTTCCAGAAAGAATTGCAGGATGCCAGACGCGCCGCCTTCCATCCGCTGAATCCCAGGCTGTTCCTGGAATCCTTGCTGATGTCTTATCGCCAGCTGTTTATAGCCTGACCCATGTTCATAGATTCCCATTGCCACCTTAACTTCCCCGGACTCAAAGAAGAGTTGCCTGGATTGCTTGCCAATATGGCGCATAACCATGTCACGCATGCCTTGTGCGTGTCTGTCGATCTGGCCAGCTTCCCGGAAGTGCTGGCTTTGGCCGCGCAACATGACAACCTGTATGCCTCGGTTGGCGTCCATCCAGACTATGAACTTGAAGTCGAACCCAGCCAGGCCGAGCTGGAAAGCCTGGCACAACACACTAAGGTCATCGCCATTGGCGAGACCGGGCTGGACTATTTCCGCCTGACTGGTGATCTCGAATGGCAACGCGAACGCTTCCGCACCCATATCCGTGCGGCGCGGGCTGTAGGTAAGCCGCTCATCATCCATACCCGTGCCGCAGCGGCCGATACCTTGCGCCTGATGACTGAAGAACAGGCATCCGAGGTTGGCGGGATCATGCATTGCTTCACTGAGAATCTGGAGGTGGCGCTGGCAGCCATAGATCTGGGCTTCCATATCTCGTTCTCAGGTATCTTGACCTTCAAGAACGCCGAATCGATCCGGGAGGTGTCCAGGAACATACCTTTGGACCGAATCCTGATTGAGACCGATTCGCCATATTTGGCGCCAGTCCCGCACCGCGGCAAGACCAACCAGCCGGCTTTCGTCAAACATGTCGCCGAAGAGATCGCACGGGTACGTGGCATCTCGCTAGACGAAGTCGGCATGGTAACCACGAATAATTTCAAGCGACTGTTTCTTTTGAAATAAGGTGTGATTTCTGACCATTCCATGATTTGCTGCCCTCGATCCAATATACGCATAATGTATATTATGTAAAATTATAAATTGATTGTCCGGCAGCTCCTGTGGCACGCAACGAACCTCGCTTCACTAACAATCAGCCGGCACCACAAAATCTCCCCGACTCTCCCAATCAGGATCTCGACCACTCGAAACATCGGCGAGCTACCAGGAACAGGATCGGGCAACAATCATCAGCAACCATGATCCAGAAATGAAAAAAGCCAGCAGAAATGTCTGCTGGCTTTTTAGATTGGTGGGCGATACTGGGTTCGAACCAGTGACCCCTGCCGTGTGAAGGCAGTGCTCTACCGCTGAGCTAACCGCCCAATCGAGGGCGCGCATTTAATCACAGGCAGGGGTGACGGTCAAATCGTTTCTGCAAAATTTCATCCGGCCCGCATCTGGCGTAGAATGCGCGCCTTCATCAAGCCCCATTTTCAGGAATCAACATGACCGTCCGTACCCGTTTCGCTCCCAGTCCTACCGGTTATCTGCATATCGGTGGCGCGCGTACCGCATTATTCTCTTGGGCATATGCCCGCAAGCATGGCGGTACGTTCATCCTGCGCATCGAGGATACCGATCTGGAGCGCTCTACACCGGAGGCCGTGCAAGCGATCCTGGATGGCATGGACTGGCTGCGCCTGAACTACGATGAAGGCCCTTATTATCAAATGCAGCGCATGCCGCGCTATAAAGAAGTCATCCAGCAATTGCTGGATGCCGGCAAAGCCTATTATTGCTACACCACGCCTGAAGAATTGGAAACGATGCGCGAGGCGCAACGCTCTCGTGGTGAAAAACCGCGCTATGACGGGACTTGGCGCCCCGAGGTCGGCAAGGTCTTGCCAGCGGTCCCGGCTGGCGTAAAGCCCGTCGTGCGCTTCAAGAACCCGCTGGAAGGTGTAGTGGCCTGGAACGACTTGGTCAAGGGACGCATCGAGTTCAGCAACACCGAACTGGACGATCTGATCATCGCCCGTTCGGATGGCACGCCGACCTATAACTTCTGTGTGGTGGTAGACGACTGGGATATGGGCATCACCCAAGTCATTCGTGGTGACGACCACGTGAACAATACACCGCGCCAGATCAATATCCTGCAAGCACTGGGCGCCAAGGTGCCCAATTATGCGCATCTGTCGATGATCCTGGGCGACGACGGCACCAAGCTGTCCAAGCGCCATGGCGCAGTCAGCGTCATGCAATACGACGAGGACGGCTATCTGCCGGAGGCTGTCATCAACTATCTCGCCCGCCTCGGCTGGTCGCATGGCGACGACGAGGTGTTCTCGGTCGAGCAGTTCTGCGAGTGGTTCGATCTCGACCATATCACCCCTTCCGCCGCCCAGTTCAATACCGACAAATTGAAGTGGCTGAACAACCATTACATCAAGCAGACCGATAACAACGTGCTGGCGGACAAGGTGCGTGCGCGTTTGCAGGCACGCGACATCCAGGTGGGCGACAGCCCCGCCCTCGCCGCCGTGATCGGTTTATATAAGGAGCGTGTCTCGACCTTGAACGAACTGGCCGATGCGGCCGAAGTGTTCTATATCGATCTGCACCCTGATGCGACACTGCTGGAAAGCCAGCTCAGCGCTGAAGCCATCCCTGCGTTGCGTGAACTGTCGAACAAACTGACTACCGTGACTTGGGAAGCAGCAGCCATCGGCGCAGCCATCAAAGAGGTCATCGGTCAGTTCGGCCTGAAGATGCCCAAGCTCGCCATGCCCTTGCGCGTGATGTTGACCGGCCAGACTCAGACTCCATCCGTCGATGCATTGGTGGCATTGTTCCCGCGCGAAATGGTCTTGGCACGCATGGCCAAGCATCTCGCCAATAAATCTGCATGACGCGCTTTACAAGGTACGGGGCCATCACTATAATGCGCGCTCTTTTCGAGGGCAGCACCACTTTGGGGGTATAGCTCAGCTGGGAGAGCGCTTGCATGGCATGCAAGAGGTCAGCGGTTCGATCCCGCTTACCTCCACCAATTCGAGAAGAAATGCAACACCCAGTCCCCTTCGTCTAGAGGCCTAGGACACCGCCCTTTCACGGCGATAACACGAGTTCGAATCTCGTAGGGGACGCCAGATTCAGAAGGCTCACAGCGATGTGGGCTTTTTATTTGAGACAGTTCGCAGTACCGCAGTCCCCTTCGTCTAGAGGCCTAGGACACCGCCCTTTCACGGCGATAACACGAGTTCGAATCTCGTAGGGGACGCCAGACAAAAAAACGGACACTTTCCCAAGTGTCCGTTTTCATTTCTCCCCCCCTCCATCACTCACTGCAACATGAAGGTCTCGTATTCCAGCAGGTCCAGTTTGCGCGACAGCAGTTGCATGCCCACCAGCACAGTGATGAGCAAAGACAAGCAAAAGCCATAGCCGTAGAAATTCGCCCCCAGTTGCAGACTCAAGGCGGTCAACGCCGCGTTGGTCAGCAGGAAGATGACACACAGCACCACCACGATGTGTCGCTTGTCCAGATAGAAGAAGATGTTCAACACGCCAAGCAGCACCACCTGCAGCCCCACGGCGACCACGTCGATGTAGAACAACGGCAGATACAGCAGCGAGATACCCAGCCAGCTCAACAGCCGCTCACCGAGCACGAAGACCAATAGCACGGTGATGGCCTGGATCTTGACGATCTCGAACAGGCCTTGGCGCACGGTGAACAGCATGTTGTCGCGCATGCTCTCGATATGGTCCAGCGAACCGCCCTCGCGCACCGCGTCATAGAACTTCTCGTAATACTCCACAAAGTCGGTCTCGATGCGCACCAGGAACACGGCCATGCCGGGGATGATCGCCAGATAGGCCAGGAAGATGGGAAAGTCGTAGATCAGGGAGGCTCGTAGCGGTCCGATGATGTGCTGGCTGGTCTCCGGATAGAACCAGAACATCAGCTTGTCGGTCCACACGGCCAGGTTATACAGGAAGCCCGCCCACACCAGGCTCAGGAACATGGCGCCGGGGCGCATGAAATCGAAAGCGAGTGCCGGTCGGCTCAGGGGGAAGGTGCGCAGGATCAAGGCGATCATTCCCAGCAGCAAAACGAAATGGCCGATGACGAAGCCCAGCAGCAGACCTTCCATGCCCTGCGTGCGCAGCAGCAAGGCGCCCAGCACGGTGATCGTATAGCCGATGGCGAACAGCACCACGATCTCCTTGTATTGCTTCATCCCGGACAGGAAGATGGTCGCTACCCAGATCGCACACAGCGTCACGAAGCCCGAAAGCATCAGCAAGCGATACGACAAACTGAGGCCCGAGAACAGGAAGAAGATCGCGAACAGACCGCAGATGCCGCTGATGGTGGTGACTAGCAGCATCACGCCGTTGAAGTTGGCGAGCACGATGTCATCCTGCTTTTTGAACAACGTATCGGCAATGAAGCGCGTAAAGCCAAGCTGAATGAAGCCGGTCAGGATCAGTGAACTGAGAATCAGATAAGTGACCGACACCTGGAACTGCACGATGGCAGCCTGCGGATAGACCACCCCCAGGCTCAGGAAACCGACGAACAGGATGCCGATGATGGACAGCACCCACGGCCCGGAACTGATGATGCCGGCATAGGCATAAGCCTGGACCAGACCGAAATAACTTTTCTTTTCCAGCAGCTTGCGCAGCTCGAAGCCTATGCCTGCCATGTGAGCACCTGTTCGTAGATGGAGCGGTAGCTGGCAAACATGCGTTCCTGGGTGTAATAGGTTTCCACTCGCTTGATGCCGGCCTCGCTGGCGGCCTGCCAGACTTGGGAATCACTCAGCAGTTCGAGCGAAGCTTCGGCCAAGGCCTGCGGATCGGCGATACCCACGATGCGCCCCGCCGCCCCCAGCGCACGGTCTGCTTCGTCCAGACCATACACGAGCTGACGGCATGAACCGACATCGGTGCTGACCGCCGGTACGCCGGCGGCAAAGCCTTCCAGCAGCACCAGCGGCAAACCTTCGCTGATCGAACTGAGGATGACCAGGCCGACCTTGGGCAGCAGTTCAGTCATCTGCTGGAAGCCGAGGAACTTGATGTTGTCATTGAGGCCGAGACCGTCCACCAAGTCACGACATTCCTGCACGTATTCCGGCGATTCGTCCTCCGGCCCCGCGATCCAGCCCTGCGCCTCCGGCATGCGGTTGGCGATGGTGCGCATGGCGCGGATATAGGTCTTGATATCCTTGATCGGCACCACGCGGCCGATCAGGCACAGGATGGGCGGCGGATCCTTGGGACGCAGTTCGCGCAAGGCAGCGAAGCGCGGCACGTTCACCCCGTTGGGGATGTTGCAGGTACGCTCCGCCGGGGCGCCATCCTCCACCTGGCGCAAGCGGTTCGCCTCATAGAGAGCGACGATATGGTCGGAACTGTCGTAGCAACGCGAACCCAGCGCCTGGAAGAAGCGTATCCATAGTTGGCGGAAATAACTGATCTCGGTCGGGTCGCGCTGGAACACGTTACGGTTGTCCTTGATCCATTGCGCCTGGAACAGGTCGATCTTGCGCTCCTTGGTATAGATGCCGTGTTCGGATAGCACCAAAGGACGCTTGTTCTGTTCTTTCAATAGCGAACCAAGCAAGCCGGCGTAACCGGTGGAAACCGTGTGATAGGCCTTCACCGGAATGAAGGTGCGTGCGATCTCGGCCAGCATCCAGATCGGCGCATGCATGGAGCGCACGGTCCAGAAATAATCGACGAACGAAGGGTCGGTGCAGTAGGCTTGATATTTCTCGCGCACGAAATCCCAGGCTTCCTGGCTGTACAGGAAAGCCTCCAGGCTGGCCTTGCCATCGGGCGCCAGCTCGGGGATGAGTCGGCGGAACATGGCCGAACCTTCACTTTGCGTCTCCGGCGAGCGGAAATGCCCGTGCATCTGCTTCACCTGTTCGAACGTCGCGCGGTCACCATGGATGGGCCTGATCTGCGGCGCCGCCATCTTGTTGTACAAATAATGCGTCTCCAGGTGCACGACGTTGTCGGGCAAGGCATATTTCGGTTTGCCATAGTCCTCCGGCTGGCTGCCGATGAAGATGATGGCGAAGGTATATTCCGGGAAACCGCGGATGATCTGGTTGACCCAGCTCGACACGCCGCCCGAGACATAAGGGAAGGTGCCTTCCAGCAACAAACCGATATCGGCACTTTCCGCACGCGGGAAATTCATATGAGCGCCCTCTTCCCATCAGTTTCCGCTGGTGGCGGGGTTGGCTGCGTCTCTACCCAGAAATTGATGATCGATCTCATGAAGGGCGTCACCTGATCTGTCGAGATGCGTCCCAACAGCTCGCGTACCTTGGGGAAATCATGCTGATCGAAAGCGATCTGCGTGATGTAGGGCAGCACGCGCGACTCCGGCAAGCCGTAAGCGACAGCCTGTTGCATGAAGTGCAAAGCCTCATCCGCCTGTTTCAGCTCATACAGGATGCGGCCCTTGAGGAAGAGCAAGCCGCTGTCCTCCCCGCCCAATTGCGTGGCCGAATCGATATAGGACAGCGCCTGTTTCAGGGAGTGGGTGCGCAGATCGCCTTGTGCCAGTCCGGCATAGACCAGTTCCCAATACAGCTCCGCCAACTGGCGCAGACAGATGAGACGCAACTCATTGCTGCTGGCCTTGCGCAGCTTGTCCAGCTCCTGATGGATCTGGGCGGTGATTGTTTTCTCTCGACTATCCAGCAAGCCATAAGCCACCAGGCGGATGTCATCCGATGAGTCGCCCAGCATATCCTGCAACAAGGGGCTGGAGACCCGCGCCGGCATACCCTGCAAGGCCAACAGCGATTGCAGACGCTTGGGGGTCGGGATGGAAGTCTGCGCCAGGCGCGACTTGATGCCCCCCTGACTGAATTGATGATCGGTTTCGCGCATGTTCAACACATATTCCGGCAGTGGCAGGCTGGCAAATGGATGACGCAATACTGCGCGGCGGCGGAAATTGGCGATCATGAAAGCGATAACGACCCCCAGCAACCCGATCAACGGCATGAAGAAAGCGAAGTTGAACAATAGCGCCAGCATGGGCAGCTTGGGCTGACGGAAGGTCTGTGGCACGAAGGGCCAGATGAAGGCTGCTTGCAGAGCGCTGCCGGCGCCATGCAGCAACAGGCACCATGCCAGCAGATCGTCCCCGCTTTGGGTCCTGAACAAATATTCCAGACTGGAGATCTCCAGCAGGAAGGCTGTCGCCAGGAACAGATACTTGATCATGCCGGTCTGCCCTTGAGCAGATGTTCCAGCGTGGCAATCGGATCATCCTCAGCCAGGCTTATCTGCACCGGATGCATGCTGGTCTCATCGAAGCCGAGCTGTACGTATTCCTCCATCATCTTATCGACGCGCAACAGATAACCTTGCACCGCAGCCTCGTTGGCCAGTGGCATCAGATTGACGATCTCGGTACGTTCCGCCTGCTCCACCTGCCAGACCAGGTCCAGCCCGCGACGCTGCAACATCAGGCGACGGATCGCCTGTTGGCCCAGGTCATCCCTGGCGAAGGACAGTACCACCAGATGGCTGTTGATCCCAAAACGACGTTGCAGATTGAACAATCGTGAGAACTCGGCTGCAAAATCGGCCGGAGCATCGGGGAAGTGCTGATAGAACTCGCTCGAACCGCGTGCCTCAGCCAGACAGTCGGCGTAGTAGCCCAGCATCACCGACAACATCTGCAAGTTCTCTTTATTGAGCGCCAGGAACGGCAGACTACTGATGGACAACACTCCCAGCAGCTGTTTGTCACTGGTCAGGATAGGCGCGATCACCAGGAAGGGCGAAGGCATCTCCTTGTCCGCCAGTCCTTCGGTCAGCAAATGTGACAACGTCTGATGCTGCAAAGCATGGCGCAACAAGGGATCGCCTGCATCCAACGACGGTGGTGAGCCGATCATCGCGATCTGATGGTAGCCGCCCTGCCCGTTCGGGATATGGATCGCAGCCGACTCCAGCTGACAGTATTGGGTCAGCATCTGCAACAAGGCCGGTGCCGCCGGCAATTCTTCTTCCTCTGCCGCCCGGGTGGTCAGCTTGCGCAGGTTGATCAGTGCATCACGCAAGGTGACCGGTTTGGTCAGGACCTCCTGCTCCATGCGGTCATGCGACAGACGCAGCAGCAAGTGACGCAAAGTGATGCGACTCAGGCGTTCATGCAGATAACGGCTGCTTTCCTCCGCACGGCGCAGACGCGATCCCCAGGCGGCGCTGAATTCTCCGCACAGCATCACCAGCACCAGCCCCCCCAGAAAAAATTGCTCAGGGAAGCTCTCCTGGTTGCTGGTTACGCGCTCGATCAACAACCAGGCCAATAAGAGGAACAAGGAAGACGCGATACCCGGGGCCACGCCATAACGCAGCGCGACCAGCACCGGGGCAAGCCAGATCCATGGGAACTCTCCACCGATCTGGAACGGATTGTCGCGCTGGAAGAACATTCCCAGCACCAGCGCACATAGAGTGATGGCAATGACTTCCAGCCACATCCAGCGACTGTGCAGGACGGGAGCGAAAACGCCGCGCAAGCGTTCGAGCAAATGAGTGGCGGTGATGCGAAGGTTCATTGCAGCGGCATCGCGGACAACAGTTCCTTGATCTCTTTCTGCGCCACGGCGCTCAACGCTTCCCGGCTCCAGCCACTCTTGGCACCGGCTGCGCTCCATACGATGCGGTCACCATTCTGCAGATCGATCACCTGCAGGGCGAATCCAACCGCCGGTTCGCCGTCGATACCGACCTTGTAGCGCCATTCCTCCACGGCGCCGGTCACGGCATAGCGTACCCCCTGCGCCCTGGCCCAATTCATTGCTTCCGCCGCCACCTTGCGTTCGGTCGGCTCGAACAGGCTGTCCTGGTTCAGGGCGGCAGGATAACGCTGCAGGTCGTGAATGCCTTGTGCGCGCAACAACACATCGGTCAGGGTCTCGGTGCGCAGGCCGGCTTGCGGCACATCGGTATGGTTGACGATAGGCAACAGCGCCCATTTCGCATTGCGCTCAAGTGCTTGTCCTGTGGTCGCCTGGTCGATCACGGCACACGCGCCGAGCAACAGCGCAATGAAGGGGGTTACCAGTTTGACGATGTTCATGCTGCGTTCCTTGTGATGGAAGATTGCGTTAGCGATCGAAGTAATAGCGATAGTTCAGTTTCAATTCCCGGCTCATACCGTTCACCAGATTGGTCCCCCCCAATTCCTGGCTGAAGGAAAAAGACAGCAGATCTTGCCCCAGCAGTGAGCCTGCCAAGCCAAGTGCCGCATTATAGCCTTGACCACTGACGCTATTATGCGTTGTACAGGCATCCAGATAAGGGCGCCAGGCGCGTGTATAGGTCCACCTGTCCGTGCCGCCCGATCCGGCGCACAGGCCGAGCAGGTCCGCATCGCCCGGCAGTGCGAAGACCGCATTTGCATCGCTGCTGTAGCGCCCGGAGAAACCGGTTACACGCACGGTCAGCTCCGGGGATTCCATGCGTACCAGATAACCCGCTTCCCATGCCAGATGGCGACCGCTACCCAGCACCGCCCCCGATTGCGTGTAGTAGCGCGACATGCCGGGTTGCAGGCGCACATACTCGCGTCGGCTCACATTGTATTGGAGCGTCGCTTCGAACTGGTTGCGCATGCCGAACACACGCAGATCGTTGGCTTCCGTCGCGGCACTGTGGTACTCGGCATCGAGTGTCACGCCCAGCCGTGCAATGGGGCGCCATTCGTGCGCGGCATGGAGCGCCGTCGTGCTGCCGTATTCGCTGCGCTGTTGCAGTGACAGTTCGCTACGGCTGCTGCCATCCTGATGCAACAGACTGATGCCGCGGATCTGCTCCAGTCCGGGCGTACCCTGCGGCGTGGTCAGCGTCGCATCGCTCTGTCGCGTGTGCAGGTACTCCAGACCGAGGCGGGTGTGGAAAGCGAGCGGTGTTTCCAGTCGGGTGCGCATCAGGTTGCCCGACCAGCTACCGAAGTGGCTGTTGGCCAAGCCGATATCGAGATGGCTGGCACCGCTCAATACGTCTTCGGTCAATCGCTGATGTGCCTCTTCGTTCTCAGGATCATCCTGCAAGCCATTGAAAACGATATCTTGTGCCAACGCCAACTGGTCCGTCGCCAGCGCCGCATCATGGCGCGTCAACATGGTCATGCCATCGGCCTGGGTGGCCAGCAGTTCGTTCAGGCGTAGCGTATCGTTATCGGCCATCGCGATCATGGTGTCGGCCCACAACGGTTGTTGCATGGCGCGGCCATAGCGCTGCCACAACCAAGCCTTGGCTGCCGGAAATTGTTCATGCGAAAGAGCCCAGCCCAAGACCAGCATCTCGGTCACCCGGTCGTTCTCCTGATCGTGCTGCACCAGCCTGTCTTGACGCAGGACCGAACGCACCAAGGTCAGCCCCTCGTCAGCTGCATGGTTCATCAGCGCCAAGCGTGCTGCCGCCTGCATCTGCGGCGACCAGGGCTGCGTCACCTGCTTGTCGCGCAGTTGCAGCCAGGCATGTCTGCGCACGCGCCATGCCATGCCACCCTGACGGTTCTGTTCCAGCGCATCGGCATAGTTCAGCAGCCACAGGTAATCCTTCTGGTGGCGTTGCAACTCCAGGGCGTAATAGGCGACCGCGCGCGACGGTTGATCGAGCACCTGATAGCTGGCGGCGAGCACGCCCCAATAGGCGGGGTCCAACTGGTCGTTGCGAGCGATGAGCTGGGACAGCATCTCGCGCAAGCCCGGCAGGTCGTGGGCGTCAATGAGGAACCACAGGATGGCGGTCACCGTGTTGGGGTCCTGTGGCGCCAGTGCCGCCGCGTGGCGAAAATCGTGATGTGCCGCCTGCTGGTCGCCGATGGCCTGGAAATACTGGCCGCGCATCAGGTAGAAACGAGGATAGCCGGACAAGCTGGCTTCGGTTTGCGCATCGATGCTGGCATACAGGCGTCTTTGCGCCGCCAGATCCTGCCGTTTCGCATGGATCTCCAGCGCCTGGAACAACATCTCGGGGGCATGGTGCAGGCGAAAGGCCTGCTCTGCCACGGTTGCGCTCTCCTCCGGCCGCGATTTTCCCAACAGATAGAGCAACCGGCTGAAATCGCCTTGCGCCATCTGGCTGCTGGCTGCCAATTGGCGGTATTTCTCGGTCGCCACATCGTCTTTCTGCAATTGCCAGGCCAGGTCTGCCAACAACTTCCAGTAAGCCCGGTCGCTTTCCGGGATGCGCGAGCTGTATTGCTGCATGCGCTCATAGGCTTTCTGGTAGTCGCCCTGCTGCAAGTCCAGGTTGACCGTGTTCAACACCCATTCCTCGTTGAAACCATGCTCCTGCAACAGTTCGGCGTACAGCAGGTAGGCCTGTTTGATGTTGCCGCTACGTTGCGCCATACGCGCGGCAAGCTCCAGCTGCCAAGGCTGATGCGTAGCACGGTAGCGCGCCTGGAAGAAACGGATGCCTTCGTGTTGACGTCCGGCCAGCTCGAACATATCGGCCAGTGCGCGCCCCTGCGCCTCATCCAGTTTGCGGGTCACGGCCACACGCTGCCAAGCCTCCAGCGCGGCATCGTAATCGCCCAAGGCGGGCGCCAGGCGCATCACCGCCAGCACAGCGGCCTCGTTGCCTTGATGATGCATCAGCCAGCGCCATTCACGCAGGGCGATGGCGGGATGGTTGGTCCACTCGGCGACTTGGGCCAGACGCTGGTGCCAGACAGTTTCCTGCGGTGCCTGGCGTACCGCCGCCTCAGCGACGCGATACGCCTCGTGCAGATTGCGGTTGGCCAGGAAGACCTCGTAGGCCAATTTGTATTTCTGGGCATCGTAAGGTCGTATCTTGCTATCGTCGCCTGTCGGCAGATCCTCTTCTGCGGCATGTGCGCTGGGGATCAGCTCGAAATCCAGATGCACGACGCGCAGGTACAACTGCTCCAGCCAGGACAGGTTGAGCATGCGGCGTGCGTAACGTGCCGCGCGTTCCGGATCGTTCGAGGCGCGCGCGGCACGTACCAGGAAATACAAGGTGTCCGGATCGTCGATCAGCTTGCCGACATAGCGGTCCGCCGCTTGCATCGCCTCGCCATAGCGTCCGTTCGCCATCAATATCTTGATCCCGGCCAGCAAAAACTCACGCTGTTCCGCAACCGAGTAAGCCTTGTTGCGCGCCAGGAAATACAGGTGGATCGACAGTTCGGCGTCGCCTTCGCCGAGCACGCGCCGCGCCGTGGCCGCCATCCAGTCTGCGGATTGGCCTGCTGCGGCTTCGTCGATGGCACGATAGAGCAACGTGACGATGCCGCGTTCATGTAGCTCATTGGCCTGCCCTGCCAGGTAGATCAAGGTCAGCAAAGGCCATTTGCGCGCCGACAGGCGCAGGAAAGTGGCTTGGCGCTGGGCCATCAGTTCGGCCCGTTGCGCAGAACGTGGCGGACTTTTCTGGTATAGCTTGGTCAGATATTTATATTGCAGCAGCAAGCCGCGCTTCTGCCATTCCGCATCCTTGCTGTGCAAGGCGGGTGCGATCAGGTCGGAGACCTCATCGAACTCTCCCAGGAACAGCTTGTGCTCAGCCAGCAGCAGGCGCATTTCCAGATTGTGCGGGCTGGTACGCAGCAGATTGGCGAGATAACTGACGGTCAACGGGTCGCCCAGACGCTCGCGGGCAGCCTGGCGCAGCAGATCCTGCTTGGGAAAGATCAGCAACAGCACCAATACGATGGACAAAGCGAACCCCACCAGCACCCATGGCGATAGCAGGTGCGGCCGGGTGACCTGGTCGCTATTGCGTGCACTCAATCCGTAGTTCATCGATATCGCGTTCGCGTAAAGAGAAATGCAAGCCATCCTTGACCTTGCGGTCCGGACGGATGGTGCGACCATCGGCGGTCATGGTGCAGCGGCGGTCATCCATACCGCCCAGTACGAATTTCAACGGCAGATAGCCGTGCAAAGACAGCAGCAGCGCACTGCCCTGCCGGCTCCGCAGATGCTGCGCGCGTGCGACGCGCGCATTGGCAGAATGCAGGAACGGCTGCACCGTAGCCTTGGAGCTGAAACGTATGCGCGCCTCGTCGGCGGTCAGATGCAGATATTGATCGTTCTGGTTACGACGGAAACCCGCGACCGAGTCATCGCCGAGCGCGGGATAACCCAGCGCCAGCGGCGCTCGCAGTTCGCGCAATTCACCGCGCCCGCGCACCAGCCAGCCATCGGGCGTACGGGCGATCACCAGATGGTTGAAATCGTGCACCTTGCGCACGTATTCGGAGATGTGGACGGTCATGGTCTCCGGCACCTGCGCCCATTCGATGACCTTCTGCAAGGCCTTGAGCGATGCCGGTTTGCTGGCCGAATAGGTGTGGAAATAGATGTCGATGGGCTTGAGTCGATACGGCGTCTCGGTCATCTCGAAGGTCTCGATCACGCGCTCGAAGCCGTAGAACGGACCGGTCCAGTTCTGCGTATAGACGTTCTCGTTCTGGTTGGGCGCATACACCTGGAAGTAGTCGCCCTTGGGAATCCCTAATGGCGACACCAGGGTCAGCGACGGATCGGTGCGCGAGATCAGCGTCTCGCCGCCGTTCATCGATTCCACCCCCATGGTGGCTGCCATACGCAAGGCATCGCTGCCCACGTTGCAATCGCCGGTCCACAGCATGACCTGTACCTTCTTGCCCGGCGGTGCCAGGCGGCGGTCGATATAGTCGATCGAACCGACGATCTCACGGCGCAGATCGAAATCGTAATCCGCGATCTTCAAGTGATAGCCCTCATCCTGCGGATTTTTTGCGGCTTTCTGCCAGATGAACGGATGCGAGTAAGAGTGGGAAGCGATCTCCACATGCGGCAACTCGAAGATCGCGCGCGCGACCTTCTCCAGTGCCGGAGCTTGGTCGGCATACAACCCATCCGCAGCGATCTCGCCCTGGATCACCGAGATGGTGGCCGGTAGCGGGTATTTCTTCAGCACTTCCTTCAGCAACACCTCGCCGGCATAAGGCGCGCCGGGGAATTGCCCGCGGCTCACGAAGCCATCGCCATCCATATGCATCATCAACAAGCGGCGCCCGCTCTCGGTAGTGGTGACGGGCACCGGCATCTCCGGCAAACGCAATGCCTGACGCAGGAACTCGATGGGATTGATCACCCAGCGCATACGCATGCCGCCTTCTTCTTTACGGATGCTGCCCGTGAAACTGGGCAGATCGACCAGCACATAAGGGTTGAGCGCATAGCCGCCCCAAGGCGTGAGCGCGATGCCATCCTGCGATTCACCCTGCGAGTTGGTCACCGTCAACAGTGGTTTGCCACCTTGCGCTTGCAGTGCGAAGAATCCGGAACGGTCGAATACCGGCGGCGTCTCGAAACCGACCAGCGCATCCTGATGCGTGATACGCAAGGTGGTGCGTTCCGCTTCGGAGGGGGCATAGCGCAGCCCGAAGCGATCGGTCTTGCCGCTGTCGAGCAGGAACGCGGCTTCACCGATCAGCGCGACAGGCACGCCATCCTTGATCTGGCGTTCCAGCCAGGCGATGAGCGCGGGACCTTCGGCGCGAGCCGCCTGGTCCAGCCATACCACGATGCCGGCATAGCGCCCGATCAGGGCATGGTCCGGCAACGGTTTGCGCGCATCCGCATAATCCACGGCGTAACCGAGATAGTTCAGCGGCATGGTGGCATATTTCAAGGCACTGGTATCGATGAGGTCGTATTCGTTACGCCCGGTATTGCGGATCATCAACACCTTGCGCGGCATCACCTCCACTTCGCCCACGCCCAGCATATCGAGTGCCGGCGTGCTCACCCAGGGGATGAAACCTTGGGCACGGATCGCAGCTGCGGTCTTGCGCGCCAGTTCGCGTTTCTCAGGCGGCACATAGTCGATGCTGATGACGTGCAGCCCATAATCGTTCTTCACGTGTTTGAGCTGTCCCAGCAGCCACTCGCGGTCTGCGGCAGGTACCGCACGGTATTGCTGGCGTGCCGGATCCCAGCCCTGGTACAGCGATTCCGCCGCCACCGCATAAGCCAGATCATGCACTTGCGGCAGGATCTCGAAGCCGCGATTGAAGATCAGCCGCGCCTGCGGGTAGCGCTGCTTCAGTGCGCGGATAGCCGCAGCCAGTCCGGCCTGCTGGCGTGCACGTTCGGCATCGGTCTTGGCGATGAGGTGGAAGGAATCCAGCGTATCTAGGAAGAAACCACGATAGCCCGCATCCCACAGCGGCTTGACCAGATGTTCGACGAAGAACGCCGGCCATTCCGGCTGCGCCTGGTCGATCACCACACTGCCCCAATCCTTGTTCTCGCCCAGTTTCCAGGCAGCGGGCATGTCTTTCAGGTAGGTCCGGTCGGCCGAGGCCTCGCCCACCGCGACATAGGCGAACAGGCTGGAACGTGCATCGCTATGCGGTTTCGGATCGGCTACATGTCCCGGTTCCACCACCACGATGTCGTAGGCGCGCAACTCGTCCCATGGCGGCTCGCTGCCATAGAACAAGGCGACGCTGGGATTGGCGGCAGATGCGGCGAACGGCAGCAGCAGCGCTAAAGAGAGCCAGAGCCGAAGCAAGCAGGCGGTGGTGCGACTCATCCGGCCGCCAGCAAAGCGCGCAAGCCATCGGCCAGCGAGGTCATGGCAGGCACTGCCAGTACCTCGCGCATGCGCAGCGGGGTGACGCTGGAATGGCGGATATCGCCTTGCGCCGGCGGCTCATGCTTCACCTGTGCCGAACGGCCCGCACATTGCGCCAAGGTATCGATCAGCTCCAGCAGCGTCACGCTGTGACCGGTGGCGATGTTGCAGACGCCCTCGGCCTCGCTTTGCAGCGCATGCAGGTTCGCTTGCGCCACATCCTTCACGTAGATGAAGTCGCGCGTCTGGCCGCCATCGCCGAACACACGCAGCGTGTCGCCGTTCTCGATGGCCGCAGCGAAGCGGCTGATGACGCCGGCATAAGGCGATCTCGGGTCCTGGCGCGGACCATAGACGTTGAAGTAGCGCATACCCAGCGCCGAGGTCTGGTACAACGCGCGATACATCGCGGCATACTGATCGTTGATGCTCTTTTCCAGACCATAGGGCGACAGCGGCGCCACGCGTGAGGATTCGTCCAGCGGCAGTTGCTCCGGTGCGCCATACACGGCAGCACTGGAGGCATACACCATGCGGCGCACACCGGCACGGCGCGCACCGTCGAGCACGTTCAGGAAGCCGACGATGTTGTGCTGGCTGGAACCGATGGGATCGGCCACCGAGGCCGGCACCGAGACCTGGGCTGCCAGATGCAGCACATGGGTGATGCCGTGCATGGCCTGGTCCACCGCCGCGCTATCGCGGATGTCGCCGACGATGAGTTGCAGATCGGCATGCTCTGGCAGGTTGGCCGGCTTGCCGGTGGACAGGTTGTCCAGCACGGTGACGCGTGCGCCAGAAGCCAGTAACGCCTCGACACTGTGCGAGCCGATGAAGCCCGCGCCGCCGGTGACCAATACGTGCATTCGTTCCATGGTTTGCCCTTCGTTCTATCAATAGATTAGCGAATCACAGGGTTATAGCAATCACTGTGCCAGTGGAATATTGCAACTATCCCCGTGAATCGTAATGGCTTATCCATATCGTCCAATGACTGGCGCTGGTATCTCGACGCCACCTGACGGATGTCCGACGCCCGCTCACTTGCGCAACGGCTTCAGCAGCTCGCCCAAACCGTTGTGGTCTATCTCGTGCATCAGCGCCAGCAATCGCCCCAGCTCCCCCTTGGGGAAACCGCTGCGCGCCATCCAGTTCAGGTAATGCCCCGGCAGATCGGCCAGCACGCGGCCCTGATATTTGCCGTAAGGCATGGTGCGCGTGACCAGTTGCTGCAAGGCTTCCAGTTCCACGCGTCCTACTCCTCAACTGCCCGTCAACGCTTCAGCTTGGCGAACGCCGCCGCCATCGCCCCCACCGGCTCGGGCTGGCGCTGCTGCTGAGGCTTATGCGGCTTGCCGGCCTGGCGCGGATCGCGTGCGGCCTGATGCGACTCAGGCTTGCCCTGGGTGGGGGCATCGCTCATGCGCATGGTGAGCGCGATGCGTTTGCGCTTCACGTCCACCTCCAGCACCTTCACCTTCACCACTTGCCCCGCCTTCACCACGGTGTGCGGGTCTTTCACGAACTTGTCGGACAGCGCCGAGATATGCACCAGACCATCCTGATGCACGCCGATATCCACGAAGGCGCCGAACGCGGCCACGTTGGTCACCACGCCTTCCAGGATCATGCCCGGCTCCAGGTCCTTCAAGTCTTCCACGCCTTCCTTGAAGCTGGCCGTGGTGAACTCGGGACGCGGATCGCGGCCGGGCTTGTCCAGTTCCTTCAGGATGTCGGTGATGGTCGGGATGCCGAATTGCTCGCTGGCATATTTGGACGGGTTCAGGCTTTGCAGCAACTTGGAATTGCCGAGCACACCCTTGATGTCCTGCTTGATGTCTTGCAGGATGCGCTGCACCAACGGATACGACTCGGGATGCACCGCCGAGGCATCGAGCGGATCGCTGCCACCCATGATGCGCAGGAAGCCTGCCGCCTGTTCGAAGGTCTTGTCGCCCAGGCGCGGCACCTCGCGCAGTTCGGCGCGGCTGTTGAAGCGGCCCTTCAGGTCGCGGTGCTGCACGATGGCCTGCGCCACGCTGCTGCTCAAACCGGAGACGCGCGCCAGCAGCGGAGCCGATGCCGTGTTCACGTCCACCCCCACCGCGTTCACGCAGTCTTCCACCACCGCATCCAGCGAGCGCGCCAGTTGCACCTGGCTCACGTCGTGCTGATATTGCCCCACGCCGATCGACTTGGGATCGATCTTCACCAGCTCGGCCAGCGGGTCTTGCAGGCGGCGCGCGATGGACACCGCGCCGCGCAGGGACACGTCCAGTTCCGGCAGCTCCTTGGAGGCGAACTCGGAGGCGGAATACACCGACGCCCCCGCTTCCGACACTACGATGCTGGTCAGCTTGAGTTCGGGGTGCAGCTTGATCAGATCCCGCGCGAGCCGGTCGGTCTCACGCGAAGCGGTGCCGTTGCCGATGGCGATCAGCGAAACCTTATGTTTCTGCGCCAGTTGCGCCAGGATGGCGATGGACACGTTCCAGTCGTTGCGCGGCTGGTGCGGATAGATCGTCGCGGTATCCACCACCTTGCCGGTCTCGTCCACCACCGCCACCTTCACACCGGTACGCAGGCCGGGATCGAGGCCGATGGTGGCACGCGGTCCGGCCGGTGCGGCCAACAGCAGATCCTTCAGGTTGCGCGCGAACACGTTGATGGCTTCGGTCTCGGCTTGGGTACGCAGCGCGCCCATCAACTCCGTCTCCAGATGCATGAACACCTTCACGCGCCAGGTCCAGCGCACGGTATCCAGCAGCCAGCGGTCGGCGGGCCGGCCCATCTCCTTGATGTTGAAATGCACCGCGATACGCCCCTCGCACGGGTTGTGCGGCGAAGACCAGGTGGGCTTGTCCTCCTCGCTGTCCAAGCGCAGTTGCACGCTCAGCATCTCTTCACGGCGACCGCGGAACACCGCCAGTGCGCGGTGCGACGGGATGCTGCCCAACGGTTCGGAATAATCGAAATAGTCGGCGTATTTTTCCGCCGCTTCTTCCTTGCCTTCGATCACCTTGGATTGCAGCACGCCATGCTGCTGCACGTATTCGCGCAAGGTTTGCAGCAGCGCCGCATCCTCGGCGAAGCGTTCCATCAGGATCTGGCGCGCCCCATCCAGCGCCGCCTTCACATCCGGCACGCCGGGGTTGGCATCGCCCGCCGCACTGGTGAACGCCTCACGCAAATACTTGGCCGCCTCCGCTTCCGGATTCAGCATCGGGTTCGCCAGCAAGTCGTTCGCCAGCGGCTCCAGCCCCGCCTCCAGCGCGATCTGCGCCTTGGTGCGGCGCTTGGGCTTGTACGGCAGATAGAGGTCTTCCAGATGCGTCTTGTCCGTCGCCAGCGACACCGCCTGCAACAACTGCGGCGTCATCTTGCCCTGCTCGGTGATGGACGCGATGATCGCCGCGCGGCGCTCTTCCAGCTCGCGCAGATAACGCAGCCGCTCTTCCAGCATACGCAGTTGCGTGTCATCCAATCCCCCCGTCGCCTCCTTGCGGTAGCGCGCGATGAAAGGCACGGTCGCGCCTTCGTCCAGCAGGGCGATGGCAGCAGCGATCTGAGCGGGTTTTGCGGAGATTTCAGAGGCGAGACGTTGTTCTATCGGTGGCAGCATCGTGACTTTCTAGTATTGCAGTTGCGGAAATGAAACGGCCTCTGCGGGCAGAGGCCGGTGGATTTTTCGAGGGGCGGATTATGCCAAGTTGAGCAAGAGACTGAAAGCGTAAGGTGCATATGCTCAATGTTATGCAATAACTCGACAATCGTAATTCGGCGAATTTCATTTGCTATTGGAATTGAAGTGTCGCTTTAACTTGAATCAGAAGGTGCAACACCTCTCGGATTGCTTAAATAATAAGCAGATGTATGTGAGCGCCGGGCAAAACATCTCGTTTTGTGGAAATTTGCACTAGATGGATAATTTAGGATGGGTGATAGTTAAAAATAGACGCAAATTTCCGCTTGCATAATTTTCAACTGCCACTAGAATTAGTTGTGCGTCAGGAAAAAAACACTAGATATAGTGTTTTTTCAAAAATATTGGGAGTGAAGAATGAAAATGGAATAAATAGCTCTTGTGGACTGAGTGCCCGACACCACGAGAGCAAAAACAACGGCCCGAAACTGGAGCACCTTCGCGGGGATAAATCCAGAGTCGAGCCGATGGGCCAATTGAAAAAACGTTAACTGGCGGCCGAATCTTGACTCAACTTGACCTCCCCGGTCAAGCAACCTTGATAGGTCGCCATAAGATAGAAAGAAAAATTATGGCAACTGTTCAAGTTACTTGCATTACTAAACCCCATCCATCTAGCCCTCATGAACACATCACACACTTGGGAAATCCCCCTTCTTGGTTGTGGCCTACCGAGAAGGTCATAGAAAGCATCGAAGCAAAGACTAATACTTTCTATGTCAAAGATCCTTTGAATGGGAAGGTCTCCTATGTTGGAGTTGTTCGTCCTACAGGTAGAGCACCTTACCTGAGAACCTATGCAGATGGTGATTGGAACAACAACCTACTTTCGTTGAACCAATGTTCATTGCGTTAATTTAAACAAAACAAGAACCCAGCTAAGGCTGGGTTCTTGTTTTGCTCCTGCGCTATTGCAGCAAGCCTCGCGAGGGAAGCTCAATCGCATAAAACCGAGGGTGCGGCATCAGAATACCTTTCCAGCACTCGAAGCCTAGCAGCAACGCCCCTTTCCGCCTATATGCCAAAAGATATAGACCTTCACCTAAATCGCAGGCCAGTTACATCCCCAACATCCTGCGCGCCAGCAAGGTCTGCATGTCGCGTCTGCCATCCGCGATGAGGTAGACGAACACTTGTTTGCCCATCACGCGGTAGATGAGGCGCCAAGGCTTGAAATGGATTTGGCGGTATTCGCGGATGCCGAGCGCGAGCAGTTCTTTGGGATGGGAACCGCGCTCGGGTGTGTCGGACAGCGTCTGGACGACTTCGAGCAGTTTATCCAGCACGTGGTCGGCGTTTTGCGGACTATCGTGTTCGGCGATGTAGTCGTAGATGCTTTCAAGGTCGCGCTCCGCGCCTTGGGTGAGCAGGACTTTGAAATTCGCAGTGCGTTTTCCGTTCATGGTTCGACAGGCTCACCACGAACGGGACTAGGTGGTCTGCCTGGCGCGCAGGCGACGCGCAACTTCGGCAACCGGCGTCACCTTGCCCGCCTCGATCTCTTGATTGCCCAGCGCCAGCACTTTCAGCAGCGCCAGCGTCTCCTGGGTGTTCTCGTAGCTGGCGATGTCTTGCATGACGGCCTTGGCTTCGCCGTTCTGGGTGATGAGGTAGGGTTCGCGGTTCTCGGTCAGGTCTTGCAGCACTTCGGCGGCGTTGGCCTTGAGATAGCTGATGGGTTTGATATGGGTCGAACGCATGAGTGACTCCGCGATATAGATGTGGACTGAATATAGTCTTTTATCAGTCCTGAAACAAGCGGCCGGACTCCCCCTTCACCACGGGATCACCACCCCGTCATTGCCAATGAACTTGCCAGTATCCGCCAGCGTGAGTCCATCGATGACCTTGCGCATGTCGGCCACGCTCTGCTCGACGCCGAGCATGGCGTTGGGACCGCCCATGTCGGTCTTGACCCAGCCGGGATGTAGCGCAACAGCGGTGATGCCTTGCCCTTGCAGATCCACGGCCAGGCTTTTCATCACCATGTTGGCGGCGGCCTTGCTGCTGCGGTAGAGGTAGCTGCCACCGCTGCGGTTGTCGTCCACGCTGCCCATCTGGCTGGTGAGGGTGACGATGCGTTTGAGGCGGCTGCGTGCGATCTGTCCGATGAAGGCTTCGACCATCTTGAGCGGGGCCATGGTGTTGATGTTGAAGGCGGTCATCCATTCTACGTAGTCGGTGTGGCCGAAGCCGTGCCGGTCTGCCGCCGGATAGATACCGGCGTTGTTGATGAGCAGGTCTATGGTTTCACCGGCCAAGGTGCGCGCGAGTTGTTCGATCTGCGCATGGTCGGCGACATCCAGCGCATGGACCTTTATCAGGTCGGGATACTTTGCCGCCAGTTTGATGAGCGCATCGGCCTTGCCCGGTTCGCGGCAGCAGGCCAGCACGCGCCAGCCCGCCGCTGCATATTGTTTGCAGAATTCCAGCCCGATACCGCGGTTGGCGCCGGTGATGAGGAGTGTGTCCATGAACGGTCTTCAGCGATCGACAGAAATCGATGCACAAAGCGTAGCAGCAAAGCCCTTTCTTCGCCTACTGGTATAAATATATAGGCCGCTATGCTGACCGCATTGGAATGTCTGCGGTGCTAAGATGCGGTGCGCTGAAGTGGTTTTTTCAGTACGTGTCGCATCGGCCTGCATCCTGGATAGGGTTTCCGTTGAACACTTTGACTGCCAGCTTCCTGAAGCTGCTGCTCCTCTTTTTGCTTTGCGTCATGCCGCCGGCACAGGCGGCGGACGCTTTGCGCCTGTCGGATGTGCCGGCGGGTTCGCTCGGCCTCCATGCGCAGCAACTGGTCGAGGGAGATGTCGCGCTGGGGCTGGATGAGGCGCTGGCGCAATTGCATTCGGGCGCTTTCAAACCGGTTGCGATGCCGGTGCCGGACTTCGGCATCGGCTCGAATCCGGTGTGGCTGCATCTGGCACTGGAGAACGATCTGCGCGAGGTGCAGCAGCGCATGTTGCTGGCGGGCGTGACTTGGTTGGACCGACTGGATGTGTATGTGGTGCATGCGGATGGCAGTCGTCTCGCGGTGCATACCGGGGATGAATTGCCTGATGCTCCGGGCCTGACGCCGGGCTTGGGCTATATGCTGCCGTTGCAGTTGCCGCCGGGGCACAGCGAGGTGCTGCTGCGGGTGGCGTCGGTCGATCCGATGGCGTTGCCGCTGGAGTTGATGACGCCACAGGCCTTCAACTCCCTGCGTGTGCACTCCGGTTATTTCTATGGCTTCTTTTTCGGTTTCATGGTCGCGTTGGGGGCTTACAACCTGCTGCTGTTCAGCGGGACCCGCGAGCGCAGCTATCTTTATTATGCGCTGGCGTTGCTGAGCATCCTGTTCTGCAATGTGGCTTACACCGGGCATGGCGCGGGCTGGTTATGGCCGCAGTCCACCGATCTCCAGCGCTATGTGATCCTGGTCTCGATGGTGGTCTATAACGTCTTCGGGCTGTTGTTCGCTTCGCGCTTCCTGATGCTGGCGCAGTATCTGCCGCACACGCAGCGCGTGGTGTGCTGGAGCATGGGCGTGGCGATCGGCGGCATGCTGCTCGCCCTGTTGCTGGGCAGCCAGTTACTGGCCGGGCTGCTGGCATTCGTCAGCATGAGCACTTTCACCGCAGGCATGTTCGTGCTGGGTCTGATCAGCGTCTGGCGACAGCGGCCATCGGCGCGCTATTTCCTGTTCGCTACCTTCTTCGGCATGCTGGGCGTCGGTCTCACTGCCCTGTCGGTATGGGGCAAGATCCCGTTCAGCCTGTTCACGTTCCATGCGGCGGAGATCGGACTGATGATCGAGGCGACCTTGCTGGCGCTGGCCCTGGCGCACTGGATGCGCCAGCATCGCGAGGCACGCTATCTGGCGGAACAGGTGGCGCGGCAGGATGCACTGACACAGTTGAACAACCGGCGTGCGTTCCACGAGGCGGCGCAGCCGCTGCTGGATACCGCTCAGCGGCATGACCGACCGCTGAGTCTGGCTGTGATGGATATCGACCATTTCAAATCGATCAACGACCGCTTCGGCCACAAGACCGGCGACGAGGCGCTGGTGGCAGTGGCCAACATGCTGAAGCGGATGTCGCGCAGCAGCGACGTGGTGGCGCGCTGGGGCGGCGAGGAGTTCGTGCTGCTGTTGCCGGAGACCGGATTGCGGCAGGCGATGAATCATGCAGAACGCTTGCGGCGGGCGGTGAGCGAGTTGCGCATCCCCGCCGGTGATGGTGTGCTGTCGATGACGGCCAGCTTCGGCATCGCGACACGCAGCGCGGAGATGTCGCTGGAAGATCTGATCAATCAAGCCGACATGCAGCTCTACCAAGCGAAACAGAGTGGGCGCGACCGTGTGTGCAGCATGCCGCCGCCCTGAACGGCAGCGCCCTACTCTGCCGGCATTACCTCTTCTTCAGTGACGGGCGGCTGCGGTTTCTCGATGGGGAGCTTGGCTGCCTGCCATTCGTTCAAGCCGCCTTTCAGGATGCGCACTTGGGGGAAACCGGCTTTTTGCAGCACTTCCCAGGCCCTGGGCGCGCGGATGCCGGACTGGTCGAGCACCACGATACCTTTGGTTTTATCGGCTTCCAGTTCGTTCAGCCGCAACGCAAGTCGGCCGAAGGGGATGTGGCGGCTGTTGGGGATGCGCGATTCCTCATAGCTGTCGCTTTCGCGGATATCCAGCAGCACGCTGCCTTTAGCCTGCATGTCGGCGGCGGTCTTGGCGTCGACGAACTGGTCCTCCGTGGGACCGCAGGCGGCCAATAGCAATGCCCCCAGTGCGATGCCCCATGTCTTGATCGTGCTCATATCGAGTGTCCCTTATATATAGATGGTGTCGTTTAATCGTAATGGATGAGGCCATGCCCCAGCTCGGGCGTCTTGCCGGAGATGAGATCGGTGAGGAATTTCCAGATGGCGTCGCCGGAAGGCGGACAGCCGGGGATGAAGTAATCCACCTTCACCACTTCGTGCAGCGGGTGCACCTTGTCCAGCGGCAGCGGCAACTCAGGATCGTTGGGGATGTGGCCGTGCGCCAGCCCCGGTTCGGTGAGATAAACCTCGGTGAGACAGGCGCCGAGATCGAGATGGTTGCGCTGGGCGGGCAAGCCGCCGTTGATGGCACAGGCACCGATGGCGATGAGGATCTTGCAGTTGCGGCGGAACTCGCGCAGCACATGCACGTTCTCCGCATTGCAGATGCCACCTTCGACGATGCCGATGTCGCACGGGCCGCAGTGTTTGATATCGGTGATGGGCGAGCGGTCGAACTCGACCAGCTCGAGCAGCGGGAACAGGCGTTCGTCGATGTCCAGGATGGACATATGGCAGCCGAAGCAGCCGGCCAGCGAGGTCGTGGCGATGCGCAGTTTCTTGCTCATGGCTGGCCCTCGCAGACATCGCATCCGCCCTGCCCGCTGCCCGGGCGCGGTGCATCGTCCAGCGCCTGCGCGCTGATGGGGCGCTGGTCATAGCGGCGTTCGCCGATGGGCTGGCTGAAACCGACGCGCTTTTTGAGGATGACGCCGACCGGGCAGACTTGCATGGCCTTATCGGTGAGCGCGATGTCGGTGTCCTTGAGCAGGCCGGATTCGGCATTCACGATCAGGTGCTTGGTCACCCCGCGTCCGGCCAGTGCGAACACCTTCTTGCCATCCACTTCGCTGGAGGCGCGCACGCACAGTTCGCACAGGATGCAGCGGTTGAAGTCGAGCAGGATATCGGGGTGCGAAGCATCCACCGGGCGGTCGGGGAACTGGTGACGGAAACCGGCGGCATGCACTTCCAGGTCGTAGCCCAGCGCTTGCAACATGCAGTTGCCGCTCTTCTCGCACGAGGGGCAGAAATGGTTGCCCTCGGCGAACAGCATCTGCACCAGCGTGCGGCGCAGGGCATTGAGTTCTTCGGTGTCGCTCTCGATGGTCAAACCGGGCTCGGCAGGCATGGTGCAGGAAGCCATGGTGCGGCCACCGACCTTGACTGTGCACAGTTTGCAGCTGCCATGCGGCTTGAATTCGGGGTGGTAGCACAGGTGCGGGATGTAATGCCCGGCCGCCAGCGCGGCCTGCATCACGGTCTGGCCCGGTACGAAAGGTACTTCCTGGCCGTCGAGGTGGAATGTGTCGCTCATTCGTTTTCCTTCAGGTGGGCGCCGGCGTCGTCGCGGCCGGTCATCTGGCGCGCGCGCGCCAGCGCGCCGTCGAGGTCGAAGGCCGGTTCGAAATCCAGCGATTTGAGGCGGCTCTCATAGGCTGGGCGGAAATGCTTGAGCGTGTGCAACACCGGGTTGCAGGCGCTGCGCCCCAGGCCGCAATGCGAGGTGGTCTGCAACACCAGGTCGAGGTTCTCCACTTCGCGCAGGTCGTGCTGCGTGCCGTGGCCGGCGGCGATCTTGTCCATGGTCTGCTTGAGCATGCTGGTGCCGACGCGGCATGGCGTGCAGAAGCCGCAACTCTCGTGGGCGAAGAAATGCACGAAGTTGCGCGCCACCTCGAACAGGTCGCGACTGTCATCGAACACCATCAGCGCTCCGGCGGTGGGCAGGTCCTCGAAGCCCAGTTTGCGCCCGAACTCGTGCTCGCCGATACAGAGGCCGGACGGGCCACTGACCTGCACCGCGCGCGTATTCACCGCGCCGCAGTCGGCCAGGATCTGGCTCACACTGACGCCGAAGGGATATTCGTAGATGCCGGGATAGGCGCAGTCACCGGAGACCGAGATGAGTTTGCTGCCGCTGGACTGCTCGCTGCCGATGGCGCGATACGCGTCGGCGCCCAGATGCAGTGCCATCACCGCCTGGCAGAAGGTCTCGACGTTATCCACGGCGGTCGGCTGTTGCAGGTAACCGTGGGTGACCGGGAACGGCGGCCGGTTACGCGGGATGCCGCGCTTGCCTTCCAGCGATTCGATGAGTGCAGATTCCTCGCCGCAGATATAGGCGCCGGCGCCGAGGTGGATCTCGATATCGAAGTTGAAACCGCGCTGACCGAGGATGTCCAGCCCGAGCAGGCCGCTGTCGCGGCGGCGTTGCAGCACGCCCTGCAAGTGATCGAGCAGGTAGCGGTATTCCCCGCGCAGATAGAGGAAGCCCTGCTGGGCGCCGATGGCCCGTGCGCACAGGGTCATGCCTTCGAACAGCAGGTCGGCCTGGCGGGTAAGCAGCACGCGGTCCTTGAAAGTGCCCGGCTCGCCTTCGTCGGCGTTGCACACCACATAACGCGCCTGTCCCGGTGCATCGCGCGTGGCCTGCCATTTCTGGCCGGTGGGGAAGCCCGCCCCGCCCCGCCCGCGCAAACCGCTGGCTTTGATGGTATCGACGATGGCGGCTGGTTGACCCAGCCATTGGCGCAGCACTTCGCCGTAACCCAGATGGTTGTCCAGCAGCAGGCCGGCACGCCGGATGTTGTCCTCCACCCGGAAGAACTCGCGCGGCCAGTTCGACAGCGGAGTGCGGTTGCGGATCAGTTGCCCGATCTCGCGGATGCGCTGGGCCTCCAGCTTGGTGATGGGCAGGCCGTTGACCAGCATGGCCGGCCCCTGGTCGCACATGCCGGTGCAGGAGGTGGTGTCGATGCTGAGCAAGCCGTCTTCGGACACCTTGCCCGGTTGCAGCCAGAGCTGGCTGCACATCTGCGCCATCAGTTCCTGGCTGCCCAGCATGCGGTCGGTGATGTTGTCGGAGAAACGTACGCGATATGCGCCGGCAGGTTGCAACGGCAGGAAGGCGTAGAAACTGGCGACGCTCTCGACATGGGCGCGCGTGACACCCAGGCGGTCGGCGATGAGGGAGAGCGCGTCATGCGGCACATAGCCTGCGCAGGCCACCACCTCGTTCAGGATCTGCAACAGGTTTTCTTTTTTGTTACCGTACCTTGCGAGGATGTCATGCTGTTCTGCATGAAGGTCGCAGTGCTCAAGTTCACCATAGATCGGGTTGCCATCTGGTAGCATACGGGCCGTTCTCC
>JAJZSA010000020.1 GCA_021822115.1 Pseudomonadota bacterium
GCATCGCCTAAGCAACGCACATCCGCCTCTGCACATGTACCCACACTAATCGGTTGTTTCTTCAGACTTTTAAAGAACCTTACTGCTTTGCTTCAGCTGCCGTGGCAGCGAAGAGGTGCGCATTATAGTGACGAAAATTTTGCTGTCAACTTATTTTTTTGCACCATCGCTTATTGCGTCACCGAACTAGATTCTTCATCACCAGCGAACCTTGGCTCGCTTTCGTTCAGCGCCGCAACAGCGAAGAGGCGCGCATTATAGGGAGCAAAAAATCGGCGTCAATACTTTACTGCAAAAAAATTGAAATATTTTTTCCGCCACCATGTCATGGCGCTCCTGTCACTACAATAGAGCCATGAATCGACTAGTGCTTGGCATTGAATCTTCCTGCGACGAGACCGGCATCGCGCTCTACGACACTGAACGCGGACTGCTTTCCCATACCCTGCATTCGCAGATCGCACTACATAATGAATATGGCGGCGTAGTCCCCGAACTCGCCTCGCGCGACCATGTGCGTCATGCGTTACCGCTATTGCGCGCCGCGCTACAGCAAGCCGGCTGCACGCTACGCGATGTGGATGCGATCGCCTATACCCAAGGCCCAGGCTTGTCCGGCGCCCTGCTGGTCGGCGCCAGTATCGCCAACGCACTCGCCTATACACTGGACGTGCCTACCTTAGGCATCCATCATTTGGAAGGGCATCTGCTCTCTCCACTGCTTTCCGAGCCGGCGCCGCGGTTCCCCTTCGTCGCACTACTGGTCTCAGGTGGGCATACTCAACTCATACGAGTCGACGGGGTCGGTCGCTACACCCTGCTGGGCGAATCGCTGGACGATGCTGCCGGCGAGGCATTCGACAAAAGCGCCAAATTATTGGGGCTGGCCTACCCTGGTGGCGCCCTGCTCTCGAAATTGGCACAGCACGGCACGCCGGGCCGCTTCAAACTCCCTCGCCCCATGCTGCATAGCGGCGATCTGGATTTCAGTTTCAGCGGCCTGAAAACAGCCGTGTTGCAAGCCGCCATACAAAATCCCGATGACAAACAGACGCGCGCCGACATCGCCCACGCGGCACAAGAAGCCATCGTGGATGTGCTGGTCAGCAAAGCTATCTCGGCATTGGGGCAAACCGGACTTAATCAATTGGTGGTGGCCGGCGGAGTGGGGGCCAACCACCTCTTGCGGGAACGCCTGAACTCGACCGTCACCCGCCGTGGCGGACAAGTGTTCTATCCAGATTTGGAGTTCTGCACCGACAACGGCGCGATGATCGCCTTTGCCGGTGCGATGCGCCTGCAAAGACAGAAGGGGATGCGCGACTATCGTTTCGACGTCAAGCCGCGCTGGGACTTGCAAGAACTGAATTACACCGACTGAGTTTCGCTCTTCTTCTTGCTGCCGATCTTGCTTTCCTTGCCCATTATCAAGTTCTGGATGTTCTTCTGGTGACGCCAGATCAGCAGCATGGACATCACTCCGACGGCGATCACCAGTTCAGGGCTCAGATGTCCTCCCTGATGCGTGATCGCCATCGCCAACACCGGCGCCGCCGCAGCAGCCACCAACGCAGCCAGCGATGAGTAACGGAATACCACAGCCACCAGCAACCAGGTAGCCAGCACCGCCAGCCCGAGCCAGCCGCTGATCGCCAGCAGTACTCCCAACGCCGTCGCAACGCCTTTCCCGCCCTGGAACTTGAGGAAGACCGGAAACAGATGTCCGATGAACACTGCCAGCGAAACCAGCGCAACCAGCAACAAACCTTGCCCGTCATGCGGTGCGAATTGGATCGCCAGGAACACCGCCAGCCAGCCCTTGGCCGCATCGCCCAGCAGCGTCAACGCAGCAGCGGCCTTCTTGCCGCTACGCAACACATTGGTCGCTCCGGGGTTACCGGAACCATAGGTACGCGGATCGGCCAGTCCGAACGCCTTGCTCATCAACACGGCAAAGGAGACAGAGCCTAACAGATAGGCACATACAACAAAGATCAAGGTGGTCATCTGGAATGCCTTAAAATGCGGAGCGCGGATTCTACTCGAATGCGCAAGCGTCACCAAACAACCACTAACACCCTATGGACATCATCTTCCTGCGCGAACTCAAGGTCGAGACTCTGATCGGCATCTATGAAAGAGAAAAACGCGTCCCGCAGACCTTGCAGATCGACCTGGACATCGCACTCCCCAACAGCCGCGCCTGCCAGAGTGACGATATCAATGATGCCCTGGATTACGCCCAAGTCGCTCAACATCTGCAAAAAGTGCTGAGCGAAGGCCACTTCTCCTTGCTGGAAGCCCTGGCCGAACACATCGCACAGATCATCCTCAAGGACTTCAACGCCCCTTGGGTCCGCGTCAGCGTCGCCAAACTGCATGCGATCCGCGGCTGTCGCCAAGTCGGCATCAGCATCGAACGGGGACAATGAAAATACGAACCATTTGCCCATCCGACTGTTTATATGGATAATGCGCGCCCTTGCAGGTATATCCGCGCGTACCAAAGCCGCGCCAACTTTTAGTCAGGAACAGAAAATGAAAGCAGACATCCATCCCGCTTATGCAGACGTCGAAGTGACTTGCAGCTGCGGCAACAAGTTCACCACCCGCTCCACCATCAGCAAGCCCGCTCTGCACATCGAAGTGTGCTCCGAGTGCCACCCGTACTATACCGGCACCCAGAAGATCGTGGACACCGCTGGCCGTATCGAGAAGTTCCGCAACAAGTACAGCATGGGCAAAAAAGCCGCCTGATGCGGATACCGCTGTACCCAAAGATCAAAAGGCAGCTTGTGCTGCCTTTTTTCTTTCCAGGTTGTGCCGGACAAGCGCGACAGTCGCAAGATGTGCGCTATCCTTAAAGCAGACGAGACGCCTGACGAACAAATAGCATGTACGACTACCTCACCAGGATGAAAGAGCCGGAGATCACGCCACTCAAGGCGGGATTGCTGTTGGTGCTGTGCACCACTTGGTTACTCACTGGACTGGTCGGCCACGACCCCTGGAAGCCTGACGAACTATATGGCTTCGGCGTTGTATTGCACATGGTCAACAATGGCGATTGGCTGATCCCCACGCTGTCGGGCACGCCTTGGCTGGAGAAGCCCCCACTGTATTACTGGACGGCAGCGGTTTTCGCACAGATATTCTCTGGATGGCTGCCTCTACATGACGGAGCCCGCCTCGCAACCGGCTTCTACACCGCACTCACGCTACTGCTCATCGGCCTGACCGGGCGCGAACTGTTCGGCAACAACCGCGGCTGGCCGACTGCCATCATCCTCATCGGCTGTCTCGGCATGCTGGTACGCGGCCACGAGATACTTACCGACAATGCGCTGCTCACTGGTTGCGCCATGATGCTCTACGGCTATGCACTAAGCCTGCGGGAACCGCGCTTGGCCGCACTATGCCTCGGCATCGGCTTGAGCATCGGCTTCATGAGCAAAGGCTTCATCGCCCCAGTGCTGTTCGGCACAACAAGCTTGGCATTGCTGGGCTTCCCGGCATGGCGTACGCGCAGCTTCCTGCGCACGCTACTGCTTGCTTTCGCCATCGCCCTGCCGCTGATGTCACTGTGGCCCTACCTGCTCTACCAGGAGTCTCCCGTGTTATTCCAGGAATGGATATGGGATCGCAACCTCGGGCGCTGGTTCGAGTTCGCCGGCAGCGGCCGCTATCCCGATGCCTTCTATTACCTCCAAGCCCTGCCCTGGCTCGCTTGGCCTGCTGCGCCACTGGCCGCCTGGGCCGTCTGGGAAGCTCGCAAACGCATCTGGCATGAACGTGCGTTCCAATTATTGCTCACCAGCTTCCTCGTAATGCTGGTAGCGCTCAGCTTCGTGCCGGACATCAACGACCAGAACGGCATGCCCATGCTGCTGCCCATCGCCTTGCTCGCCACCGCCTCGCTCTCTACGCTGCGGCGTGGCGCAGCCAACGCGCTGGACTGGTTCGGCATCATGACCTTCGCGCTGTTCGCGCTCTTCATGTGGTGGGGGTGGACCGGCCTGCTGCTCGGCTATCACGCCAAGATCGTGGTGTGGCTGCGCGACTACCAGCCCGGCTATGAAGCCAGGCTGGAACTCATACCGTTCCTCATTGCGCTCTTCGTCACTGCGGTCTGGATCCTGCTGGTCTGGCGCGTCGGCCGCTCGGTGCGCCGCTCGCTCATCAACTGGGCCAGCGGCATCACCCTGTTATGGATACTGACCATGACGGTGTGGCTGCCCTGGCTGGATGTAGGCAAGAGCTATCGCTACATGATTGACGACCTGAGCCGCAACCTGCCCGGCAACCAGAACTGCATAGGCGGCCTGCATATCGGCCAGAGCGAACAAGCCATGCTGGAATACTTCGGCAACATCCAGCTCGACTACAGCCCGCGCAAATGTGACCTGCTGTTGGTGCAAGGCGGCGCGGTGGCGCAACCCATCGAAGACGAGATCGGCTGGGAAAAGATCTGGGAGGGCGGACGCCAGGGTAACGCCAACGAACGCTTCCGTCTGTATCGCCGCCTGCAACCGATACGCTGACCGTCAGCGTCCGGTCGCCACCTCCAGGACACGCACATCGTCCAGCGGTTCTTCGCCGCGCGCCAGGCGCAAGAAGCGTGGGAACGTCCCGGTCTTGTGGATCGCCCAATCACCCTGTGCGATCTGCACCACCTGATGCAAACGATCGCGTAACGCCCCCCACTCCGGCCCGCTCACCAGCAACACATAACGTCCCTGCTGCGGCAACTGCTCCGGCACGTCCGCCGCCGCGACGGACACGGGCAGATACAACGCCAATTCGCGCGACACGATATCCATGCGATACGCCACCACCGGCAACGCCTCGCGTCCCGCCAGCAGCTGACTCACGTTGTACGGCACGCTCACGCGCATGAAAGTCTGCGCGCTGCTCAACGCCAGGAACACATATACCGCGAGGATGCCCGACAACGGCCACAGCACCAGCAGTTGCATGCGCCACGGCAGGCGCACCACCACGGCGTAGGCCGCGGCCGCACACAGCAGCAACGCCACTGCGATCAACAACGACACACTCCCTACGCGCACACTCAATCCCAGCGCCAACACCCACACCAGCAAAGCGAACACCGCTTGTGCGATCAACAAACCGCGCCCCGATTGCGCGATACGTTCCGCCAGGTAGGCGCCGCACAGGATAGCCGCGAACGGGAACAGGATCACCGTGTAATGGTCGAGCTGGAAGCTGGTTGCACTGAACAAGGCAAAGGTCACGAAGAATGCACCGCACAAGAACACGAAACCCGCATTCTCCTCGCGCGAACGGTGAGTGAAACCCCGCAAGCGCGCCGCCAACGCCGCCATGAACAAAGCCACCCAAGGCAGAAAGGCCCACAGGAACACCAGCACGAAATACAAGGGATGGCCGTTGGTGTTCTTGATCGGCCCGGTATTGAAGAAGCGCCCGAACTGGCTATCCCACAGGAAGAACCGGATGCCCGACACATTGGTCTGGCCGAACACCACCTTCTCCGGATGCGCATCGAATTGCAGGTACAGTGCCACCACCTCCGGTGCCGTGAACAGCACCGACAGACCCAGCGCCAACCACCACTTCACACTCCACAACTTGTGCCACTCGCCACGGTACGCCCACAACAGCACCAGACCGCTGGTGATGGTGATCAGGGTGAACACCCCCTTGGTCATGACCGCACACGCGCTGAACAGCGCGCCCAGCAACAGATATTTCAAGCGCGCCTGTGCGTCATAGCGCAGCCAGTAATAACACGCCCCCATGATGAACCCGGTCAGATACGTCTCCGCCTTCACCTCGATGGAAGAATCCATCAAGTGATACGCCGACACATACACCAGCACCGACCACCACGCTGCCTCGCGCGTGTAGAACAGACGTGCCAGACGATAAGTGAAATAGCCACCGATTATGTGGAACAGGAAACCGGGCAGGATGTAAGAGAACGCACTGATACCGAAAAACTGGAACGACAACGCCGTCAACCAGAACGGCATATGCGGCTTGTCCAGCCAGTCCTTGCCATCCAGCATCAGATTCGACCAGTCATTACTTAACGCGATATGTTGCGACAGAGCGGCATAGGTCACCGAGTCGCCGCCGTTGATGATGGGAGAAAGCATCGCCGCAGCGTTGATGAGCAGCGCGAAGAGAGAAAGGAGTTTTATCTGGGTGAGGGGCATGGCGCGTGATGATAGTTGAAAGCAAAAGCGCCGGGAGTGACCCGACGGTTTAGCCTGCTAGATACCCCCCCCGCATAAGGAGCAACCTTCCGACGCTGGCCGAGAACCAGCAGCGCAGGTGACTCACTTCAAGCCCAGCACATCCTGCATGTCGTACATCCCAGCCTGATTGGCCTTGAGGAAGCGCGCCGCACGCAGGGCGCCGATGGCGAAGGTGGCACGGCTACTGGCCTTGTGGGTGATCTCGATGCGTTCGCCGATACCGGCGTAGAGCACGGTGTGGTCGCCGACGATGTCGCCGCCGCGCACAGTGGCGAAGCCGATGGTGGAGGGAGCGCGTTCGCCGGTGACGCCTTCGCGGCCATACACGGCGCATTTATCGAGGTCACGTCCCAAGGTGCGCGCGACGACTTCGCCCATGCCGAGTGCAGTACCGGATGGCGCATCGACCTTGTGACGGTGATGCGCTTCGATGATCTCGATGTCATACCCTTCGCTCAACACGCGCGAGGCGGTCTCCAGCAGCTTGAACACGAGATTCACGCCCACGCTCATATTGGGCGCGAACACGATGCCGATATCCTGCGCCGCAGCGCCCAGCGCGGCTTTCTGCTGCGCATTGAGGCCCGTGGTGCCGACGACCATGCCGACACCGAGTTGGCGGCAGATATCGAGGTGATGCATGGTACCTTCGGGGCGCGTGAAGTCGATCAGGGCATCGGCACCTTTCAGGGCCCCTGCCACGTCGTCGGTGATCTTCACCCCCTCCGCGACGGTGTTGCCGATGAACGGGCTGCCGGTGTGTTCCAGCGCAGCGTGCAATTGCAGGTCATCGGCTTGCGCCACGCAGTCCAGCAACACCTTGCCCATGCGTCCGCCGCAACCGGCGATAGCGACTTTAATCTTCATTCACGTTCTCCTGGATAGGCACCGGCGGTGGCAGCAGCGGCGTCGCATCGTCGATGCGCTTCAACTGCCCTTGCTCGAAATAGAGTGTCAACCGCTGGTCGGTCTCGGTCTTGCCTTGTTTATCCAAGCGATAGAGATAATCCCAGCGCCCGGCGTGATAAACATCGGTGATGAGCGGCGCACCGAGGATGGCCTTTACCTGCGCCTCGCTCATGCCGAGTTGCAGGCGTGCGCGCATATCCTGGGTGATGAGGTTGCCCTGGCGGATCTCGATCTTGTGCGGAACGAAAGTGGGCAGGTAGGTCGAAAAGTTGCTGCAAGCGGTGAGCAACAAGGTCAGCGGCAATAGCAGGATACGCATCGGGTCGGATTCGGTCGGCTTTTCGGAACGGGCTGCATGATACCGCAAGTCCCGCCCTCGCCGCAGCCCTCGACAACGGCTATCCGGCTGCGCCGGCCAGCATCTCGGCGGCGTGTTTACGCGTGGTCTCGGTGAGGGTGGCGCCACCCAGCATGCGCGCGATCTCCTCGACGCGCTGTTCGCCGGCCAGCGGCCGGATGCTGCTCAAGGTCTTGCCGCCATGGCTCTCCTTGCTGACTTGCCATTGCTGGTCCGCCTGCGCCGCCACCTGCGGCAAGTGGGTGACGCACAACACCTGATGACGACTGCCGAGGCGCTTGAGCAAGCTGCCCACGATCTCCGCCACGCGCCCGCCGATGCCACTGTCCACTTCGTCGAAGATCAGCGTCGACACGCTCGCCGCATGGCTGGCCGCGACCTGGATGGCCAGGCTGATGCGCGACAGTTCGCCGCCGGAAGCGACCTTGGCCAGACCACGCAAAGGCGTGCCGAGGTTGGCCGCCACCTGGAATTCGATGTTCTCCAGCCCATGTACATTGCCTGCCTCCAGTGGCTGCAAGGCCACTTCGAAGCGCCCGCCCTGCATCGCCAGCGTCTGCATCGCCGCCGTGATCTCGTCGGACATGGTGCGCGCCGCCTTGGCGCGCGCAGTACTGAGGCGTTGCGCCACCGCCTGATAGTCCTTGCGTGCCGCAGCTTCCTGCTGCGCCAACGCCTCCAGGTCGGCATCACCGCCCAATTCGTCCAGACGCGCCACGATCCTGGCCAATGCCTGCGGCAGCTCTTCCGGCGGCACGCGATATTTGCGCGCCGCCTCCACCACGTCCGCCATGCGCTGCTCCTGCTCGCGCAACAACTGCGGGTCGGCATCCAGGCGCTGCTGATAATGACGCAGCGCGTACACCGCTTCCTGCAATTCGTTCTGCGCGCTCTCCAGCATGGTCAAGGTATCTTGCAGGCTGGCGTCGTACTCCAGCCCGCTGCGCAAGCGGGCGGTCAGTGCATTGAGTTGCGCCAGACAGGCGGCATCCGATTCCGACAACACCTCCACACCGAACTGCGCCGTCTCCAGCAAGCCCGCTGCATGCGACAAGCGAGCATGCTCGGCCTGCAAGGCCACCCATTCGGCGGTATTGAAATTCAACGTCTCCAGCTCGCGCCGCTGGAATGCCAGCAACTCACGTTCGGCGGCTACCGCCTCCGCGTTCTGCGCCAGTTGCTGATGGCGGCGCTGCAACGATTGCCAATGCTTGAAGGCGTTTGAAACTTCCTGCGCCAGCACGCTCAGTCCGGCATGACTATCCAGCAGATCGCGTTGCGCATCGGCACGCAATAACGACTGGTGCGCATGCTGACCATGGATATCGAGCAGATGCTCGCCCGCCTCGCGCAGTTGTTGCAGCGTGGCACTGCGCCCGTTGATGAAGCCGCGCGAACGGCCCCCCGCATCCAGGCTGCGACGCAACAGACATACGCCTTCGTCACCTTCCAACTCCTGCTCCGCCAGCCAGGCTTGCAGGGCGGGCAAGGCAGCGATATCGAACTCGGCGCTGATATCCGCCTTGTCGCAACCGGCGCGCACCATGGTTGGGTCTGCACGTTCGCCCAGCGCCAGCGACAGCGCATCGATGAGAATGGATTTACCGGCACCGGTCTCGCCGGTGAGCGCGGTGAAACCCGCGGCGAAATCCAGTTCGAGCGTATCGACGATGACGAAGTCGCGAATGATGAGATGTTTCAGCATTTCAGAGCGTCTGCGTCCACAGCAGCTTCTCGCGCAGCGTATGGTAGTAACTGTGCCCTTCCGGATGCAGCAGCAACACCGGCTCGTGATAGCGCGACACGATGACCTTGTCGTGCAGTTGCAGATCGACGTGGGTGTGACTGTCGTAGCGCACATGGATATCGCCGTTGCGATGCACCAGCAGTTCCAGCACGGAATCGCCCTTCACCACCAGCGGCCGGTTGCTCAACGAATGCGGACACACCGGCACCAGCTCCAGCACGTCCAGCGCAGGATGCAGGATGGGACCGCCGGACGACAAGGCATAGGCCGTGGAACCGGTGGGGGTGGAGATGATGAGGCCGTCGGCACGCTGGTTATACAGGTATTCGCCGTCGATGCGCACCTCGAACTCGACCATGCTGCTGACGTTGCTGCGATGCACCACCACCTCGTTGAAGGCGAGGCCATGGAAGATCTCGCGTTTGTCGCGCACCACAGCCGCCTGCAACAGCAGGCGTTTCTCTTCGACGTAGTGGCCTTTCAACATGGCCGCCACGGTCTTCTTCATGGTATCGATGGACAAGTCGGTGAGGAAACCGATGCGTCCCTGGTTGACGCCGATCAGCGGGATGCGGTGCGGCGCCAGGGTGCGCGCGATGTTGAGCAACGTACCATCCCCTCCCAGCACCACCGCCAAATCGACCTGCGTCCCCATCTCCTCCAGTTTCAGCGCCGGGAAAGCGGCCTGCCTGACGTTCTCCGCCGTCAGGCTGTCGATCACCACAGCATAGCCCTGCCCGGCGAGGAACTCGGCCAGGGAAAGCACGGGAACCGCGATCTCCGGCGTCTTGTATTTGCCGATGATCGCGATGGTTTTGAAGGCGGGTTTCATGGTGCGCGATTAAACCATATCGGGGCAGCACCCGCCATGTCAGACGCTGCGCAGATCAACGAACGATAGCGAAGCCGATGCGCAACTGGGTCGACTGTTTCCGATTGTAGTCGAGCAGCGTCTCACCGTAGCCATTGAACATCTGCACGTAGACGAAACCACCGGCGCGCGCGAACAGCGGGTCGCGCAGGGGGTAGGAAAATTCGACCTGGGCGCTGCTGTAGCCGCCGGTACCCGAGCGCAACTTGGCCATCCACACCGCCCCGTCCTCCCGACCGACGCCAAATTCCCAGTCTGCAAAACCGCGATAACGCTGGATATCCGGATTATCCGACTTGTCCTGATAGGCATAGAACTTGGATGCAAAGCCCACGATGCGCCCGTTGGACAGGCGGTTGACCCAGCCCGGCTCCAGAAAAAAGATATTGATGCTGCGCGAGTCGGCCCCGGCGCGTCCGTTGGATTCATGCTCGAAACCGGCGCGGATCAGGTCAGGCTTGAAACCATCGCGGTAAGTCGTACCCTGCCAGAATAGACTGGGACGATAACTGGTATCACGGAACGGCTTCGATTCGCTGCCCAGATCCCACATCGAAGTCTGCGTATAGCCAAAGTGCAGGTTGGCCAGCGGCGAGAACCATGCGACCGGCCGACTGTCCGGATCGAACATGCGGTATTTGAAACTGAACTGGAAGCGTGCCACAGCACCGTTGCCGACCACGAAATACATCGGATCATTGACCGACAGTGCCGGTTCATCCTCGGGCACCAACATGCTGATGACCCGGTCGCTCGAAGACGCACCCACCTCGCCGCCACTCGGTAGCATCATCTGCTCCAGCGCATCCGGTTCACGGATCACCAGCACCAGCCGGTTCGACTCGACGCCCAGCAATTCGCCGCGCACCACGCCGGAAAGTTTGCCGGGCAACATCCCGCGATACAGTCGCCGGCCATCCGTGGCGGCCACCGGCTCGATTGCTGAGAGGTCTAGCAGCACGATCCGGTAGCCCTGCGTCAGACGCAGGCTGAGATGCGCCGGCCACACCGAATCCCCTGGCGGCCGGATGACTTCGAGTGTGACCGGCTCACCGCTGCGCAGCACCTCATCATGCGTCGCCATGATCCAGCCTTGCGCGGCGGCAGCGGGCTGTGCCCACAGTGCGCATGCGAGCAAGCAGATGCCGAAAGGGAGGCGGCGCATCATTGCGTCACATGCGTTGCGATTTTTTCTTCACGCACCTTGTACCAAGCCGCATACAAGGCGGGCAGGAACAGACAGGTCAGCAGCGTCGCCACGATCAGACCGCCCATGATGGTCACCGCCATCGGCCCCCAGAACACCTGGCGCGACAAGGGGAGCATCGCCAGGATGGCCGCCGCCGCAGTCAGCACGATGGGACGGAAACGGCGCACGGTGGAATCGACAATGGCCGCCCATTGCGATTTGCCAGCCTCTTCATCCTGCCGGATCTGGTCGACCAGGATCACCGAGTTGCGCATGATCATGCCCATCAACGCGATCAAGCCCAGGTTGGCGACGAAGCCGAACGGCGCTTGGAACAACAGCAGACCGAAGGTCACGCCGATCAACCCCAACGGGGCGGTGAGCAGCACCATCGTGGTCCGACCGATGTTCTGCAACTGCAGCATCAGCAAGGTGATCACACCGACCAGCATCACCGGCATCACCGCAGCGATGGCGGTCGAGCCCTTGGCGGATTCCTCGATGGTGCCGCCCATCTCGATGCGATAGCCGACCGGCAGACGGGCACGCAACTCATCCATCTTCTTGTCCAGCCGCACCGACGCGGTGGCGGGCTGCGTCTTGTCGGCCATGTCGGCGCGTACCGACATGCTGGGCAGGCGATTGCGGCGCCAGATGATGCCCTCTTCCTGGATCGGTACCAGGCGCGCCAGTTGCGCCAGCGGCACATGCTTGCCGCCCGGCAAGGGGATGTCCAAATCGGGCAAGCGCCCCAAAGAGCGCACATCCTTGTTCATACCGCCGCGCCACACCACGTCGATCAACTGATCTCCTTCGCGATACTGCGTCAGCGCGATACCGTTGAAGAACGCCTGCAGGGTCTGCGACACCTCCTGACTCGACGTGCCCAGTTGGCGAGCCTTGTCCTGATCGACCTCGACGCGCACACTTTTGACCTTCTCGTTCCATTCGAAATGCACGTTATCCAGAGCGGGATCCGCACGCATGACCTGTGCCACCTCGTTCGCGATGCTGCGCAACTGCGTCAGGTCATCGCCCAGCACGCGGAACTGCACTGGATAGCCGACCGGCGGGCCGTTCTCCATGCGTGATACGCGCACGCGGATCGCCGAGAACTCGGGACCGGAGACCGCCTCGTTGAGGCGTTTGAACAGATCCTCACGCGCATGCAGATCCTTGGTGACGATCACGAACTGGCCGAAGTTGTCGGAATACAACTGCTGGTCCAGCGACAACACAAAGCGCGGCGCACCGTTACCGATATAGTCGGAGTAATACTCGACGGCCGGATCGCCCTTCAGTAGTTTTTCGATGCGATGCACCTCGTTGCTGGTTGCCTTGATCGATGCCCCCTGCGGCAAACGCACCTCCACCAGGATCTCCAGACGACTGGCCGGCGGGAAGAATTCCTTCTGCACGAACTTGCCGAACATGACCATACTCAGCGCGAAGATCAACACGGTGGCACCGATCACTTTCCAGCGGTTGCGCAGGCACCATTCCACCAGCGCACGCAGGCGGCGGTAGAACGGCGAGTCGTAGATGTCCTCGCCATGCTTCTGGGCCTTGGCGATCAAGGCTTGCGGATCGAGCAGCTTGTAGCCGATATAGGGCGTGAACACCACGGCCACCACCCATGAAGTGAGCAGCGCGATGGTCACCACCTGGAAGATGGACACGGTGTATTCGCTGGCCGCGGATTTGGAGAAGCCCACCGGCGTGAACGCGACCGCGGTGATTAGCGTGCCGGTCAGCATGGGGAAGGCGGTCGAGGTATAAGCGAAGGTGGCCGCCTTGAAGCGGTCCCAGCCCTGCTCCATCTTCACCACCATCATCTCCGCCGCGATGATGGCATCGTCCACCAGCAGACCCAGCGCGATCACCAGCGCGCCCAGCGAGATGCGTTGCAGGTCGATGCCGAACAGCTTCATGGCGAAGAAGGTGATCGCCAGCACCAGCGGGATGGATAGCGCCACCACCATGCCGGTGCGCGCCCCGAGGCTGAGGAAGGACACCGCCAGCACGATCAGGATCGCCTCACCCAGCGAACTCTGGAACAGGCTGATCGAACCTTCCACCACCTTGGGCTGGTTGGCCACCTCATGCACATCGACGCCTACCGGCAACTCGTTGCCCAAGCGTTCCATCGCCGCATGCAGGTTCTTGCCCAGGCTGATGACGTCGCCGCCCTTGTCCATCACCACGCCGATACCGATGGCGGGCTGTCCATCCACGCGCATCTGCGGTCCGGGCGGTTCGACCAGACCGCGACTGACCTTGGCGATGTCGCCCAGACGGAAGTGCCGCCCGTTCACTTGCAGGTCGGTGTCGCGTACCCGCTCCACGCTGTCGTAAGCCCCGCTCACGCGCATGCGGATGCGGTCGTGTTCGGTCTCGATGAAGCCGGATGGGTTGACCGTGTTCTGCTTCTGCAAGGCATCCACCAGCACCAACGGCGAGATGCCGAGCAGCGCCATACGCGCCGGTTCCACATCGATGAAGATCTTCTCGTCCTGCACGCCGATCAATTCCACGCGTTTCACGTCCTTAACGCGGCGCAGCTCTAACGCGATGCGGTCGGCATAGCGATGCAGCTCGGCCAGCCCGAAACCATCACCGGTCAGCGCGAAGATGTTCACCTGCACATCGCCGAACTCGTCATTGGGGAACGGCCCGCGTACGCCGTCCGGCAAGGTATGCTGGATATCGTCCAGCTTCTTGCGCACCTGGCGCCAGGATTCCGGCACCTCGGCCTTGGGCGTGTAATCCTTGAGGTTTACGAAGACCATCGATTCGCCTGGTTTGGAGGTGGATTTCAGTACATCCACCCAGGGCGTCTCCTGCAATTTCTTCTCGATGCGTTCGGTCAATTCACGCTCGACCTCCTGCGCGCTCGCACCCGGCCACAGGGTGCGCACCACCATGATCTTGAGCGTGAAGTCCGGGTCTTCCGCGCGCCCCAGGTTCTTGAACGCGAATGCACCCGTGACGGACAACACCACCATCAGGTACACCACCATCTGCTGGTGCTTGAGCGCCCATTCGGAAAGGTTGGGCAGATTCATAGTGCACGCCCGTTCTCGATGGGCTGCACCTTCTGCCCCTCGGCCAGTTTGTGCACGCCCGCACGCACGATACGTTCACCGACATTGAGCCCGCTACCGATCACCGCGCCGTCATCGCGATAGGCAGCCACCGTCACCGGACGCAGATGCACACTGCGATCCGCCGCCACGACCCACACCGCAGCCTGATCGCCTTGCTGGAACAGGGCCGTCATCGGGATCAGGAAATCGCTGCCCGAGGCCTCCGTATTCTTGTTAGCTTTCTTCAACAGTCGCACGTTGGCCGTCATGCCTAGTGCCACTTTCGTGTTCCTAGCATCGAAGGCAACGCGCGCCGGATAGGTGCGGCTGGCCGGATCGGCGGCCGGGGACACCTCGCGCACATGACCCTGCAATATCTGCGGATCGCCGCCCGCCGCGCTCAACACCACCTCGGCCGGCATGCCGACATACACCGCGCTGAAGCGCGATTCAGGGATGGAGATCAACACCTCGCGTTCGCCATGTTGCGCCACGCGCAACACCGACTGTCCCGCTGCGACCACCTGACCGACCTCGGCATAGGTCGCCGACACCACGCCGTCGCGGTCTGCCAGCAAACTGGTATAAGCCTCCTGATTGCGCGCCAGCCCAGCTTGCGCCTCGGCCGATTTGAGCGCGGTCTCTTTCGCATCCAGCGCCGACTGGCTGACGAAACCCTGCGCGCGCAATTCGCGGTAGCGCTTCAATTCTTCTTGCGCCAGTTGCAACTGCGCGCTGCTCGCACTCGCCTGCAAGCCGGTGTCGGCCGCATCCAGCCGCGCCAGCACTTGCCCCTTCTTCACCGTGGCGCCCGCATCGACCAGCCGCTCGATGAGCTTGCCGCCGATGCGGAAGCCCAACACCGCCTCGTAACGCGCATGCACTTCGCCGCTATACAGATTGCCGCCATCGGTGGCCAGCGCACCCACCACCAAGGTTTCGGCGGGCCGCTCCACCTTAGCGACGGTCGGCGCCTCCTTGCCGCACGCAGCCAGCAGCACCGGCAACATCAGGATCAAAGTCGTTCTTTTCATGTGACTACTCCTTGGCCGACAGGCCGTTCAACAACAAGTCGATATGGGTATGGATGTAACGCTCGGGATCGGCTTGACCGCCGCAACAGCAGGGAGCCATCGAATAATCCCAGATCGAGCGCATCAGGATGGGCGCGCCCACCAGGTCGATGACCGAAGCGACATCCACCTCGCGGAACTCGCCTTTCTCGATGCCGGACTGCAACACTTTGCCGAGCAAGGCATCGACGCGCCGCGTCACGTTCTCCACGAAAAACTGCGCCACTTCAGGGAAGTTGCCGGCCTCGGAGATGATCAGCTTGGGAATGCCACCCAGCTTGGTGCCGTTCACCAGCGTCCACCAGCGCAGGATCAAGCCGCGCAACAGCGAAGCTGCGTCGCCGCTGTGTTGACCCAGCATCGCCTCACCCTCTTCCACCACCGGCATCAGCCCCTGCTTGATCACCTCCATGAACAGGGCTTCCTTGCTGGCGAAATACAGATACAGCGTGCCTTTCGACACGCCTGCCCGGGCGGCCACCTCATCCAGCCTGGTCGCGGCGAAACCGCGTTCGACGAACAGTTCGAGCGCCGCAGCGATCAATTCGGCGGGACGCGCTTCTTTGCGGCGCTGGCGCACGGGATGCTCGTTTGCCTGATTGTTTTTCATGATCTTTCATTAATGACTGACCGGTCGGTAATTTAATCGGCTGCCGCAAGCACGTCAACCGTGATCTTTTCCTGGAATGCTAGAATCCGGCTCATGCTCAACGACCGCGCGCAAGTCCTGCTCAAGACCCTGGTGGAACGCTATATCAGCGACGGACAGCCCGTCGGTTCGCGCGCCTTGCAGCAATATTCCGGCCTGGAAGTCAGTCCTGCGACCATCCGCAATGTGATGGTCGACCTGGAAGAGATGGGGCTGGTGGCCAGTCCGCATACCTCGGCCGGACGTATCCCCACAGCAAGCGGCTACCGCATGTTCATCGACAAGCTGATGGTGGTGCAGCCGCTATCCGAGGCGCGCGTGCAACAGCTGGAGCACCAGTTCCAGCCTTCCAACCCCTCGCGCCTGCTCAACCAGGCCTCGAACCTGCTCTCCGAACTGACGCGTTTCGCCGGCGTGGTCGCCACCCCCAGACGCAGCTCGCTCACAGTGCACCAGATCGAGTTCCTGCGCCTGTCGGAAAAGCGCGTGCTGCTGATCATCGTGATGCCGGATGGCGAAGTGGAGAACCGCGTGCTGCTCACCCACCGCGACTACACCCAGGCCGAACTGACCGAGGCCGGCAACTTCCTCAGCCAGCACTATGCCGATCTGGCTTTCGGGGACATCCAGCGCCGCATGCAGAGCGAGCTGCAACAGCTGCAACACGACATGAGCGCCTTGATGAACGCAGCGATGGCCGCGAGCGATGAAGTCATCGCGCGTAAGCACGAGGATTACGTGATCAGCGGCGAACGCAACCTGCTGCACGTGAACGACCTGTCCACCAACATGGAGCAACTGCGCCAGCTGTTCAACGTGTTCGAACAAAAGACCGACCTGCTGCAACTGCTGGATGCCGGCCGCCGCGCACAAGGGGTGCACATCTTCGTCGGCAACGAATCCGGGCTGGCCGGGCTGAACGAATGCAGCATCGTCAGCGCCCCCTACACCGCCGATGGACAGATCGTCGGCACGCTGGCCGTAGTCGGCCCCAAACGCATGAACTATGAACGTGTGGTGCCCATCGTGGATATCACCGCCCGACTCCTGAGCAACGCGCTCTCACAAGCCTGAACCATGACCTATCACACTGAACCCGCATACACCCACGGCACGCCGGCACGCACCGGCATCCTGCTCATCAACCTCGGCACACCGGACGCGCCCACGCCCTCGGCGGTGCGCCGTTACCTGAAGGAGTTCCTCGGCGACCCGCGCGTGGTGGAAATACCGCGCCTGGTGTGGTGGTTCATCCTCAACGGCATCATCCTCAACGTGCGCCCGCGCAAATCGGCAGCCAAATACGCCTCCATCTGGACCGCGCAAGGCTCGCCGCTGCGCCTGTACACCGAACGCCAGACCGAAGGATTGCGTGCGGCCCTGACGCAATCGATGTCCGCGCCGCCACTGGTGGAATACGCCATGCGCTATGGCACCCCCTCCATCCCGTCCGTGCTGCAACGCATGAAGGCACAGAACTGCCAGCGCATCCTGGTGGTGCCGCTCTACCCGCAATATGCCGCCAGCACCACCGCCACGGCCACCGACATGGTGTATGCCGAGCTGCAACGCATGCGCAACACGCCGGCACTGCGCACCGTACGCAACTTCCACGACCATCCCGGCTACATCCGCGCGCTGGCCAACAGCGTGCAGGAATACTGGGCTCAGCATGGCCGCCCGGAGAAACTGCTGATGAGTTTCCACGGGCTGCCGCGCTACACCCTGGAAAAAGGTGACCCTTACCACTGCGAATGCCAGAAGACCGGCCGCCTGCTCGCCGAGGCACTGGGACTGACTGCGGAACAATATACGATCAGCTTCCAGTCGCGTTTCGGTCGCCAGGAATGGCTGCAACCCTACACCAGCGCGACGTTGGAGAACTGGGGCGCGGAACGCATCAAGCGCGTCGACGTGGTGTGCCCCGGCTTCGTGGCCGACTGCCTGGAGACCTTGGAAGAGATCGCCATGGAAGGCAAGGAGACGTTCCAGCATGCGGGTGGCGGCGAATACCACTATATCCCTTGCCTGAACGAACGAACCGACTGGATCGAGACGCTGGGTGAGCTGGTGACGCAGAATCTGGCGGGGTGGCCGCTGGAAAATTCGGCGAGCGGACTGGAGAGTTCGCGGCGCCGCGCCGAGGCACAGGGCGCCCCGCGCTGAAGTTCAGACCGGGGTGATCTGCTCCGCTTCGAGCTGGATCATGTGACGCTGGATGACGTTGGAGGCGCCACGACTCAAATCGATGAATTGCAGACCGATGCGATGCAGCTGCTCGCCGCTGCGCGTCTCGGTACTCTTCCAGGTACCGCACACGCGCAGTTTGAACGGCACGCGGCCGATGCCCGGAAAATCGATGCTGCAACCTTCCAGCACCGCCCCCTGCGCGAACAGCTCGGGCAAGGCACCACGACAGGTCAGCCCGATGCCGCCTGCGCTCATGTCGTGCAAGGGATATTCCAACATCTGATCCGCGCCCTCCTCGACCGGGATCTTGCAGATCAGGACGTTGGCGCCCTGCGGGGTCGGCAGGCGGAAATATTCGCGGCGCTGGATACGCTCGATCACCGCCGGCACATGCATGGCGAACGCCAGACCATCGTTCATCGACACCAGTTGCAGATGCGCAGAATGCCAGCGCACCTTGACCTCGGACTGGGTCTCGAACGACACGCGCTTGCTGTCGACGATCTTCTGGTTGATGGCCTCGTCCTTGCTCACGTCGATGCACACATACTTGCGGTCGCCGCTGACATACAGCACCGAAGTGACCAGCCCCACGCCCTCCTGGGTCTGCAGGTTGACCAGCACACGGTGCTTCGCCAATTCGTTCAGCACGTGGACGATCTCCACGTGGTTATGGATGGCAAAGGGTGAGTCGTGTTCCGTATGTGTCATGACCGCATGTTCCGATAGCTGTTACAAATCAGCGCGCAAGGTTACCCGAGACGCAACAAATTGCCCAGATGTGCCGTCACCCCATCTACCCCCTGGGCGGACGGCAACGGCGGGCGCAGGTCCTCCCATAAAGCCTGCAGACTGGCGGCCGCCCCCTCTATCGCCAGCGCCTCCGGCACCACCTGCCGGACGACGCCATGGCGCTCAGCCCACTCCACCAGCCAGCGCGTCTCCGGCCAATCTGCACGCGGCAGATAGAGGATAGGCACCCCGCTGCACACCGCCTCGACGAATGTGCCATACCCGGGCTTGGTCAGCACCGCGTCGCAGGATGCCAGCACATCGCGGAACGGCATCCCCAATGACTCCAGCGCCAGCATATCGGCACGCTGCACCGCCCATTCCTGCGGCACCAGCCAGCGCACGCCGGGCGTGACTGGCCAAGCCTCCATCGGCAGGCGATGGGCGATGCCCCCCATTGCCACCAGCACCAGCCGCTCCCCTGGCGCAGCGGCGCAAAGACTATGCAAGCGTGTGCGTTGCGCCTGGCCGAGTTGCACCACACTCGCCATTTCGCGCCCGTTATGCAGATCGCTCATCGGCATGGACGGCTGCAACTTGAGGAAATCGCGCGCACTATCATAGGCGGCCAACATCTGTGCATGGATGCCGGCACTTTCCTCGTCCTGTGCTGCGTAATGGCGATAGATATCGGCCCAGTTCAGGCTGCACATGGCCACTGCCGGCACCCCCGCCGCCTGTGCCGCCGCCAGCGACAGATAAGGCACGTTGGCCAGCAACAGGTCGGGCTGCAAGGCGCGCATGGCTTGCGCGGCCTGCGCCACCTTGTGCGGCCAATCGGCATGGAACTCGCGATAGGCCGCCATGCTGCGCTGCACATCGATGCGCAGCGCATCCCGCATGTGCATGCCGAAATCATGTGCCACCGGTTGATAGGCAAAAGCACAGCCGATGCGCTGACGCAGATAGGCTTCCGGCACCGCGCTACGCACGGTGATGCGCAACTGCGGCAGCAACTGTGCCAGCCGGTTCAGCACCGGAGCCGTCTGTGCCGCATGACCATAACCGTGGGCAGAGATATCGACCAGCAGATGCTTCAAGGCTCAGATCGCCGGTACAACTTGAAATTGTTGCGACCGCCCGCCTTGGCGTCGTACATCGCATCGTCGGCGGCACGGATCAGCGCCTCGTCATCGCCGCCGTCATCGGGATAGATCGCTGCACCGATACTGAAGGTGACGATGCGCTCCACTTCGCCCAGCTGATGCGGGCGCGACATGGCCTCCATGATCTTGTGCGCGATGGCGACCACATCCTCTTCCGAGGCCAGCCCCTCCAGCAGGATGAGGAACTCGTCGCCGCCCTGGCGGCAGATGGTGTCGGAAGCACGCACGCATTCGCGCAGCCGGTCGGCCACCGATTGCAGCAGACGATCGCCCGCCATATGGCCGAGGGTGTCGTTGATCTCCTTGAACTTGTCCAGGTCGAGGAACATCAGGCCGACCTTGTTGCGGTTGCGCTCGGCGAGCAACAAGGCACGGCGCAAACGGTCACCGAACAGGGCGCGGTTGGGGAGTCTGGTCAGCGAATCGTAATGCGCCAGGAACTCGATGCGTTTCTCCGCCTCCTTGCGTTTGGTGATATCGGAAAACGACGAGATGTAGTTGATCACTTCGCCTCGGGTATTCTTCACCGCAGCGATGGACAACCATTCCGGATAGATCTCGCCGTTCTTGCGACGATTCCATATCTCACCCGACCACTTACCGGCCTGTTCTATGCTCTCCCACATCAGTGCATAGAATTCCGGGGTCTGCTTGCCGGAGCTTAGGAACTTCGGATTCTTGCCCACCACTTCATCATGCGTGTACTGGGTGATCTGTTCGAAGGCAGGGTTCACCGTCAGGATCTTGCGCTGGCCGTCGGTGATGAGGATGGCCTCGCCGCTGTTCTCGAACATCTTGGCAAACAGTTGCAACCGCGCGGTGGCATCCTCCAGCTTGTCCACCAGCGCATTGAAGCTGCTCGCCATCTCACCGATATCCGGGTTGGCCGCGTCGACATCCGCGCGCCGCGACAGATCCATGTCACGCTCGATGGCGCTCATCGCACTCTGTAGATGGCGCACCGGGCGCGTGATGTTGCGCACGATCACGATACGCACGAACCAGGTGATGAGCAGGAGCAGGAGTACTTGCACCACCAGATGGCCGACCCACAGGCGATCCTTGATGTCCGCCAATTGCAACTCTTCGGTGGACAGGTCGATCACCACGCTGGCCGCACCGTTGACGCCGCCGCTAGGCGTGTTATGGCAACTCAAGCAATTGGTGCCACGGAAATTCTCGCTGGCGATGAAGGGCATCACCACGCGCAACTGCGGGCGTCCATCTTTACCCTCGATGCGCTGGAACAGCGTCTTGCCGGTCGCCAGCACCTCGCGATCCATCTCGTCCTGCGGCTGCTCTTCCGGCAAGCCCGGACCGAATTGCTCGATCACGGCCGCACCGCGCATGATGCGTACACTGGCAACGCCTTTCGAGCGCGACATCTTCTCCACGAACAGGCGACGGTTTTCCGGAATGGAGATCTGACCGGTGAGCATCATCATGTTCAGGCCGTTGATCAGACCATCCGCCGTCTCCATTGCCCGCGTCTCGCCGGCGCGCTCGATCTGCAGCTCGAAGTTATCCACGATCCACTCGCTGAGCACAAAGAACAGCACCAGCAGCAAGCCTTGGATCAGGATATGCAGCTTCTCCTGCACGCCGATCGCGCGCCACACACTACGCATAAGACGCCCCCCCTGTAGTCAACGGCATCCGGTCACAGCCGGATGAAATGCTCGCGGTAATGCCTCATTTCTTCGATGGACTCATGGATGTCCGCGAGTGCTTCGTGCTTGCCGTGCTTCTTCACACCGTCCATCACCGACGGCTTCCAGCGCTTGGCCAGTTCTTTCAGTGTGCTCACATCCAGGTTGCGATAGTGGAAATACGCTTCCAGCTTGGGCATCCAGCGTGCCATGAAACGACGATCCTGGCAGATGGAATTGCCGCACATCGGCGAGGTGCGCGTCGGCACATACTGTTTAAGGAACTCGATCATCTGCGCCTCCGCCGCGGCCTCGTCCAGCGTGGAAGCCTTGACGCGGTCGATCAGGCCGGATTTGCCATGGGTCGATTTGTTCCAGTTATCCATGCCGTCCAGCACGCTGTCCGGCTGATGCACCGCCAGCACCGGCGCTTCCGCCACCACGTTCAGGTCGCCATCGGTCACCACCATGGCGATCTCGATGATGCGATCCGTATCCGGAGCAAGCCCCGTCATTTCCATGTCCACCCAGACGAGGTTGTTTTGGTTTTGTGCCATAATCCACCGCAGTTATATATTGTTGAAAACGCTGCGATTGTCGCACACCCTGCCGCCTCCATCCATGACCGCTCAAGATTTTTCCGCCCTCTTCATCTCTTTACTGCTCACCAACCTCGTCATCAAGGGCTGGCTGGTCTGGCGCCAGCTCGACCATGTAGCCGCCCATCGCGCCGAAGTACCGCTGGCCTTCCGCGAACAGATCGGCATCGCCGCCCACCACAAGGCCGCCGATTACACCGCCGCACAACTGCGACTCGGCCTGATCGGCGCCGCATTCGAGGCGCTGGTGCTGTTCGGTTTCACGCTGGGCGGTGGCATCCAGTGGTTGTACGACCAGATCACCCCGCTGATGGACAGCCCCCTGCTGCAAGGTGCGCTGCTCATCGTCAGCACCCTCCTGCTGCAATCGCTGCTGGAGATGCCGCTCGATCTCTACCGCACCTTCAACCTCGAAGCACGCTTCGGCTTCAACAAGACCACACTCGCCCTATACCTTTCCGACACGCTCAAACAACTGCTGCTCGGCGCCGCACTCGGCCTGCCGCTGCTGTTGGCCGTGCTGTGGCTGATGCAGAGCATGGGACAGGACTGGTGGCTGTATGTCTGGCTGGTGTGGACAGGCTTCGTGCTGTTCCTGCAATTCATCTACCCCAGCTTCATCGCGCCGCTGTTCAACAAATTCGAACCGCTCACGGATGAAGCGCAGAAACAACGCATCGAAGCCCTGCTCGCCCGCTGCGGCTTCTCCGCCAGCGGCCTGTTCGTGATGGACGGCAGCAAACGCAGCACGCACGGCAACGCCTATTTCACCGGCTTCGGCAAGACCAAACGCATCGTGTTCTTCGACACCCTGCTGCAACGCCTCACGCCCAACGAGATGGACGCCGTGCTCGCGCACGAACTGGGCCACTTCAAACGCCGCCATGTACTGCAACGCATCGTCCTCACCTTCGCCGTCAGCCTGGTCTTCCTGTGGGGATTGGCGCAATTGATGCAGGCCGAGTGGTTCTATCAAGGACTGGGCGTGACCACGACCGGCACCGCCAGCGCCTTGCTGCTGTTCTTCATGGCGCTGCCGGTATTCACCTTCTTCCTGCACCCGCTGTCCGCCGCCTGGTCGCGCAAACACGAATACCAGGCCGACGCCTATGCCGCTGCGCAGACCGATGCGCAAGCACTGATCAGCGCACTGGTGAAGCTGTATCAGGACAACGCCAAGACGCTCACACCCGACCCGGTGTACGCCGCTTTCTACGAATCGCATCCGCCCGCACTGATGCGCATCGCCCACCTGCAACGACTTGGAGGTATGCCATGAAAAAGACCCTGTGCCTGCTGCTGTTCCTCGCCACCACCGCGCAAGCCACGCCGTTCAGCCACGGCGATGCAGCGCGCGGCGCAAAACTGTTCGCGCAATACCAATGCAGCAGTTGCCATGAGGCGCGCATGGGCGGCGATGGCAGCGCGATCTTCACCCGCGCCGACCGCGCCGTGCGCACTGCGGACGAACTCATCGTGCAGATGGAACGCTGCTCCGGCGCCATCGGCAAACAGCTCTCGGCACAAGAAAAGCAGGACCTGGCCGCCTGGCTGAACCAGACCTACTACCATCTCAAGTGAACATCAGCGGACGCGTCATCGCCGGACACGGCAGGCACTATCTGGTGGAAACGCCGGATGGCGACAGCATCGAATGCGTGCCGCGCGGCAAGAAGAGCGAGATCGCCTGTGGCGACCGGGTGGAATTCCAGCTCACCGGCAACATGCAAGGCGTGATCGAACGCATCCTGCCGCGCAGCTCGCTGCTCTACCGCTCCGACGCCTTCAAGCAGAAACTCATCGCCGCCAACGTCACGCAACTGGTCATCGTGGTCGCCAGCGAACCCACGTTCAACGACGAACTGCTGGCACGCTGCCTGCTCGCCGGCCATGAACAAGACCTGCAACTGCTCATCGTGCTGAACAAGGCCGACCTGCCGCAGATAGAAGATGCCCGCGCACGCCTCGCCGTGTATCGCGATCTCGGCTACCGCGTACTCGAACTCAGCGCCATGCAAGACGTCACCCCACTGCGCGACTGCCTGCACGGCCATACCAGCGTGCTGGTCGGCCAGAGCGGCATGGGCAAATCCACGCTCACCAACGCCCTCATCCCCGAAGCACAAGCCGCCACGCGCGAGATCTCCAACGCACTCGATTCCGGCAAGCACACCACCACCCACGCCACCCTCTACCACCTCGATGCCGACAGCGACCTCATCGACTGCCCCGGCGTGCAACTGTTCGGCCTGCACCACCTCGACTTCGCCACGCTGGAAAGCTACTTCCCCGAGTTCCGCCCCTACCTCGGCGACTGCCGCTTCGCCAACTGCACCCACTCGCACGAACCCGGCTGCGCGATCCGCAAAGCGACCGATGCCGGAAAGATAGACGCGCGCCGACTGGCGCTGTTCCACGCCATCGCAAACAATCAGAGATGATGGAAAAGCTGGGGCTTACCCCAGCAGATTCGCCCCGGTAAGCAGAAGCAACAACAGCATCCAGAACACCAGCGTACGCCAGACGAGGCCGATGGCGCTTTGCATGTGGTCGATGTCGACCTCGTCGCCGCTGCCGAGTTCGGGACGGTAGACGGGTTGGTCGTCCAGCACCACGGTTTCGCCGAGACGGATGCCGAGGGCGCCGGCGCCGCTGGCGAGCAGGATGCCTTGTTCCGGTTGCGGCCATTCGGCGGCCTGGGTGCGCCAGCAGTAGATGGTGTCTTCGAAGTTGCCGACGACAGCGAAACTGGCGGCGGTGAGCCGTAGTGGCAGCCATTCGAGCAGTTGGGCGACCTTGCCGGCGAAACCGCCGAAGGCACCGTCTGCCGGCTCACGCCAGCGGTCGGCGAGGAAAGTGGCGAAGCGATACAGCACGGCACCGAGCGGCCCCATGCCCAGCATCATGAAGATGACGAACCAGATCACCACACCGAACACATGGCGATGCGACGCGAGCAGTGCTTGTTCGATGGTGAGGCGCGCGACTTCCTGCGGATTGAGTTCGTGGCAGGACTTGCCGGTCCACTCGCCGAGCAGCCGGCGCGCTTGCTGCAGGTCGTTATCGGTGAGCGCTTCATTGATGTCGGTGAAGTAGTGACTGAAGCGGCGGAAGCCCATGGTGAGGTAGAGCACCAGTACGCTGAAGGCCCAGGCGAACACCGCATGCTTGGCATACAGCAGGCAGTACACGCCCCACACCAGCAGCACGGGGCCGCTGAGCGCCAGCAACCAGGCGAGGCGCCCGTGCGCATGTTCGCCGGCATCGAAGCGGTCGCGGAAGAACTGCGCGTAATCGTCCACCCAGGTGAACAGGTATTTGCGCGAGGAAAGCGGGTGCAACTGTTCCAGCAGCAGGGCGGCGATCAGGGAAAGCAGGCTCATGTTCTCGGCAGGTCGTCCAAGGATGGGCCAGAAGATACCACAGCGGCCGAAGCCTGAGGAATGCCCCTCTCCCGCACGGGGAGAGGGGCAGCACGATCAGGCGATCATGCCGGCAGCGACGGTGTTATTGGTCGCCTCGTCGATGACGATGAAGCTGCCGGTGGCGCGGTCGGTCTCGTAATCATCGAACACCAGCGGCTGCTGGGTCTTGATCGCCACGCGCGCGATGTCGTTCATGTTCAGCTTGTCCACCTCGTGCGGGTCGAGCGTGTTCACATCGACGCGGTAGAACAGACGCGAGAACATGCACTTGGCCGAACGCGTGGTGTGCTTGACCAGGTACTTGCGGTTCTTGTCCAGCGGCGACTCGGACAGCCAGCACAGCATGGCCTCGAATTCCTTTTCCACCTTGGGCGCCTGTGCGCCGCGCTTGACGAACATGTCGCCGCGCGAGATGTCGATCTCGTCTTCCAGCGTGAGCTGCACCGATTGCGGCGCGAAAGCGGTCTGCAATTTCCCGTCCACGGTCACGATCTCCTTCACGCGCGTGCTGCGCCCGGAGGGCAGGATGGTGATCTCGTCGCCCACCGACACCTCGCCCGCTTCGATGCGCCCGGCGAAACCGCGATAGTCGTGATACTCATGGGTCTGCGGGCGGCACACCCACTGTACCGGGAAGCGGAAATCGCGCGTGTTCACGTCGTGATCGATGGGCACGCTCTCCAGCAGCTCCAGCAAGGAGGGGCCGACATACCAGTCCATGGCGGCACTCTTGTCCACCACGTTGTCGCCGTTCAAGGCGGACAGCGGGATGCAGTGCACGTCATGCAGTTCGAGCTGGGCCGCGAAGCGTTTGTACTCGCCCACGATCTCTTCGAAACGCTGCTTGGAGTAATCCACCATGTCCATCTTGTTCACTGCCAGCACCACATGCGGCACGTTCAGCAGGCTGACCAGATAGGAGTGGCGCTTGGTCTGCGTGAGGATGCCCTTGCGCGCGTCGACCAGGATGATGGCGAGGTTGGCGGTGGAAGCCGCCGTCACCATATTGCGCGTGTACTGCTCGTGCCCCGGCGTGTCGCCGATGATGAACTTGCGCTTGGGGGTGGCGAAATAGCGGTAGGCCACGTCGATGGTGATGCCCTGCTCGCGCTCGGCTTGCAGGCCGTCGGTGAGCAAGGACAGATCGACCGCGCCCATGCCGCGCTTCTCGCTGGTCTTGCTGATGGCGGAGTACTGGTCCTCGAAGATGGACTTCGAGTCGTGCAGCAGGCGACCGATCAAGGTGCTTTTGCCGTCGTCCACGGAGCCGGCGGTGATGAAACGTAACAGTTGTGTGGTGTCGCTCATATTTAATCCTCGAATTTTTCCGCCTCGTCATTCCCGCGCAAGCGGGAATCCAGCGCTTTTATCCAACATGCCTTCAGGCTTTTTCCCGCTACGCGGGAGATCGCTCTCAGACTGGATTCCCGCCTGCGCGGGAATGACAACCTAGAACTAGAAGTAGCCTTCCTTCTTGCGCAGCTCCATGGCCGCTTCGGAGGTCTGATCGTCCAGGCGTGTCGCACCACGTTCGGTGATGCGCGTGGTCGCCGTCTCTTCGATGATCGCCTCCACCGTGTTCGCCGTGGAAGCCACCGGCGCGGTACAGGTCATGTCGCCCACGGTACGGAAACGCACCATCATCTTTTCCACCACCTCGCCCGGCTTGGGCTGCACCAGATGCGACACCGGCACCAGCTGGCCGTTGCGGTGGATGATCTCGCGTTCATGCGCGTAATAGATGCTGGGGATATGCAGCTTCTCGCGCGCGATGTATTGCCAGATATCCATCTCTGTCCAGTTGGAGATCGGGAACACGCGGATGTTCTCGCCGGCATGCACGCGGGTGTTGTACAGGTCCCACAGCTCCGGGCGCTGGTTCTTCGGGTCCCACTGACCGAACTCGTCGCGGAAGGAGAAGATGCGCTCCTTGGCGCGCGCTTTCTCTTCGTCGCGGCGCGCGCCGCCCAGGCAGGCATCGAAACCGAATTCTTCGATGGTCTCCAGCAGGGTCACCGATTGATACGGATTGCGCGGCTTGCTCTCGTCCTTGATGACGATGGTGCCGCGCTTGATGGAATCCTCCAGCGAACGCACGATCAGCCTCTCACCCAGATCGGCCGCCAACTTGTCGCGGCATTCGATCACTTCCGGGAAGTTGTGCTCGGTGTCGATGTGCACCAGCGGGAACGGGAACTTCGCCGGACGAAAAGCCTTCTCCGCCAAACGCAACATCACGATGGAATCCTTGCCGCCGGAGAACAGCAGCGCCGGATTCTTACACTCGGCCGCCACCTCGCGCATGATGTGGATGGATTCGCTCTCCAGCGCGTCCAGATGGGTGAAAGTGTGTTTGCGCAAATTGTCCTCGACCAGTTTCATGATGTTTGCTCCATGCTCTTCAATGCTCGTTGATCCCCTTCCCGCTCGCGCGGGGGCAGGGATGAGTTATGCAACCTTCTGCGTCTCTGGCGCACGCGCGGCGATCTCGATGATGCGTTCGCGGCTCGCCTGCAAGGAGGTTCTGCTCACTGCTGCGGGGTTTTGGCTACGGCTAACGTCGTGCGCTTCGCGCCCGACATTACCCTGCGCCGAAACCCGGCGAGCATCCGGGCTTTGCCCGGACCGGAGTGTGGATTGCACGTGCAATCCGCACTCCTTGCTCGCCGGGTTTTCCCACCACCAGCGCCCGGCGCGGATGTCTTCGCCCACCGAGATGGAGCGGGTGCAAGGCGCGCAACCGATGCTGGGATAGAACTGGTCGTGCAACTTGTTGTAGGGCACATCGTGCTTGCGGATGTATTCCCACACATCGTTGTTGCTCCAGTCCAGCAGCGGGTTGATCTTCTGCAAGCCGTTGTCGTTATCGAACGACGACACTTCCAGGGCACCGCGCGTCACCGCCTGGTCGCGGCGCAGGCCGGTGATCCAGGCATCCTGCCCTTTCAGTGCACGGCGCAACGGCTCCACCTTGCGCGCGAAGCAGCAGGCCTTGCGGCTCTCCACGCTGTGGTAGAAACCGTTGATGCCGTCTTTGGCGACATAGTCCTCGGTCAGCTTGCTGTCGGGGAAATAGACCTTGAGCGGAATGGCGTAACGCTGGCCGACTTCGGCGATCAGGTCGTAGGTCTCTTTCGGCAGGCGACCGGTGTCCAGGCTGAACAGCTTGATGCTCGGTGCATGCTTGGCGATGAGGTCGGTCAGCACCATGTCTTCCGCACCCAGGCTGTTGGCGAACACCACCGACTTGAATTGGCTGGTAGCCTGTTGCAGCACCGCGATGGTCGCGGCGATCTTCTCTTGCAGGTTGCTCATGGTGCGACTCCTCTCTCTACTCGATTGAACAAGGGGGCATCCACATCGGCGGATGCCTGGTACTTCACGGAAAACACTCCGAAACCGGCCAGCACGTCTTGCGGCTGCTTGTCTTCGCGCACGGCGTAGCTGTCGAAACCGACACGCTGCAAATAGAACAACTGGTCTTGCAGGATGTCGCCCATGGCACGCAGCTCACCGCGATAGCCGTGCTGTTTGCGCAGGCGGTAAGCCAGTGTGTAACCGCGCCCGTCGGTGTACTTGCGGAAGTCCACCGCGATAAGCGGGAAGCGATGTACGTCGTCCGGTATGTCTTCGATGCGCTCGAAACCGGCCAGCCACAAGCCCAGCTCGCGCCGCTCGCGCAGCGTTTCCCACTGGCAGTTCCACACCGGCAGCGGCACCAGATAATCGCCTTGCGGCACCACGATGCGGTCGGCCGCATCGCCTTCGTGCAGGCGCAATACCTGCCACGCGTCATCCACCACTTGTCTGTCTTTGATGATCTGCATGACTCAGAACCTCGGCGAGTAATACGGCAGCTCATACGGCACGGCCACCTGCAATGCTTCGTAATCCGGCAACAGCAGCTTCTCCTCTTCCGTCACCGGCGCGGCATACACGAACTCCTTGAACGGCTCATGGCCGATGCGGCGCAGCGTGTCGATGAAACGTTCGCCCTCGAAACGTTCGCGCACATACACCTGCAACAGGCGCGCCACCACTTCCGGTATCTGCGCGAACGAGAACGAGCGACCGATGATCTTGCCGATGGCAGCGGGCGTTCCCTGGTTGCCACCGATGGTCACCTGGTACCACTCCTCACCCGACTTATCCACGCCGAGGATGCCGATATGACCGACGTGATGATGGCCGCAGGCATTCACGCAACCGGAGATGTTCAGGTCGATCTCGCCGATGTCATGCAGGTAGTCGTAATCGTCGAAACGTTCGGCGACCGCACGTGCCAGCGAGATGGAGCGTGCATTGGCCAGCGTGCAGAAATCGGCGCCGGGGCAGCACACGATGTCGGTCAACAATCCGATGTTGGGCGTCGCCAATCCTGCGGCCTTGGCTTCCTGCCACAGGTCATACAGGTCTGCCTGCTTCACATCGGCCAGCACCAGGTTCTGCAAGTGCGAGAAGCGCAACTCGCCGAAGCTGTAACGATCGGCCAGTGCCGCCGCCACATCCAGCTGACCGGCGCTGATATCGCCCGGTGCCTGCCCCGGATGTTTGAGCGACAGCCACACCGCGGCATAGCCCGGTACCTTGTGCGCCTGCACATTGCGGCGCACCCAGTTGGCGAAGGCGCGCTCCTTGCGCTGTGCCGCTTCGAAGCCGCCATCGAGCTGCGGCAACGTTTCATAAGCGGGGGCCGTGAATGCCGCAGTCACACGCGCCACTTCTGTTTCGGTCAACGTCGAGGGACCGTCCTTGTTCAACTGCCACTCGGCTTCCACCTGACGGCGGAACTCGTCGATACCCAGGGTCTGCACCAGGATCTTGATGCGCGCCTTGTACAGATTGTCGCGGCGACCGAACTCGTTATAGACGCGCACGATGGCTTCCAGATAGGTGAGCAGGTGCTGCCACGGCAGGAACGGCGTCAGCTCCTGACCGATGATGGGCGTACGCCCCAACCCGCCGCCGACCAGGATGCGGAAACCCAGCTCGCCCTGCGCGTTCTTCACCACCTGCACGCCGACATCGTTGATCTCGGTGGCGGCACGGTCTTCCGTCGCGCCGCTCACCGACACCTTGAACTTGCGCGGCAGGAAAGCGAACTCCGGATGGAAGGTGCTCCACTGGCGCAGGATCTCGGCGAACGGACGCGGATCGACCACCTCGTCGCGCGCGACACCGGCCAGCTCGTCCGACGTGATGCTGCGGATGCAACTGCCCGAAGTCTGGTTGGCATGCATCTCGACCTCGGCCAGTTCGGCCAGGATGCTCGGCGTGTCTTCCAGCTTGAGCCAGTTGAACTGGATGTTCTGGCGCGTGCTGAGATGACCGTAACCGCGATCATAGGTGCGCGCGATGTGTGCCAGCTTGCGCACCTGTGCGCTGCTCGCCATGCCATAGGGGATGGCGATGCGCATCATGTAGCCGTGCACCTGCATGTAGATGCCGTTCTGCAGACGCAGTACGCGGAAGTCGTCTTCCTTCAGCTCACCGTTCAGGCGGCGACGCACCTGGTCGCGATATTGCGCAACGCGCTCAGCCGACAGTCGATGGTCGAATCTATCGTAGCGATACATCACAGCACCTCGTCCGGATAGCGCTTGGAGACCGGCAACTGCAACGCGGCATCCAGCGGAAATTTCGCACCGTAGGCGAGGATGTGCGCGACATCGTCGTCCTCGTCGTGGCGCAAAGCCAGTCCGATATACGCATGCTCGCCGCCATGGCCGACGACCACGCCGACTCGGCCGCCGCAACCGTTGAACCAACTCACTTGTTTGGGTTTGATCGGGGTATTACGACTCATGATCCTTCCTCACACTCAAAATGCCAGGCGTACGCCGATGACGAACAACATGGTCGCCAGCAGCGGACGCAATACTTTTTCCGGTACCCGCGCCGACAGATGGCTGCCGATCCAGATACCCGGCAACGAACCCAGCAACAGGCTGCCCAGCAACACCAGATCCACACCGCCCAAGGCAAAATGCCCCATGCCGGCCACGGCGGTCAGCGGCACTGCATGCGCGATGTCGGTGCCCACCACCTTGGCGGTCGCCATGCGCGGATAGAGGAACAGCAGCGCCACTGTGCCCAGCACCCCGGCACCGATGGACGAGATGGAGACCAGCACCCCCACGATGGCGCCGGTGGCGATGGTGGCCGCCGTCAGATGACGGTGCTGCAACAGCGACACCGCGCCTTCATCGCGCAGCGCCAGCTTCAGGATGCGGTCCTTGAACAGCAGCGCGGCAGCCGTCAGCAACAGGGCCACGCTGAGCACGCTGGTGATGAGCAGCTTGAGGCTCAGCTCATCCAGGTGGAGCAACTTGAACAGACCGAGCGTGATCAGCGCCGCCGGCAGACTGCCCAGACTGAGCAGGCCGACGATCTTCCAGTCCACCGTGCCGTTGCGGCTATGCACCCAGCCGCCCAGCGATTTGGTGATGGCGGCATACAGCAGGTCGGTGCCCACCGCCTTGGCCGGCGCGATGCCGAAGAACAGCACCAGCAGCGGTGTCATCAAGGAACCGCCGCCGACGCCGGTCACCCCGACGATCAGCCCGACCAGAAAGCCGGAAGCGGTGTAGATGAAGTCCATGTCATGCACCCAGTGCGTTATCGATGGGGCGCATTCTAGGTGCGGCGCTTTATATCTCTAAATACTTTTATGTTAGAGTCTTATAACCGATTCAAATATGGAGAAAGCGCCATGAACCTGCAACAACTGCGTTACCTGAACGAGATCGTGCGCTGCGAACTGAACATCTCGGATGCCGCCGCCGCGCTCTACACTTCGCAGCCCGGCGTGAGCAAACAGATCAAGCTGCTGGAAGAGGAACTCGGCATCGACATCTTCGTGCGCAACGGCAAGCGCATCGTCGCCGTCACCGAGCCGGGCAAGGCAGTGGTGCAGATCGCGCAACGCGTGCTGCGCGAGACCGCGAACCTGAAACAGGTGGGACAGGAGTTCAAACAGCAGGACACCGGCAGCCTCACCATCGCCACCACGCACACCCAGGCACGCTATGCACTGCCGCCGGTGGTGAAGGCGTTCACCCTGCGCTACCCGGGCGTCAAGCTCGGCCTGCACCAGGGCAGCCCGACGCAGATCGCCGAGCAGGTGCTGAGCGGCGAGGTGGACATCGGCATCGCCACCGAGAGCCTGGCGCTATACGACGAGCTGGTCACCCTGCCCTGCTATGAATGGCACCACTGCGTGGTGGTGCCGCCCAAGCATCCGCTGCTGCTGGAAAAGAAACTAACGCTGAAGAAGCTGGCGCAATATCCCATCATCACCTACGACTTCGCCTTCACCGGCCGCAACAAGATCAACCAGGCGTTCAGCGAAGTCGGCATCGAACCCAACATCGCGCTCACCGCCATTGATGCCGACGTGATCAAGACCTACGTGGAGTTGGGATTGGGCGTGGGCATCGTGGCACAGATGGCCTTCATCCCCGCGCGCGACACACACCTGCGCATGATCGATGCCGGCCACCTGTTCCAGCCCAGCACCACGCGTATCGCCGTGCGCCAGAACCAGTACCTGCGCGGCTACGCCTACGACTTCATCGAACTGTTCGCGCCGCAGCTCACGCGCGAGGTGGTGGCGCAGGCCTTGCACCAGGCATGAGGGGAAGAATGGAAGGCGCGCACCGTGCGGTCGCGCCTGTTGCCTGCGTCTAAAGGGGATTTAGAACGACGAGGGGATCAGGCCGCCGCCGGGCCTGCCTGATGACGCTCGATCACGCCATCGATGAACTTGCGCAGGAAACCTTCGGTCTGTGCGCTGTGGAAGCGGTCGATCTCCACGCCGTGACTGTAGGCGACCACGGTGGGGAAACCGCGCACCTTGTGTTTGCCGGCGATGCGCATGTTCTCGTCGGCATCGACGATGCCGAGGTAGAACTTGCCGTCGTATTCGAACACCATCTTGTGCAGCAGCGGCCCCAGCACCCTGCACGGCCCGCACCATTCCGCACTGATATCCATCAGCACCGGCAGTTCGTGCGAACGCGCCACCACCAGTTCTTCGAAGCTGTCTTCTTCCACGTTATAGGAATAGTCGCTCATCGTCTCTCCTCCACTTTCAATTCGCGCCGCGCTTGTAGAAATCGCGCACGCGGAATCCCAACACGAACAACACGCCGAGATAGGCCCCGGCACCGCCCATCACCAGTGCGGTCAGATGCAGGATGCGCCCCCAGCCGTGCGCCTCCAGCCAGTGCTGCTGGCTGCCCATGCCGAACCACAGCACCAGCCCCAACACCAGCAAAGCCGTTGCGATCTTGAGGAAGAACATGCGCCAGCCCGGCTCCGGGCGGTAGATGGCGTGCTTCTTCAGGAAATGGAACAGGATGGCGGCGTTCAGACAGGCGGCCAGTCCGATGGAGAGCGCCAATCCGGCATGCGCCAGATCGAAGGTGAATACGAACAGCGCGTTCATGGCTTGGGTCGCCAGCAGGGTGACGATGCCGATCTTGACCGGGGTCTTGATGTCCTGCTTGGCATAGAAGCCGGGCGCGAGGATCTTCACCAGGATGAGACCGATCAACCCCACGCTGTAACCGACCAGCGCATTGCGCGACATCAGCACGTCGTGCGCACTGAACTCGCCATGCTGGAAGAAGGTGGCCAGCAGCGGTGTGGCGATCATGCCCAGCGCCAGTGCGGCGGGCAGCGCCAGCATGAAGGTCAGGCGCAAACCCCAATCGAGCAGGCGCGAATACTCATCGTCGTCGCCGCTGGCATGCAGCCGGGAAAGCGAGGGCAGCAGGATGGTGCCCAGCGCGACGCCCAGCAGGCCGGTGGGGAATTCCATCAGGCGGTCGGCGTAATACAGCCAGGACACGCTGCCCGCCACCAGAAAGGAAGCGAATACGGTGTTCAGGATGAGGCTGATCTGCGCGATGGAAACGCCGAACAGCGCCGGCCCCATCTGTTTCACCACACGCCACATGCCGGCATCATGCCAATCTAGGCGCAAGCTGGGCAGCATGCCGATCTTCTTCAGGAAGGGGAGCTGGAATGCGAGCTGCACCACGCCCGCCACGAGCACCGCCCAAGCCAGCACCATCACCGGCGGATCGAAATAGGGCGCCAGCCACAATGCACCGCCGATGAAGCAGACATTGAGCAAGACGGGCGCGAAGGCGGGCACCCAGAATTTGTTGTAGGTATTGAGGATGCCTGCCGCCACCGCCACCAGGGAGATGAAGAAGATGTAAGGCGAGGTGACGCGCAACATCTGCACCGTAAGATCGAATTTTTCCGCATCGGCGGCGAAACCGGGCGCGCTTATATATACCAGGATGGGCGCGGCGATGATGCCGAGCAGCGTGATGCCGAACAGGATCAGCGCCAGCAAGGTGGTGACATGGTCTACCAGCAACTTGGTCTCGTCGTGACCGCGCCGATTCTTGTACTCGCCGAAGATGGGGACGAAGGCCTGCGAGAACGCGCCTTCGGCGAACATGCGGCGCAGCAGGTTGGGCAGCTTGAAGGCGACGAAGAATGCATCGGTGGCCGCCCCCGCGCCGAACACGCGCGCGATCAACACGTCGCGGATGAAGGCCAGGATGCGCGAGACCAGAGTGAGGCTGCTGACCGCAGCGAGCGCCTTGAGCAGGTTCATATAAGCATCACCAGCCGTTGTTTTCCGGCTTGCGCCGTTCCATGTTCAGTGTGGGGTACAGCCCGGTCGCCCCGGCATCGGCGCGCGAACGGCCACTCCGCACCTGCAACCGGTTACTCACCACGAATTGGCGCACCAGCTCGAAGCCCTGCGGATCAGCCTCTTCCAGCGAGAAGCGCACCACCACCGCAGGGGTGCCCTGGATGACGGCGGGATGTATATATGAGGAATAGAGACTGCGGCCATCCTTGCCCGTGGTCGCCAGCATGTCACTCAAACGCTCGTTCCAGTTGGAGGGCCGGAAAGTCGCGCCCTGCTTGTCCACGCCAAGGATGACGAACTCGGCCAGTTCCGGCGTGCGCACGATGTTTTCGAACAATTTGACGATTCCCCATGGCCATAAAGCGGCGCGCATTGTAGCATCGCCCCCCCGGCACCACGGGAAGCGGGCTTTTCCCCAAGGCAAAAACATCGCTTGCAAAAGCCCGGGCGGGTACCTATAATGCGCGCCTTTTTTACGCAAGCCGACACGGAGTTCACAAACAAATGGCTAACACCGCACAAGCACGCAAGCGCGCCCGCCAGGCGACAGAGCGCAACGCACACAACAGCACCCTGCGCTCCGAAATGCGCACT
>JAJZSA010000092.1 GCA_021822115.1 Pseudomonadota bacterium
CAACGGCAACGGCTCCTTGATCGACACCATCATCAGCGAGACGCCGCGCACCCAGCAGTACCTGAAGAGCCTGTCGCTGCCCCCGCCCGGCGAGACGCTGGAGGTGTTCATCCTGTGTCACGAGCAAGACATCGCTCAGCTCCGCGCCACACTATCTGACGAGAGCGACCTGCATTTCAACTTCCTCGACATCACCGCCTTCGCGGCCAAATTGAAATGCCGCCAGCCGATCGAAGATTCCGACAGCACACCGCTGTTCCTCAACCTGATGGCGCGCAAGGCACCTGTCAGCCATTACGCCAATGCCCACCACACGCACTATTTCATGTTGTGGCAGTTGCGCTTCGTCCTCTATGGCCTGGCGGTCTTCATCGCGCTGCTCGGCCTGCTGTGGGGGGCGCTGTCCTACTGGCAGGCACAACAGTTCGCCCATGAGACGGCCCCGCTGCAACAGCAGAGTGCGCGCCTGAATGCACAGACCCGTGCCATCCAGAGCAATTTCGCCCACACCACGGTGCCAGCTGCCGACATGAAGACAGCGGTGCTGCTGGCACGCAGCCTGAACCAGTATTCGCAACCGCCCCAGATGCTGCTGCAAGGACTGAGCGTAGCGATGGACCGCTACCCGCGCATCGCGCTCAACGAACTGGCCTGGAAGAGCAGTGCGGCGGATGCCGCCCCCTCGCCCTATCCGGCACAGGTCATCACCTTCGAAGGCACGCTCACCGGCTTCGGCAGCGACCACCGCGCGGCTTTGCGCTATCTGCAGGAATTCGAACAGGCGCTGGTTGAGCAAGGATATGCGGTGAGTGCCACGGCGCTGCCGCTGGACATCAGCTCCAAGGGCAGCATCAGCGGACAGTCCGCCGACGCATCGGCCGGGCAGTTCACCCTCAAGATCGTCTGGAGGCAACCCTCATGAGCTTCTCCACGGAAGATCTGGGCCGTATCAAATGGAGCCTGCTGGCCTGCTGCATCAGCATCGGCGTCGCCGTCGCGCTGGTGAAATATTCCGCCAACCTCCAGCAGACGGCCCTGCGCGATCTGCAACAAGCACAGCAACAGCTCAATGCTGCGCGCGAACAGCTCGCCACCGCACAGAGCGACCAGGAGAACATGGCCGCCTACCAGATGGAATATGAAGCGCTGGTGACGCAAAAAGTGATCGGCGACGAACAGCGCCTGGACTGGATCGAAGACCTGGACAACCTGCGCCGCCAGCATCTGGTGCCCGATTTCAAATACACCATCGCCCCACAACAGGGTTATGCACCCAACCCGCCGCTCGCCGCAGGCAATTTCAAGCTCAGCCTCAGCCCCATGGCCATGCAGTTCGACCTGATGCACGAAGGCCAACTGCTCGAGTTCCTGGACGCGCTCAACAAACGCATCCCCGGCTGGTTCCTGCTCGACGGTTGCGCCATGTCGCGCAACACAGGTGCCGGCGAAGGCGGCATCACCCTGCGCGCCGACTGCAACGGCGGCTGGTTCACCATGAAGAACAGGAACGCATCATGATGCCGCGCCTGTCCCTGCTGCTGCTCCTGCTGCTTGTTTCACAGGCCGAGGCCAACGGACTGGGCCGCCTGTTCTACACCCCGGCCGAGCGCCAGCAACTCGACCGTCAATACGTGCCCGAAACCGGTCCGCTGACTGACAACAGCCGCACCCTCATCGTCAACGGTGTGGTGCAACGCGAAGGCGGCAAACGCACCATCTGGGTGAATGGCAAACAACAGCCCGCCGGCAGCGCCGACAGTCATACCCCTGCCTCGGTCCCGGTCGCCGTCCCCGGCCGTCCGAACCCGGTACGCGTGAAAGTCGGCGAACGGTTGGACCTCGATCAAACGGAACCCGCCGCCGAGTGATCTCGTGATGGCCCCCACCTCCCTCTCTCCGACTCTTGCCGCCCGACAACGCGGCGGCGTGATGATGGTGATGCTGGTGATCCTCATCCTCGGCATCACCACCGCCTTCGTCACCTCACTCAGCGGCACCGCCCTGCAGAACAAACGCAACCAGACCACCGCCGAAGCACTGGCGCGCGCCAAGGAGGCGTTGATCGGTTATGCAGTGACTTATGGCGATACACATAACGCGGCTTTCGGCTATCTGCCCTGCCCGGACCTGAACGGCAGCAATGGCGAAGGCAGTAGCGCTTTGACTTGCGGAGCCACCGATGCCAACCAGCTCGGACGCCTGCCCTGGCGCACACTGGACCTGCCCGCCCTGTTCGATGGCACCGGTGAGTGCCTCTGGTATGCGGTGTCAGGGAAATACAAGAACAACCCGCATACCGCGACACCGATGAACTGGGACAACAGTCCGCAACTGTCGGCCTACGCGGAAGACGGCAATCAATTCGACGCTGGAGAGATCGTCGCCGTCGTCATCGCTCCCGGAGCCCCGATCAGCGGAAACGGTGAGCGCACCCCCAGCGGCAATACAACTTGCGGCGGCAACTATACGGCGTCGGCTTATCTGGAGAACGATGCCCCACACCTCATCGACAATCGCGATATCGCCACAGGCAAGTTCATCCTGCCGCATGAACATCGCGATGCGAACGGCAACGTCACCTCAGCGGTGAACGATCAGTTCGTGTTCATCACGCGTCGCGACATCTGGGACACCATCCAGAAACGCGTGGCACGTCAGGCCAAGCGCTGTCTGGATGACTACGCTGCCGATGCTGCGAACCTGTATCACAAATATCCGTGGGCCGCGAAACTGGACGATACGACGGTCGCCCCCAATCGCAGTGGCACACAGAATGTGCGTTTTGGCCGCTTCCCGGACATCCCCAGTGTCGCCACTGCCAGTGGCGGTCTGAGCGGACTCACCCCCGTACAGATCGATGCCCTGCGCAGCAAGATCCAGGCAGTACAGGATGCGCTGAATGCATATGTCGCCGGCACCGGCTACCTCAGCACCCTGCGCAACAAGGGCGACAATCTGAAAGACCTGGCTGCCGGCTGGCCCTACTATCAAAGCACGACCGACCCGGCACGCGCGGCAGGCATCTATGCCGACAACTGCACCGGCCTGTCATGTACCGCCACGTTGCAGAACTTGCTCACCTCAGCGTTCAATTCACTGAATGGCGGGGACAGCACCATGCCGGGCAGCTGGAATACCATCCCTGCATGCCAGCAACTCGTCGACTCGGCCTATTGGCCCGCCTGGCGCGACTGGGTGTTCTTGCAGATCGCGGAGGGCTTCCAGCCCGGCGGCACCGCCACCTGTACGGCAGGAACTACCTGCCTTGCCATCTCTGGCTCCGGCAACCTGAATACCGGTTCCGGCAACTATCGCGCAGTGATCGCCGTCGCCGCGAACGCAATGCCGGGACAGAACAGGGCCGTCACCGGCACTGTAAGCAACTTCCTGGAAGGTGCGAACAAGACCGGCAAGACCGATCTTCCGAGCACGACCACTTTTGAGACCTATCGCAATACCGATCCGGCTTATGCCACCGTCAACGACCTCGCGCTCTGCCTGGACAACAAGAACAAGTGCCCATGACTAAAACGCGCATCTCGCAACCTGCCGCTGACGGCTTCACCCTGGTCGAGATGGCCATGGTGCTGGCCATCGTCTCACTGCTACTCGCCGGATTGCTGCCGACGATATCGGGCCAGATCGAGCAACAACGCTTGACCGAGACCAGGAAGCAGCTGAACGACATCCAGCAGGCACTGATCGGCTACGCCATCATCAACGGCCGCTTGCCCTGCCCCGCGACTTCAGCCAGCAAAGGCCTGGAGAACCCCGTCGGCGGCGGCGCATGCAGCAATTTCTACGACGGTTTCATCCCCGGTGCGACCTTGGGGCTGTCGGGGCTGAACGAACAGGGACTGGTCATCGATGGGTGGGGCAATCCCATCCGCTATGCGGTGACCGCATGGGATAGCACCAGCCCGGCGCAGACGGATGTCTACACTTCGGCCAATGGACTGACCAATGTCGGCCTGTCTTCACTCAGCCCCAACCTGCTGGTCTGCAACACCGCGACCGGCATCACCGGCAGCGGCTGTGCTGCCGGTCAGGCCCTGACCGCCGACCCAGGCGTCCCTGCGCTGATCTTTTCCAGCGGGAAAAATGGCGCAAGCGGGGCTGCCGGTGCCGACGAGAGCGAGAATCTCAATGCGGACAGGTTCTTCGTGAGCCATACCATCACCGCCTCTTCAGCGGGTGGTGGTGAATTCGACGATCTGATGATCTGGATATCGAATCAGGTGTTGATCAACCGCATGGTGGCGGCCGGCAAGTTGCCTTAAGCGCGCCGCCAGGTGGTGCCCTGCGCTGAATCCTCCAGCACGATGCCGGCTTCCAGCAAGGATTTGCGGATACGGTCGGCTTCGGCGTAGTCCTTGCCTTGCTTGGCGGCGATGCGCGCTGCGATCTGCGCCTCGATGGCGGCATCGTCCAATCCGCCCGCCACAGCACCACCTTGCAGGAACATCTGCGCATCACGTTCCAGCAAACCCAGCGTGGCAGCCAGTGCCTTCAGTTGTCCAGCCAACGCTGGAGACTGCGTCTTGTTGACCTCGTTCGCCAGTTCGAACAGCACCGCGATGGCTTCAGAGGTGCCGAAATCATCGTCCATCGCAATCTTGAAACGTTGCGCATGAGGTTCGTTCCAGTCCACTGCGCTCGCGCCCGCGGGCACCGACTTCAGCGCGGTATAGAGCCGCGTCAGCGCACCCTTGGCATCGTCGAGATGCGCGTCGGAGTAATTCAACGGACTGCGGTAGTGCGCGCGCAGGATGAAGAAGCGCACCACTTCGGCATCGTATTTCTTCAGCACTTCGCGGATGGTGAAGAAGTTGCCCAGGCTCTTGGACATCTTCTCGTTGTCCACGCGCACGAAGCCGTTGTGCATCCAGTAGTTCACGTACTGGCAGCCGTGCGCGCCTTCGCTCTGCGCGATCTCGTTCTCGTGGTGCGGGAACTGCAAGTCGGCGCCGCCGCCGTGGATGTCGAAATGCTTGCCCAGCAGCTCCGAGCCCATCGCCGAGCATTCGATGTGCCAGCCAGGACGGCCCTTGCCCCACTTGGAACCCCACTTCACTTCGTCCGCTTCGTTGTCCTTGGCGTGCTTCCATAGCACGAAGTCGAGCGGGTCGTTCTTGTCACTCGCCACTTCCACGCGCTCGCCGGCACGCAGATCTTCCAGCGACTTGCCGGAGAGCTTGCCGTAACCGTCGAACTTGCGCACGGCGTAGTTCACGTCGCCGTCCGCCGCCTGGTAGGCGAGGCCGTTCTGCTCCAGTTGCTCGATCATGGCAAGCATCTGCGGCACGAACTGCGTCGCGCGCGGCTCTTGGTCGGGGCGCTGCACACCGAGCGCATCGGCATCTTCGTGCATGGCGTCGATGAAGCGCTGGGTCAGCGCATGGATGGATTCCTTGTTCTCCGCCGCGCGCTTGATGATCTTGTCGTCGATGTCGGTGATGTTGCGCACGTAGGTCACTTGGTAGCCGGAAGCCTTCAGCCAGCGCTGCACCATGTCGAACACCACCATCACGCGGGCATGGCCGAGGTGGCAGTAGTCGTACACGGTCATGCCGCACACGTACATGCGCACCTTGTTGGCTGCTATGGGTTTGAATTCCTGCTTGTCGCGGGCGAGGGTATTGTAGATTTTCAGCATGGTCACTTCGCTTATGCCGTCATACCGGCGCAGGCCAGTATCCAGCGGGTTCAATTCAAAATGCAGTCGGCTTTGTCCGCGCTTTGCGCGGGCTGTTTTCTTTACTGGATACCGGCCTGCGCCGGTATGACGGTGTTATTTCTTACGGCGTTAACAAATCGTTTTGTATAAATCATTCCAGTCAGGGTTGTTCTCTTCGATCAGCCTCAACTTCCACGCTCGCTGCCATTTCTTGAGCGCCTTTTCGCGCCGGATGGCTGATTCCATCGTCTCATGCACTTCATACCAAACCAGATGATCCACACCATGCTGTTTGGTGAAACCATCGGCCACGTGATTCTTGTGTTGCCACACTCGCTTGACCAAATCGGAAGTGACACCAATGTACAAAGTGCCGTTGCGTTTGCTGGCCAGCAAATACACACACGGCAGCTTGTTCATCAAGTCACCTCCTGAACTTTCGTCATACCGGCGCAGGCCGGTATCCAGCGCTTTTATCAAACATGCCGTTTGGTTTTGTCCGTGCTCCGCACGGGCTTTTCAATCAACTGGATACCGGCCTGCGCCGGTATGACGGTCAAGCTTGTTCTTTCGCCCACGAATCCTTCAGCGTCACCGTGCGGTTGAACACCAGCTTCTTGCCCGGCTGGTGGTCGCGGCGGTCGGTGACGAAATAGCCGAGGCGCTCGAACTGGTAGCGCGTCTCCGGTACGGCATCCTGCACGGCAGCCTCGACCCAGCCCTGCACCACGCTCAGCGAGCCGGGGTTCAGGTAGCGGTGGAAATCGATGTCCTTGTCGGCATCCGGCTCGGACACCGTGAACAGGCGGTCGTATAAACGGATCTCCGCCGGCAGCGCATGCTCGCGCGACAGGAAATGGATCACGCCCTTCACCTTACGGCCTTCCGGGTTCTTGCCGAGCGTGTTGTGGTCGATACTGCATTTGAGTTCGATGACTTTGCCAGCCGCATCCTTCACCACTTCGTCGCAACGCATCACATAGCTGTGGCGCAGGCGCACTTCGCCGCCCAGCGTGAGGCGCTTCCAGCCGGCGGGCGGCACTTCGGCGAAGTCTTCCGCTTCAATGAACAGTTCGCTGGAGAACGGCACCACGCGGCTGCCGAACTCGGGATGCTGCGGATGGAAATCCGCTTCGCGCATCTGCGCGCCTTCGGCATTGGTGATGGTGACCTTGAGCGGATCGATGATGGCCATCACGCGCGGCGCGCGGGCTTCCAGGTCTTCACGGATCGCGCCTTCCAGCACGGCCAAGTCCACATTGTTCGCGCTCTTGGAGACGCCGATGCGCTTGGCGAATTCGCGGATGCCCTCCGGCGTATAACCACGACGGCGCATACCCGAAATCGTCGGCATGCGCGGGTCGTCCCAGCCGCTGACTTTATTCTCGGTGACCAACTGCAACAGCTTGCGCTTGCTGGTGATGGTGTATTGCAGTTCCAGGCGCGAGAACTCGTACTGGCGGGGATGGCAGGGGATGGTGATGTTGTCCAGCACCCAGTCGTACAGCGGGCGATGGTCCTCGAATTCCAGCGTGCAGATGGAATGGGTGATGCCTTCCAGCGCGTCGGAGATGCAGTGGGTGTAGTCGTACATCGGATAGATGCACCACTTGTCGCCGGTGCGGATGTGGTGCGCACGGCGGATGCGGTAGATGACCGGATCACGCAGGTTGATGTTGGGCGAGGACATGTCGATCTTGGCGCGCAGGACCATGGCGCCGTCGGCGAATTCGCCCGCCTTCATGCGACGGAACAGGTCGAGGTTGTCGGCCGGTGCACGGTCACGGTTGGGGCTGTTCTTGCCCGGCTCGGTCAGCGTGCCGCGATATTCGCGCATCTGCTCCGGCGTCAGGTCGTCCACATAGGCCAGCCCCTTGTTGATGAGCTCTTCCGCGAAGCCGTATAGCGCATCGAAATAGTCGGACGCCC
>JAJZSA010000093.1 GCA_021822115.1 Pseudomonadota bacterium
ATAGGCGCCCACCACCTTCACCGTGACGTTGAAATCGTTGAGTTTGCGTTCGATCAGGCGCGAGGTGAATTCCAGCGTCTCGGCCGACACCACCTCCACCTGTTGTTTGGCTTCATCCAGCAGGTGCAACGGCGGCAGGTCGGAGTCCGGCATGTCGGCGAACAACACGACCTGCTTCTCCTGTTCCACGCGCTTGGACTTGGGGATCTCCACCACCGGCATCTCGATATGGATGGGCTGGTGCTCCTCGACACGCTTCTTCTCCACCTCCACGCTGACTTCACGCTGCTGCACCGCCTGTGCGCCGATGCGCTTGTCCTGCCAGGTCTGCCAGCGCTGGCGCGCCCACAGGTAACCATCTTCCAGCCAGGCGCCGAGGCGATCGATGAAGCGCAACCAGGACAACCCGGTGTACAGGCTGAAGCTGACCGCCATCAGGGTGAGCAGCAGCAAGGTGGCGCCGGTATAGCCGAACACCGCCGCCAGCCAATGGCCGAGCGCAGCACCCAGCATGCCGCCCGGTGCCTGCGGCAGTTCCACCTGCCAGGTGTACAGGCGTAACGCTTCCAGTGCGCTGCTGCTCAGCAGCAGGATGAAGAAGCCGGAGAGCGACAGCCACAGGGTACGCACGTCGAACAGACTGTCGGCACGCATGCGGCGATAGCTCGCCCACACGCGTTGCAGCATCAACGTGACCCACCACCAGGCGGAGAATCCGAACACATAGAGCAACACGTCGGATAGCCAGGCACCGAAGGCGCCGCCCGGATTGTTGACGGCGGCCACAAGGGCTTCGTGCGACCAGGCTGGATCGTTGCGGTCATAGCCGGCAAGGATCAGGATGAGATAGGCGGCCAGCGCCACCAGCAGCAACCAGCGCGATTCGCGCAACAGATTGAGCAGGCGCTCCGGCAGCGGTGCGCGCACGCTATCGCTTACCGCCATCAGCCTTGCCCACCGAGTTGCTCGAAACCGCCCTGCTCCAGGGCGTCGGCGATGAAACCGAAACGACGCGCAGTCTCCACCGCATCGACACGCGAATTGACATGCAAGGTCTGGTAGATGGCGGCGACATGGATCTTCACCGTCCCCTCGGCCAGATTGAGTTCGCGCGAGATGTCCTTGTTGCTCTTGCCGGCGCCGATGAGTTGCAGCACTTCGAGCTGGCGCGGGGTGAGGCCGTACTTGCTGGCGCGCTGGCTGCGTTTGTCGCCGGCGGACTGGCCGGCATCCAGCTTGGCCACCGCCTGCTGCAACAGCTGCGGCGGCACATAGACGCCACCGTCCAGCACCATGCGCAATGCCGCCAGCATGGTCTTGCTGGAGGACATCTTGGAGATGAAGCCCATGGCTCCCAGCTCCATCACTCCTTCGATGTCGTCACGATGGTCCGAACCGGAGACCACCACCAGCGGGATATCGGGGAAGCGCTGGTGGAACAGTTGCAGCGACGGCACACCGTTGCTGTCCGGCATGTTCAGATCGAGCAACGCCAGGTCGATGTCAGGGTTGGCCATCACCAACTGGATGGCTTCGGTGAAATTGCCGGTATCGAGGATCTCCACTTCGTCCGCGAGCTGTTGCAGCACATAGCGCATGCCGTCACGGAACAAGGCGTGGTCATCCACCAGCAGCACTTTCAGCTTCATTGCTTACCTCCCGTTTTTTCGCCCGCCATCATACCATCGCCTGCGCTGCAAGCCCTGTCATTGCACGCCTTTCACGGCGAAATGCATCATCGCACGCAGCCTCACCGGTGCGATCGGTTTATGCAGCAGCATGGCGCCCGAGGCATGTATCCCGTGCAAGGTATCGGCACCGGTATCGCCGGTCAGCACCAGCGCCGGCAAGTTCTTGCTCCAGCGCTCGCGCATGCGGCGGATCACTTCGATGGCGGTGACACCTTGTGGCAAACGGTAATCGCACACCAGCAGGTCGGGTGTGGCCGCCACCTGCTCCAGGTCGCGCATGACTTCCCCGGCCTCTTCGCCTGCGAACACGCAGCAGCCCCATTGGCGCATCAGTGCGGCAGCCTGCTCGCGGATGTCCGGGTCGTCCTCCACCAGGGCCACCACCGCACCGGACAGGTCATATTCGGCATGCGACAGTACATACGGCTGCGCCAGCTGGGCGGCATCGCCCTTGCGGATGCGCACCGCGAATTCGGAACCGCTGCCCGGCGTGGAACTGACTTGCAGGCGACTGCCGAGCAGGCCGTCGATGCGTCGTACGATGGTCAACCCCAACCCCAGTCCCTTGCGCCGGTCTCGATTGGGATTGCCCACCTGATAGTACTCATCGAAGATGCGTGGCAACGCCTCGGCCGGGATGCCGATGCCGCTGTCGCTCACCGCGATGCGCACATCCTCGCCGGCGCAATCGCAATGCACCACGATCCCCCCTTGTTCGGTATAGCGCACCGCATTGGCGATCAGGTTGCGCAGCATGCGCTCCAGCAGGAAAGGATCGCTGTACACCACCGCGCTGCAACCGTCGGTACACGCCACCTGCATGCCGTCCATCTCGAAATGCAACCCCTTGGCCTGCGCCAGCGGTGCGAAGTCGCCATACAACCGGTCCAGCAACGGGCCCAGACTGAAATGCTGCCAGCGCGCCTCGATGATGCCTGCGTCCAGGCGCGAGATGTCGAGCAGGTCGTCGAACATGTCCACCAGTGCGTCCACCGATTTGGCGATCTGCCCGGCCAGCCGTGCCGCCTCAGGTTCGCGCACGATATCCTGCAGGGCTTCGGTGAACAGGCGCAGCGCCTGCAACGGCTGGCGCAGGTCATGACTGGCGGTGGCGAGGAACTTGGATTTGGCACGGCTGGCCAGCTCGGCCTGCTCCAGCGCTACGGCGATGTCCTGCTCGCGCTGACGCAGCACGCGCAACAGATTCTCCTTCTCGAAACGCTGACTGAGCGAAAGTTCGAAGGTATGCATCAGGCGGATGGCCGCATTCAACATGAACAGGATGAACACCACCAGCATCAGCGCCAGAAACCAGTGCTGCCTGTCGTTCTCCAGCGCCAGCAAAACGATGAGCGGCACCAGCTGGAAGATGAGATAGAGGAACAGCGACGGCCGGTGGATGGGATTGATGGTCACGCCACCGGCGGAGAAGCCCATGGCAACGCAGATGATGAGGACCTGATAGGCCAGGTCGCCCGGTACATACATCAGCAACCAGGCGAGTCCCCATACCGAAGCGCCGAGCACGGTGTTGCGCCGGAAACGCCAGTCCCACACTCGACACTCCTGCAGGCTGAAGGTCGCCTTGCCATAACGCCACCATTGCGACAGTTCGAACAATTGCACGGAGAAGGCCAGCACCATCCAGCCCAGCAGGACGCGATGCGACACCGCATCCCACATCCCCCAAAGCATCAGAGGCACCATGGCCATGGCCGGCACTACCATGGTGGGATAGGTCTCGATGCGTGCGCGCACCTGTTCGCGCCGTACCGGCAGGTTGTCGGCGTCGATGTCGAACTTCAGGAACTGGCCGAGGAGGCTCATCTCATGGCCAGCAGCAGGCGAATGTCCTGCGCCAGATATTCAGGGCGTTGGGCGAACGGCGACAACAGCACCGGCCGTCCGGCGGGACCGATCAGATAAGTGCCGGCGGAATGATCGAGCGTATAGCTGCCGCTCTTGGTCGGCTGCTTCTGGTAGACGATGTCGAACGCCTGGGCGGCTGCGGCAGTGGCTTGCGCATCGCCATAAAGTCCGAGAAAGGACGGGTAGAACGCCGGCACGTATTGCGCCAGCAGTGCCGGCTGGTCGCGCTCTGGATCCAGCGTGACGAACAACACCTGCACGCGTTCGGCATCCTTGCCCAGCAGACGCATCACCTGCGCCATGTCGGCCAGCGTGGTCGGGCACACATCCGGGCAATGGGTGTAACCGAAGAACAGCGCCACCACCTTGCCGCGGTAGTCGGCCAGCGACACCGGCTTGCCATCGGGCGCATGCAGGTGCAGCTCAGCCTGCGCATATTTCGCGCTGACCTCACTCGCCTTGAACGGCGACGGCAGTTTCTGTTCGCACGCCGCGAGCAGCGCACACAACAACATCAGACAAACGTTACGCAGGTACATGACAACTGCCGCTCCATCCATAAGTCGCAAAGGTGTACGCCACCTTGAACAGCCCATAGCCCCCCAGCCCCATCACCAGCAACCCCGCCGCCAGACGCACGCGCGGCGCCTGCACCCAGCCACGCACGCTCTCCCAGAACAGGCCGATGGCCAGCAGATTGGGCAAGGTACCCAAGCCGAAGGCCAGCATGGTGGTCGCGCCATGCGCCATATCGCCACTGGCCAATGCCGTCAGCAGCACACTGTACACCAAGCCGCAGGGCAACCAGCCCCACAACGCCCCCAGCCCCAGTGCGCGCGGCACGGTAGTCACCGGCAGCAGACGGGTGGTATGGGGTTGCAGGCGGCGCCACAGCCCACTGCCGATCTTTTCCAGGCGGCGCACCGCACCGCCGATGCCGGCCAGATACAGGCCGAGCAATATCAGCATGACGCTGGATAAGGCGAACAACAGATGCTGCACCGGCACCGCATCGCGCATCAGCAGGCCAGCCTGACCGAGGGCGCCGACCAGCGCGCCGGCCACGGTATAGCTGGCGATGCGCCCGCTGCTGTAAGCCAGATGGAACGGCCAGCGTGCGCGCGATGCCGGCACTTGCGTGGTGAACAGACCGACCAGACTGCCGCACATGCCGAGGCAATGCACCCCGCCCAGCAGGCCGACCAGGAACACCGCGACCAGGCTGAACTCACTCATCGTCAGCCTCGGGCGCCAGCAGGCTCAAGTCGAGATGTTGCGCAGCCAGCACGGCATCGGGCTGTGCCATATACGGCACCACGCCCAGCAATGGCGCATCCAGACGCTCGCGTATCGCTTCGATGTTCTCCTGCAAGGCCGGCATGTCGGCATCCAGCACATTGGCCACCCAGCCGGCACAAGCCACCTGATGCTGCGCCAGCGCCAGGTCGGTGAGCAAGGCATGGTTGATACAGCCCAGACGCATGCCCACCACCAGGATGACCGGGATGTCCAGTTCGCGCGCCAGATCGGCGAAGCTGCGCTCCTCGTTCAAGGGCACCAGGAAACCGCCCGCGCCTTCCACGATCACCTCGTCGGCCTGGCACTCCAGTTCTTCATAGGTGGTGAGGATGCGCTGCATCTCGATGCGCACCCCGACATGGCGCGCCGCCAGATGCGGCGCGATGGGGCGCGGGAAGCAGTAAGGATTCACCTGGCCATAGGCCAATTGCATGGTGCTCGCGGCGCGCAGCGCCTTGGCATCGTCGTTGTGGTCGTCGTCATCGCAACCCGCCGCCACCGGCTTGAAGCCGGCTGCGCGCTTGCCCTGCGCGGCGAACCCGTGCAGCAAGGCACAACTGACCAGCGTCTTGCCGACGCCGGTATCGGTACCGGTGATGAAATAACTCATAGCTTGAAATCCGTCCTGACCACCGCGCGGCCATCCCCGGTGTGCTTGGGCGGCACGCGCCAGGCATGGCCGTAGATCACCTCATAGGTGGTCGGCAACTTGCCGTCGCGGCGCAACCGCTCGTAATTCTCCGTCACGCGCTGCCAGGCGCGCTTGCCCATCAGGCCGCTGCCGCGCCCGGCGGTGGCATTGTGCGCGCCGATGCTCTTCAAATCCTGCATCACCGCGCGCACGTCGTCATAAGTCAGGGTCAAGGTCTCCATCTCCATCACCGGGTCGGCGAAGCCGGCAGCCACTAGCATGTCGCCGACGTCATGCATATCCGCAAAACGATTAAGGTGATTGTAGCCGTCCACGCCCGCGAAGGCGATGCGCAATTCGCGCAAAGTATCCGGGCCGAAGGTGGAGAACATCAGCAAGCCATCGTTGCGGATCACGCGATGCAGCTCGACGAAAGTGGCCGGCAAGTCGTTGCACCATTGCAGGGCCAGGTTGGACCACACCATGTCCACGCTCTGTGTCGCCAGCGGCAGCGCTTCCACATCCGCACACAGATACTGCGCGCGCTGCCCCTGGAACAGTTTGCGCCACCAGCTGCTGGTACCGCGCGCATGTTGCAGCATGCCAAGCGCGATATCGAGCGCGGTGACCTGTGCCTGCGGATAGCGCTGCGCCAGCAGGCGCGTGCCGCGTCCGGTGCCGCTGCCCACATCCAGCAGGCGTTGCGGCTGCAGGCGCATCAGATCCAGCTTTTCCAGCATGCGCTGGCCTACCTCGTGTTGCAGCACGGCGGCAGCATCATAGCTGTCGGCCGCCTTGCTGAACGCGCGTCTCACTTCGCGCTTGTCGATCTCGAACTCATTCATGCAGGAATCTCTTCAGGTGTTCTGTAAACATTGCCGGGTGCGACAGGAACGGCGCATGCGCGGCGCCGAGGATCTCGGCCACCTGCGCTTGCGGCATCACCTGCGCCAAGTAATACGACGCCTCCGGCGGCGTCAATTTGTCGCGCTCGCCGGCTATCAGCAGCGTGGGTTGCGCGATGGTCGCGGCCTGCGCGCGCAGATCGGCATCGCGCAGGATCTCCAGACCGCCGCGCAGCGCTGCCAAATCTGGCTCGCCACGGCTGAACAACTGCTCGCGCATGCGGGTCAGCAGTTCGCGCTCATGCTCGCTGCCGCGCACCTGCAACGCCAGGAAGCGCCGCAACGTCGCGGCATGGTTCTGCTCTAGTTCGGCTGCGAACTGTTGCAAGATCGCGCTGCCCATGCCGAACAGCCAATCCTCGCGCTCGGTGAAACAGGGCGTACTGGCGACCAGCACCAGCTTGCTTATCTGCTGCGGCGCACGCAGCGCCCAATGCTGCGCCAGGATGCCGCCCAACGACCAGCCCAGCAGCATGACCGGCTGGGAGAACTGCGCCGCCAACCGGTCCACCACCGCATCCAGCGTGAATGGGGTGGCGCTGCTCGCCCCATGGCCAGGCAGATCCACGTTGTACACCTCGAACTCCTGCGCCAGTTGTGCAGCCAGTTCGCGCCAGATACCGCCATGCATGCCCCAGCCGTGCAGCATGACCAGCGGCTGCCCGCTACCGCTCACTTCAACATGCAAGCTCATGCAAGGCTCCGATCAGGCGATCCACATCCGCGGCTTGATGCGCGGCGGACAAGGTGATGCGCAAGCGCGCGGTGCCCTGCGGCACGGTGGGCGGCCGGATGGCGGCGACCCAGATGCCGCGCGCGCGCAACCCTGCGCTGAGTTGCAATGCCGCCTCATTGTCGCCCACCAGCAAGGGCTGGATGGCGGTCTGCGAGGGCATCAACGACCAGGGCAGATCGCTCAGACCGTGGCGCAGACGTTCGATCAAGCCATGCAGATGCGTGCGCAAGCCGTCGCCTTGTTCGATGAGCGACAGGCTCTGCAGCAAGGCCACTGCCAGCGCCGGCGGCGAAGCCGTGGTGTAGACATAGCTGCGCGCCTGGTTGACGAGGGTGTCGATGACGACCTGTTCCGCCGCGACGAAGGCGCCGGACACGCCAGCCGCCTTGCCCAGCGTGCCCATCAGGATGACGCGCGGCGCAGCCAGCCCGAAATACGCCAGGCTGCCGCGCCCCTGCGCGCCCAGCA